>JAUPKI010000330.1 GCA_030837545.1 Thermodesulfobacteriota bacterium | reverse complement strand
TGGCCCCGCCCAGGTCATTCACTACCACCTTGGCCCCTCGTTTGGCCAGTTCAAGGGCATACACCCTTCCCAGGCCTGCGCCGGCCCCGGTTACGACAGCCACCTGATCGTCAAAACGGATCCCGCCCCGGCTCTTTCGCAGCGACATCTCTTCACGGCTGATCCACTCCACAATGCCCTGGTCGATCACCACCTCTCCGGTTTCCGCATTGAGCGTCCGGAAAAGGGCCTTTCCTTCATCCACCTTCCAGATCTGGGTCTTCATGGGCACGCCCGGATAGAGGGTCCTGGAAAATCTCACATGAAATCGGGTCATCCGTTCGGGCTCGCCGGGAAAGAGGTGTTTGATCACGGCCCGGCAGGCGAATCCGTGGGTGCAGAGCCCGTGCATGATGGGCTTTTCAAACCCACTGGCCCTGGCGAAGGCGGGGTCCACATGGAGCTGAAAGATATCGCCGGAGAGGCGGTAAATGAGCGGCTGGTCCGGATTGGAACGGGCGAGTTCCTCGAAATCAGGGGCACGGTTCGGCAGCTCAAAGCTGGCGCTGGGGCCCGGGTCGCCCCCGAATCCCCCGTCTTTTCTGCAGAAGATGGTGAATATGTTGGTAAATAGTCGACTCCCGTTGGAGTGATAGGTATCGGCTGTCGCCACCACCAGCGCCCCTTTGCCAGCTCCCTTGTCATACATGTGGGTGATGACGCCTTCCGTGGTCAAGGTCCCTTCAATGGGGATGGGGTTGTGAAAGATGATGTCCTGCTCGCCGTGAAGAATCCCTGACAGATCGGCATTGGAACTCATCCCCACCTCGGCCAGGAACTCAAATACGCTGGCAATGGAAAAGCTGGGGATCACCTTCAGTTGATGTTCGTAGCAGTACTCCAGTTCATCAAAGCCGGCCCCGACCCCCAGGGCATAGAGGACCACATCCTTCCAGTTGTACTCCTTGCTGACCGGGCCGATCTCTTTGCCGACGGCATTCAAGTTGAGGGCCATCCTGTCACCTCCTTGATTTGGGTTGGGTTGATTCCATTATGGATCTTCATGGCCGCAAAAAGTCGCAAAAGGCGCAAAAAGCAGCGGTTCAATCTCTCCTGCGCGCCACCGATCCCTCACTTCGTGAATGCAGGGATCAGCAGAAATCCAAGGGTCTGTTTAACATGATCCACATAGTCGTTCCTTTTCAATTGGAGCATTTCCCGGAAGAAATCTTCACCCGAGATAAAATTATGGATGGAATTCATCATGGCCAGGACCTTCATGGATGCCCCGGTCGGGACAGGGTCCTTGCCTTTGCAGAGATTCATGGAACGGGCGATGTCCGATATGAAATCCGGGACATGAAAGTCCAGGCTGGGTTCCTGGCGGGTCTTTCGGAAATACTGAAACAGGATCAGATTGGAGATCTCGGGGCATTCAAACAGAAAATCGGTTACTTGATTGATGGCGATCGCCATTCGCTGGGCCAGTGGCAGTCCGTGAATGATCTTTTCCACCTTGGCCAGTTGGTTTCGAAGATCGGTGTTGATATCCAGGATCACCGACTCGTAGAGATCGCCCTTCTCGCCCCAGTGATAGTAGAGGGTCGAGATGTCGATCCCCACCTCCTGAGCGATCATTCGGGTGGTGGTCCCATGATACCCGTACTCGCCGAACATCCGCCGGGCCGCCTTCAGTATCCTGGCCTTCATGGAATCCGGGTCTTTCCTGGCCTTTTCTAAGGGTGTCGCCATCGCCTTGTTCCAATAGCTGTTTCCATCATTTGATGGAACCCTATCCGAGGCTGGAGGGGATGTCAAGAAAAAATCGGATTGACTCGACCCATGACGGGGGATAATATGAGCGCCGAATTGAAATTTTAATGAAAATAGAGTGTTGCCCCCAGAATGCCGAGTCATGGAGGGGGCGATGAGACAGACTGGCGATCCCGACATGACCCAGAAGATCCTGACCATGGGACACGGCGGAGGATCGGAAGGGCTTAGCCGCCTTAGAGCGTAAGTTATCGGGAGTGATAGACATGGAGCAGGCAATCAAGAAGGACCAAAGGTACACAATGGAAGAGTATCTCAAATGGCCGGAAGAGGAACGATGGGAGATTATAGACGGCGTTCCCTATGCCATGAGCCCGGCCCCGAGAGTGACACATCAGAACATTGTCAGTAATTTCCACATCAGACTGAAGACTCACCCGGAAAACCCGTGCTATACCGGCATTGCCCCGACGGACGTGGTGCTGGATGATTACACGGTGGTTCAGCCGGACGTCTTCATGGTCTGCGACCGGAAAAAGATCACGCCGGACAATATTCAGGGGGCGCCGGACCTGGTGGTCGAGGTGGTGTCTCCTTCGACCGAAGTAAAGGACCGACGAGAAAAGCTGCGCCTGTATGAACGATTCGGGGTCAAGGAATACCTGATTGCCTTTCCCGAACGAGAGTATGTGGAACGGTATGCGCTGAAATTGGGACGATACGGGTCCCCTGAGATTTTTAACTGGGATGAGCATCTCCCTTTAACCCTTTTTCCCATGGAAGTGAACCTTACTGAAATATTTGAGAAGGAACCTGAAAAACAAAGCCCCCCTGGGGAAGCATCCACCTGATGCCTCGAAGTCAAGTTCCTTCTTGCAGGGTCAACCTGGCCGCAAATGTCAGGGACGCCATTTCAAGGGTGGGCAAGGTGGTGATCGAGACGGAAAATGTTCTTCCGGACCGTGCCTGATCGAAAACAATAACCGCCTGCGGGTTTAACGATGGAACATCGGCATATCCATGTAGGAGACGACCAATGGGGCGTTGCTGTCGTTCACTCCATATGGGAGCGGGGTTCTGACGACGACATTCGGGGGCTCATGCGGGAGGTAAATAGGAATCCGAAGGCCGCTGATGCTGTTCGAAGGGCCATACCCCATTCTCAGGTCTATGGGTGGCCGAGGTTTTTCAAGATGTTTCTGGAGAAGATGGATGGCTGAGGATGAGGAACGCTATTGGCATCAGTGGGAAAAGCTGCTTGAGGCGGCGGCCGATATTCAAGGTCTCCTTCCGGGCGCTGTTCTGATCGGCGGCAGCGCTGCTTCCATCCGCGTCCAACATCGCTACTCATTCGATGCAGATCATATTCTCTCGGATCTCAAGGACACCTATGAAAAGGTCCTTGATTTTCTTGAAGGCCGAGACGATTGGGAAACGGTTCGAATCCGTCCTCCAAAATTGATCCTGGGAAATTTCCAGGGCGTTGAAACCGGAATCCGCCAGTTGATGCGGCGTCGCCCTCTGGAAACCGAACAGGTTGAAATCGCTGGAGGCAAATCCATCACCCTGCCCACCGTTGCCGAGATGTTGAGGACAAAGGCCTGGATGATCATTTCCCGGAATGCGACACGCGATTTTATCGATTTTGCCGCCCTCGCGGATCATTTGGGCCCCAAAGCCGCTGTCCGCGTTCTTGAAGACCTTGACGACTACTATTCGGACCTCATTAGGGGCGAAAAGGCGTCTCCTGTTGTTCAACTGGTTCGACAACTGGCGGAACCGTCGCCGGGCGACCTGGACGAGATCGATCTCTCTCGATATAAAGGCATACGCCCTCCTTTTGATTCCTGGAGCCATATTGTCGGCATTTGTGAGACAGTATCCGTTGGTTTAGGAACCCGGTTGGCCGATATTCAAGAGTAGGCATTCCCTTTCCCCGCCTGGCCCTCTGCTGAGGGCATATATATCGTCAGGGGTAGTCAGGAGGTGGTCATGAGGTGGTCAAGGATGGTCATGACCACGTTCTGAACGCGGAAGGAATCTGCGGATAAGGATTGTGGATCGGGCCAAATTCCTTGACAGTCTTCGGCTTATCTGGTCGAATATCTTTCCATTTTCCCCTCGTTTCCAAGCCCCTCTTAACAGGTGCGGGGCGGCGTCCGAGCGCTGTGAAGCTTCTGTGAAACAGGTCCTGCAAAGGTAAGGCCACGGGCCCCTCATCGGAAAGCGCTTTTTTCAAAAGGCCAAAATATTACAGGAATTGAATACAGACAAGGGGTGGGAGGACGCTATGAATTCAACCTTGAACCCCTGAACCTTTGAACCCGTGAACCCTTAGTGTTTAAAATTAAAGGAGCAGCCATATCATGAGTCAGTACCATCTGGAGCGTATCTTCCATCCTCGTCAGGTAGCGGTGGTGGGCGCGAGCGAAAAGCCCGGGAGCATCGGGAATGCGCTGATGACAAACCTCATCGAGGGCGGGTATTCGGGAAGACTGCTGCCGATAAATCCGAAATACGATGCCCTGCATGGCATTGGGGCCGTTCCATCCGTCTCGGATCTGGAAACAGGGGTGGACCTGGCAGTCATCGCCACGCCGATTTCTACGGTACCCGACATCGTGCAGGAATGCGCCGAAAGGAAGGTGGCAGGCGCCATTGTGATCTCGGCCGGGGGAAAGGAGGTCGGCGAGAAGGGAAGAGAAATCGAGGAACAGATCCGGTCCACGGCCTATGCCGGCGGGCTTCGTATCGTGGGCCCCAACTGCCTGGGCATCATCCATCCGGCCGCCAACCTCAACGCCAGCTTCGCCTCCGAGATGCCCGATGCCGGCCACCTGGCCTTTATCTCTCAGAGCGGGGCCATCTGCACGGCCATTCTGGACCTGGCCTTCAAGGAGCATATCGGCTTCAGCCATTTTGTCAGCATCGGCTCCATGCTGGATGTGGATTTCGGCGACCTCATCGATTACCTCGGGAACGATGCCTCTGCCAAGAGCATTCTCCTTTACATCGAGAGCCTGACGAATTTCCGCAAATTCATGAGCGCGGCCCGGTCCGTGTCCCGGATCAAGCCCGTCATTGTCCTGAAAGCGGGCAGAAGCGAGGCCGGGGCAAAGGCCGCCGCCTCCCACACGGGGGCCATGGCCGGGGAGGACGCGGCCTATGACGCCGCCTTCAAGCGGGCAGGCATCGTGCGGGTGGATACCATTCAGGACCTTTTCGATTGTGCCGAGCTGATGGCCAAACAACCCCGACCTCGGGGCCCGCGTCTGGCCATTGTCACCAATGGCGGGGGGCCTGGCGTCATGGCCACAGACACCCTTGCCCGGTACGGCCTGGAGCCTGCGCCCCTCGATCCCAAGACGATTCAGCAACTCGATGCGTTTCTGCCGGCCTTCTGGAGCCGGAACAATCCCATCGACATCCTTGGGGATGCCTCCGCGGAACGCTTTCGGCGGACCCTGGAGGTCTGTTCAAAAGGAAAGGATACGGACGGCGTATGCGTCATGCTGGCGCCCCAGGCCCTTACCGATCCCCTCTCCGTGGCCGAAACCCTGGCATCCGCCACGAAAGACCTCCACTATCCCGTGGTTGCCTGCTGGATGGGCGGCAAGAGCATCGAACAGGCCGTGGGGGTGCTCAACACGGCGGGAATTCCCACCTATGAGACGCCGGAGCGGGCGGTCCGCGCCTTTTTGTATATGGTGGAGTATGCCCGGAATACGGCATCCCTTCTGGAAATCCCGCCCAAATTGACTCGGGACATCGCCGTTGATCGGGAAAAGGCCGGGCGCCTGCTGGCCAGGGCCCCGGAGGAGGGGTTTATGCTGGAGTCGGACTCCAAGGAGGTCCTTTCGGCTTACGGCCTCCCCGTTATCCGAACGGAAACCGCCGGGACCGAGGAAGAGTCCTCCCGCCTGGGCCGGGACATGGGATATCCACTGGTCATGAAGCTCCATTCACCGGACATCACCCACAAGACCGAGGCAGGGGGGGTTCGCCTGGACTTACGTTCGGATGCGGATGTCCGCGAAGCCTTTGCCCGAATCGTGGCGTCCGCCCGCCGCTATAAGCCCGAGGCCCGGATCGAGGGGGTCACCCTGCAGCCGTTTTTTTCCAGCCCGGATTTCGAAATCCTTCTGGGGGCCAAACGGGATGTGAATTTCGGTCCGGTCATTCTCTTCGGCATGGGCGGCATCTTTACGGAAGTCTTCAAGGATCGGGCATTGGGCCTTCCCCCCATGAACCGTCTGCTGGCCCGGCGCATGATGGAGGAGACGAAGGCCTGGACCCTGTTGCAGGGGTACAGAAACCGCCCCCCGGCAGATATGGAGCGCCTCGAGGAGATGATCATCCGCCTCTCCCAGCTCCTAATCGATTTCCCCCAGATTGAAGAACTGGACATGAATCCCGTTCTCATCAAGGACGGCAAGCCCGTGGCCGTGGATGCCCGCATCCTCGTTTCCGCATCGGACCGCCCCTCCCCCCTGCACCTGGTTATCAGCGCGTATCCGGATGAGGATGAGACCCGGCTGGTCACCCAGGAAGGCCTCAGGCTGTTTGTCCGTCCTGTCAGGCCCGAAGATGCGCCCATCTTCCAAGGCTTTTTCAAGGTCTTGTCGCCCACGACCATCTACAACCGCTTCTTCAGCCATGTAAAGGAATTGAGCCCCGAGATGCTGGCCCGGTTCACCCAGATCGATTACGACCGGGAGATCGCCCTGGTGGCCGTCGAGGATGATCCCGAGGCAGAGCGCATGCTGGGGGTGGCCAGGATCATCGGAGACCCGGACGGAAAGAAGGGAGAGTTCGCCGTTGCTGTCGGCGACCCGTGGCACGGGAAAGGAATCGGTTCGACCCTTCTTCAAAACTGCCTGTCCATCGCTGAAAGGCGGGGATTCAAAACGGTTTGGGGCATTGTGTTACAGGAGAACCAAAGCATGCTCGCCCTGGGAAAAAAGCTCGGCTTTCAGATCACAAGGCGTCCCGATGCCGATGAGTTTGAGCTTGTCATCCAATTTGAGTGACGGATCCGGCAGAATTCCTTTGATGCCAGTCCCCCTTCTCGTCCCGGATTCGCCTACAGTCGGCACAGATGTGAATGAATCCGCTGAGCGCCCGGGTCAGGGCTTCCTTGAGTCTCTTCCGGATGATTTCCTGCTCCTTCTATTTCGGCCTTGTCATACCCGGACAGCCTTTCAAATTGCCGGTTCACCAGAAATATGGACGTGTCGGCCTCGTTGATCATGGTGGCCGTTCCACGTTCCGAGCTCCGCGTTCGCAAGGGGAGTTTACCCGGTTTTATAGCGTGTTGCCATGTAAGGCCATTTTCGTCGGGGGGACGACAAACCCTGTTGTCTTGAGCCGTCACAATCCGTGGGAATCGGGGTTCATCTGTGGTTGAGATGGCACGATGACGGCAATGAGATCTTGACATGGAAATGATTTATCAATATCCTGGCAACATATGCCTTTCATAAATGATTCTAAAATGAAAACAGCTTGTTGGACGAACTGCATCGACTGATGGCGGGGCGATGAAACAGACCGGCGATCCCAGGGTGATCCACAAGGGCGCGACCTTGATCCGTGGTCTAAGCTCGCAACGTTCTGGCAAACTTGGAGCGGGATATATCGGGAGGGACTTAAATGGAACAGGCGATCAGACAGGAACAGCGCTACACCGTGGATCAATATCTCAAATGGCCGGAAGAGGAACGATGGGAGATTATCGACGGCGTTCTGTATGCCATGAGCCCGGCGCCGCGCATCAGGCACCAAAATATTGTCGGCAATTTCTTCACGAATTTCAAACGGCACGCGGGAAATCCGTGCTATACCGGCATTGCCCCGACGGATGTGGTGCTAGATGACTACACGGTAGTTCAACCGGATGTCTTTGTCGTCTGCGACCGGAAAAAGATCACGCCGGACAACATTCAGGGCGCCCCGGACCTGATTGTAGAGGTGGTTTCTCCTTCCACCGAAGTGAAGGACCGACGAGAAAAGCTGCGACTCTATGAACGATTCGGGGTCAAGGAATACTTGATTGTCTTTCCCGAACGGGAATATGTGGAACGGTATGTGCTGAAAGCGGGACGATACGGATCCCCTGAAATTTTCACCTGGGATGAGCGTTTGACATTAACCCTTTTTCCCATGGAAGTGACCCTTTCTGAAATCTTTGAGAAGGAACCTGAAAAACAAAGCGCCCCTGAGGATGAAACGATCTGATGTCTCAAAGTCAAAGTCAAGCTCGTCGACACCAAATTTTTTTCAGAGGTCATCCTGGCGCATGACTTGTCGCGAAGTAAGGGTTCACAGGTTCAGGGTTTAACGTTTAGGGTTTCCTCGCAAGAGGTACATTGAAGAGCTGACTGGCAGTCAATAGGACGTTTCGCAGTTAGCATGTGCTCACCGGGTGAACCATTTGTCGC
>JAUPKI010000329.1 GCA_030837545.1 Thermodesulfobacteriota bacterium | reverse complement strand
GAGCAGGTGGACAAACGCTTCGAAAGCCTTACCAGGAGGATTGATCGCTTCATGGTCTGGTCTTTCGGCACGTCCGTAACCATGGCCGGCGTCATCATTGCCGTCCTGAAGCTGACCTGATAGAACCGCAGCCCGTAAGTTGGTTAGAGCGAAGCCGAACCCAGCACCCTCCAACTACGCCCTCCCATCCAACCGCGCGGAAGATATGGCTGTTCCAACCCCGTTAAACCTGAACCCAATGGCCAAGTACATGGTTTCACAACTACGTTGACGTATGGTAAGTAACTGGATTCCGGCTTTCGCCCGAATGACGGCATGGAATTTACACATCTAATAATATCAATACATTACGATAACTTTGGACTGTGGAGTTAATAAGTACGGATGTCCATTTCATCTCTTGATGTGGGTGCAGAATCGGCGGGCATAGGCAATGCCGAAATTTTCCTCCACAATCGAGTAAATCTCTCCTGGATCCAGCCCGCTCAGTTTTAGGTCTTCAATGGCCTGATCCAGCATGGCCGCAAAGACCTCTTCTGCAATCTCTCTCTTTTCTGGCATGATATCTCCTTAAACGTCCCGGATGGCCCTTAAAGACGCACGATGCAAAATGTTCCTTTAGGTTCCCTGAAACGAGAAACCCCTACAACTGTTATGACAAATAACAGCCGAACCTTGCATCCACCTTATAGAAACATGACCATTCGGCAATGTGTTCATGGCAGACGGGCCCTGTAGCTGGCCCTGCCCTGCCCCGATGGTTACCCTTCTGTCCGAGGAAAGCAACCCTGCCCATGACGACCTTGAGCCGGTTATGCGGCGCCCTTGGGCGACATCGTACCGTGCCGCCGGACGGAAAACCGCGCCATGAGCAGACCCGTTAATCAATCAGTAATGAAAAAGCGCAACCCCTTGAGGTTGCGCCGTTGTCATCTGGTGCCGAAGGCGAGACTCGAACTCGCACAGGCATCCGCCCACTAGACCCTGAACCTAGCGCGTCTACCAGTTCCGCCACTTCGGCGTGAAAATGAGGTTGAAATCTTTTATATGGAAGCGTATATTAACAAATTCGGTTTGTCAATAGATTTTGTTCTGGCGACGGCGGCCCGGTCTTCAGATCGCCGTTTTATTCAGACCTAACACTTCAGGAGCTGATTGTAGCACCATCGTTATGTTGCGATATGGCTGTTATTTCTGATTTAAAAAACCTCAAACACCCCCTTCGAAATCCGGTTCTGACCATCGGGAATTTCGACGGCGTGCATAGGGGCCATCTGGTACTTTTTGACAAGGTGAAGGAACGGGCCCGATTGATAAACGGCCAGTCGGCCCTGATGACCTTCGATCCCCATCCGATAAAGGTCATGAAACCCGGCAACGGTCCCCGCCTGATTACGCTCACCGATCAAAAGCTGGAATTGATCGACAACGCCCACATTGACGTGGTGTTCTGTATCCCCTTCACAAGAGAATTTGCAGCCATCTCGGCCCATGATTTTGTTCAGGAGATCCTCGTAGGGAGGATCGGCGTTCGAGAGATTGTCGTCGGATATGATTACACGTTCGGACACAATCGGGAAGGGGACATCCAATTCCTTCGAAAAACAGGCGAAGACCTCGGGTTTGTGGTGCATGTGGTGGAACCGGTCTATGTCGGCGACAAGCTGGTTTCGAGCACCCGCATTCGAGAGTTGGTCCAGGAAGGAAACCTCCCCGAGGCCAGGGAACTGCTGGGCAGAGACTACCAGATCTGCGGGACCGTGATCAGCGGAAAGAACCGGGGGGGCCGGCTCTTGGGCTTTCCCACTGCCAATATCGAACTGATTGACGAGCTGGTCCCCAAGCTGGGCGTCTACGCCGTCCACGTGATGGTTGACCACCAAACCCTGGCCGGGGTGACCAACATCGGCTATAACCCGACCTTTGGCAAAGGTCCGTTTTCGGTTGAAACCCATATCCTGGATTTTGACGGAAACCTGCTCGGCAAGAAGATCTCAGTCAAATTCATCGAGCGATTGAGGGATGAAAGGCCCTTCGGGTCCATCAAGGACCTGGCCGACCAGATCGGACGGGACATTCAGAGGGCCAGAAAAGTTTTTGATTCCAGGCGGAAATCGCTTGACAAAGGCCTCCCCTTCTAATTATACAAAAACCGGTCCAATCAGCTATATCCCGAATGAAACGTCCGCTCAGGTCCGGCAGAGGAATATGAACGAATCACTACTTACCTTCCCAAAGGGGGGGGTGCATCCCCCCGAGGCAAAGGAACTTACAGAGCATTCGGCGGTTGAGTCCTTACCTATACCCGAAGAGGTCGAGATTCTTCTGAATCAGCACTTCGGCGCCCCCTGCAACCCTTTGGTCAACAAGAAAGACCTGGTTGTCGAGGGCGATGTGATAGGGAATGTAGAGAAGGGCCTTGGGGCCGCCATCCATGCCAGCGTCACCGGAACCGTCAAGGCGATCGGCGTCTCCGCCCATCCGATCGCGGTAAAGGCCCCGTCGGTCACCATTCAGACAGACCCCAGCGCCGAACCGAGAGCATGGCCGGCCTCTGACTGGAAGGCCCTTTCAAGGGATGAACTCCTGGGACGGGTCAAGAATGCCGGGATCGTCGGGATCGGGGGGGCCGGGTTTCCCACCCATATCAAACTCTCCCCCCCCTCGAATGCAAAGGTGGACACCCTCATCCTCAACGGCGCCGAATGCGAGCCCTATCTCACCACCGACCACCGCCTCATGCTCGAGCATCCTGAGAAGGTCATCGAAGGGGCCAGTATCCTCTTAAGCATCCTGGGCATCAAGGAATGCCGCATCGGCATCGAGGCCAACAAGCCGGATGCCATCGACGCCATGAAAACCGCCTGCAACAAGGCGTCGTCCAATGGCTTCAAGGTGACCGTATCGCCTCTGAAAGTCAAATATCCCCAGGGTTCTGAAAAGCAATTGATACAGAGCATAACGGGCCGGCGGGTTCCCGGCTTTGGACTCCCTTTTGACGTCGGGGTCATCGTCCAGAACGTGGGCACCGCCAAGGCCATTTATGACGCTGTTGTGCTGCAAAAGCCCTTGTACGAAAAGATCGTTACGGTTTCGGGCCGCGGCATCGCACGGACCGCGAATTTGTTGGTCAGGATCGGGACCCGCATCAGCGATATTGTATCCTTTTTAGGTGGAACCACGTCAGGTCTGGCCAAGGTGGTGCTGGGCGGTCCGATGATGGGCTTTGCGATCTCCACCCTGGATATCCCTGTCACCAAGACCACCTCCGGGATCCTCTTTTTGACCGAGGGTGAGATCGATGCCCGTCCCTACAGCCAGTGCATCCGCTGCGGGTGGTGCCTGGAGGCCTGCCCGATGGGACTTCTCCCCAATGAGATCGGCGTATATGTGGAGGCAGGGCGTGCAGGGGATACATCCCCGTTCGGGGTGTTTGAATGCTTCGAGTGCGGGTGTTGCGCATTCGCCTGCCCGGCTAAACGACCCCTGGTCCAGTTTATCCGTCTGGCCAAAATGAAAGCAAAGAAGTGAGTAAGGGTTCACAGGTTCACAGGTTCCGGGTTAAACGTTTCCCGCTGCAAAGCGGGATTAGGGGCAAAAGCAGTATTAAAGATCCATATCGCAGGCAACAGGGTGCTGCATTGTTAACATACGTCCCTTCGGTCGCCTATTTGCTGGTTTCAACTGAGGAACCGGATCTGCTTATGGGATGTACCCCTCCAAAATGGAATCGGGGGGCCAAGAATGCAACCTTGAACCTCTGAACCTTTGAACGGTTGCACAAGTAGATCCTAATAACCGATAAGGAGTCGTGCCATCGAAACGGTAGAAAAAGAGAAGGGATCGCCTGTGGTCGGCGCCCCGTTGCTGACGGTCTCTGTGTCGCCTCATGTCAAGAGCGGGGAATCCGTTGAAAAGATTATGTGGACGGTCGTGGCCTGTCTCCTGCCGCCGCTGATCCTGTCCATCTTTATCTTTGGCATTCAGACGCTGATTATCACAGCCATCAGCGTTGCGAGCTGTGTGGCTGCGGAGGCTCTTTCCCAGAGGCTCCTCCACCGACCCATCACCATCAAAGACGGGAGTGCGGCGATTACCGGTCTCCTCCTGGCCTATGTCATCCCTCCGGGGGTCCCCTACTGGATTCCCATCCTGGGCGCCGTCATGGCCATTTACGTTGCCAAGCATCTTCTGGGCGGCATTGGATTCAATATATTTAACCCGGCCCTTATCGGCAGGGCCTTTCTGATGGCCACCTTTCCCGTGGCCATGACCTCGGCCTGGCTTCCCCCCATCCGCGATGCGGCCGTTTTCAAGTATATGGGATCAGGGATCGATGCGGTCTCAACGGCCACCCCTCTCTATGTCCTGAAGCACTATGGCGCGAGCGCACTGATGGAAAAATTCGGGAGCATGTCAACGATCTACGGCGATTTCTTTGTGGGATGGAGACCGGGCTGCATTGGAGAGACGTCGGCCCTTCTTCTCTTGATCGGTGGCCTGTTCCTTATGTATAAACGGTACATCACCTGGCATATCCCTGTGTCGGTCATCGTTTCGGTGGCGTTTTTCACCTGGGTATTCGGCGGGGAGAGGCTGTTTATGGGAAACCCCTTGTTGGCCATTCTCTCGGGCGGCGTTTTTCTGGGGGCCTTTTTCATGGCGACCGATTACGTCACCTCGCCGTCCCAGGTTCCGGCAAAGCTGATTTTTGGGGCGGGGATAGGGGCACTGACGGTCTTAATCCGTTTAAAAGGCGGGTATCCCGAGGGCGTCTGCTATGCGATCCTGCTCATGAACCCGCTCGTGCCGGCATTAGAGGGATGGTTCAGACCCAAGCGTTTTGCTCCTCAAAAAGGTGCCTGATATGAAGCAAATCATTCGTATCACTGTTGGCCTTACCGTTTCGTGTCTGATTGCCGCCCTGGTCATGGGCTCGGTTTTCGTTATTACAGACAAGGCCAAGAAGCACAATGAACATGTCGACGTTCAAGAGACCGTGCTCGGATTGCTGGGCTACACAAAAAGCCATCCGGCCCCCTCCGACCTGAAACTCTATTCCCTTTATCGATATATTCTTACGGATGCCGATACCAGTACCTTGGGATATGTGCTTCCGGTGCTGAAGGGAGACGGCGTGGGGTACCAGCTTATGGTGATGGATCTGGACGGTCAATTCATTCACCAGTACCCACTCGATATGACGCCGGAGAAGGCCTCTGAAGCGGCAGAGAGGTCCAGTGCCCTGCAAGAGGTGGTGAAGCCGCCTAAGACGTTTGTGTATGCCGACGCCACCATTGTGGCCAAGTTGGGGAAAAAGCGGCTGGCCTATCTGTTGCCTGGAGAATTCCCCGGCTTTAAAACGTTTATCCATGTGATGCTGGCCCTGGATCCATCATTTGAGATCCTCGGCCTTGAGATCACGGAGCAGGAAGAGGACCCGGGTCTCGGCGCGGAGATCAAACAGGACTATTTCAAGAACCAGTTCAAGGGAAAGTCATTTGAAAAGGTGAAAGACCTCCATGTGGTCAAAGAACCCCTTCCCGATGAATACAAGGCGTATCTGGAGAGCAAGAAAGCGAAGGCATCTCCGATCCCCGAGGGGGAAGTGGAGGCCATCCGGAGCAGATATCAGGACAAGGACATCTATGCCCTGACCGGGGCTACCATCTCCAGCAAGGCGGTGACCGATGGCGTCAAAAACATGGTTGCCAAATTTGCCTACCGGATCAATCGACTGGACACGGTCATCTCAAGCCGGCATATCCCGGTAGCTTTTTAGTCAGCGAAGGAGCAAGACAGTGCCTGCCACGACCAAGACAAATTTCGAGTTGGTTTCCAACGGCATCCTGAACGAGAACCCTATCTTTCGGCTGGCCCTTTCCATGTGCCCGGCAGTTGGAATCAGCACCACGGTGATGAACGGGATCATGCTGGGGATTGCCGTCCTCTTTGTGCAAGTCTTTTCCAGTTGCACCATCGCGGCCATCAAGAACTATATCCACCCCAGGATCCGAATCCCGACCTACACCCTGACGATCGCCACATGGGTCACGGTCATTGACCTGGTCCTGGCGGCATATATGCCCGCCGCCTATAAGGAGATGGGCATCTTCGTCAAGCTGATCGTCGCCTTTGCCATCATCACCATGAGACTGGAGACCTTTGCCTGCAAGAACAGCGTCCCCGCGTCTTTCTGGGACGGCATCGGCATGGGTTTCGGGTTCATGTTCGGCATGGTGGCCCTCGGTTTTGTCAGAGAATTATTGGGGATGGGGACGATTCTCGGCTATGACGTCCTTGGGTTCCGGCCGCTCCTGTTTTTTGTCCTCCCGGCCGCCGGATTTTTCTGCGTAGGGATCATGATGGCCATGTTCAATTATATGGAGATCGTCTATAACCGAAAGAGAAGGGCCAGATAGATATGAACATCTCCAAACGAAACTATCTCCTTTCAGCCGTTTTGGTTGTCATTGGGATCTTCCTGATGGCCGGGTGCGCCACTGAGCATCGTTTTGTCAAAAAGACGGCCTTCAAAGAGGCCAACCAGATCGTCATCGAATTCGCCGGGCCGGTCGATGAGGCATGGGCCAGGAACGCATCGAATTATACGGTGTACGAGAAGCCCGATCCGGATATCAAATTGAAGATTCAGGGGGTCGCGCTCAGCGCCGACCGGAAAACCGTGACCCTGACATTTACAGACGCCCTCAAGCAGAGCCAGCCCCATGTACTCACGGCAAACCATATCGCCTCTGAGGGAAAAACCCTGGGCACTGCGATTCTCAGTGTCAAGAAGGTCTACCTGGGGTATCTTTTCTCTATCCTCATCGGCGCCATGATCATCAACAACTTTGTGTTTACCAAATATCTGGGTCTGTGCGTATTTTTCGGGACATCTCAAAAGAAGTCCACAGCAGTAGGCATGGGGATTACATTTACCATTGTCATCGTGGTGAGCGCCATGATGTCCTGGTTTCTCTACCAGTTTGTGCTTCGTCCCTACAGGTTGGATTTCCTCCAGATTGTTGTCTTTATCGGCCTGGTCTCCTTATCGGTTCAAGCGGTGGATACGATTTTAAGAAAGGTTAACCCGCTTCTGTTCAAGGCATTCGGGGTGTATCTGGTATTAGTCATTGCCAACTGCATCATCATTGCCGTTCCGCTGATCCTTGCGGACAATGAGTACAATGCCTTTGAGAGTCTGATGCTGGCCCTCGGGGCAGGGCTCGGGTTCCTGATCGCCCTCTTTCTGATGTCTTCTGTCCGTGAACGGCTGGAACTGGCACGTGTTCCCCCGACATACCGGGGGCTTCCCATTGCCTTTGTGGTAGCCGGGCTGTTCGCCCTGGCGTTTTTAGGGTTTTCAGGGATGTCTATATTTTAGAAGTGACTAAAGTGTGAAGTGACTAAAGTGAGCTAAAGTTAAGGCAATTCGTAATTTAGGTAATTTTTCAATACCCTGTGATCAAGTGAAAGGCATACGGCATTGGCCGTTAAATTCGGATTTGAAAATATCAGAAAGCACCGTCAACTTTAGTCATTTTAGTTCACTTTTCTAAGGGAGTCTGAATGGATCCGGCATTGATCAAACTGGCATTAGGCGGGTTAGCCGTATTGGGGTGCATCGG
>JAUPKI010000328.1 GCA_030837545.1 Thermodesulfobacteriota bacterium | reverse complement strand
TCGCAGCGGCAACGGCAATACCCGGGGCGATCCACATGGTCCGGACGGTACCGGCCAGTCCTTCCCGGATCGTGCGATCCGAGTCCCCTGAAGGGTTCCACTCGAGAAGCCGTTTTTTCGCAACTCCCATCCGCCAGATGGTGCGCAGAATGGCGTCCATACTGAAAAAAGCCTCATAAGGCAGACACATGAAGGTAAAAGCAATCTGACCAAGGCTCCTCCCGGTCTCGCGGAAAGCGGCAAGAATGTGCCGGTGCAGAATGACATCACTGGGCTTCTGAATCAGATCCATCAGAGAGCTAATCAAGACAGGGATCAAGATGATCCCCAGGACCGCCAAGGTCCAGAACCATGGCCTTGGCGATACGGTCCAGCCAATCAGCAGCAGTAATGTCAATGCCAAGGGCGAGAGGCTGCGCCGCAGGTTGTCGAAAACCTTCCACCGGGAAAGCACTGAGAGGGGATTCTTTTGAAATCTCGCATCCGGACCGGAGTCTCCCGGCAGCAGCCATCTTAAAAGCTGCCAATCCCCGCGAATCCAGCGGTGCCTACGGTTCACGTCGGCGCTGTAACGAGAAGGGTACTCCTCATATAATTGCACATCGCTCAAAAGACCTGCCCGGGCATAGCACCCTTCGATAAGATCATGGCTTAAAATACGGTTTTCAGGAAAACGTCCCTTGAGAGCCTGCTCGAACGCATCAATATCGTAGATACCCTTGCCGATGAAGGAGCCTTCTCCGAAGAGGTCCTGGTACACATCAGAAACAACGCGGGTATAGGGATCAATCCCGGCATCATTTCCCCACATGCGGGCATACCGTGACCGGTTCATGCCGGACAGGCTTACGGCCACCCGTGGCTGAAGGATACCGTATCCGGCATAGATACGTTGTCTGTCCTCATCATAGCGCGGAAGATTCAGCGGGTGCGCCATGGCTCCCACCAGTTGCCACGCCACATCACGAGGAAGCTGTGTATCCGTGTCGAGGGTGATGATGTATTTCACCTTCTCCAAACCATCTGTATGACCGACGATAAGGGGAAAACACTCTCTTGGCCCACCCCGGAGAAAAGAATTCAGCTCTGCAAGTTTCCCCCGTTTACGTTCGTAACCCATCCAGATATGGTCCTGGGGATTTAAGCGGCGGGGACGATGGAAAAGGAAAAAGGCATCGTTTTTTGAAACTCTGTATTTTTGGTTCAGCTCTTCGATTCTCTGCCGGGCCAACAATAGTAGCGGCTCGTCATCAGGCATTGTTTCTTCATTGGCATCCCGAAAATCAGTCAACAGGGCAAAACGCAGATTTTCACCCCTGTTGGCCAGGAACCTGACCTCCAGCGCCTCCATCAGATGCTCAATGCCTTCAGGGCTTGTGATCATCGTGGGAACAACAACAAGGGCAGACGCCTCCGGAGGAATTCCCTTGGAAAAGCCCATGCGGGGCAGGGGATGGGGCGTCATCAACCGCGTCGTCAGCCAGTTCACCAAGGCAATTGCCAACTGGGTGACGGAAAACAGAGATACAATGCCAATCAACCCCAGCCTGACGCCCTGTACCCCGTGGCTGTGAGCCTCGGCAAGCAAAAATCCGGCGAATATAACCGTGAGCGTGCAGATTGCACCAAGATAGAAGGCCAGAGGAAAGCGGCGCATGGCCTTTCGTATTGCCTCATTTGCAGAAAGGCGCACTCCGACGGATTCTTCGAAGAGGGCCAACCCTTTGCCTATCAGGTAGAATCCTACATGTTTCTCCCGATCGTCACCGTCTGCCCCGCCCTCGCCCTTCCTGGCAAGGCGTATTGCAGTGCGAGCTACCTCATGCTCATTGACCAGGCTCCTCTTCCCTATCCTTTCCACGACATGACGGTATTGATCACGAGTGTCGAAATCCATGCGACTATAAGCACCTACAGGATCCTCGGCGAGGGTTTGCTCTACGACGCTCATGGCTTCGACGAACTTGCGCCAATCCATGGCGGCCAGAAACCGGAGGCTGCCGATGCTGTTGCTTATGGAAAGATGATCTGCCGCTTGCTGCTGGTTTTCTGCCTGCACTAAATGTTCAATTCTCTGACTCGACTCGGAAAGCTGCTGTTCAATCCAGGTAAGGGGCAACGCGAGGGCAGGCCCCTGTCCCTGCAGACGGCGGGTAAGCTCGGCAACAAAGGAACTGACCATGGGGGGCTTTGAGCGGGCCATGTCGGCAATAACCAGAATCAAATCACTAGGGTTACCCTCGGCGGTCTCAGTAATTCGATCCGCCCAGTGATCGGCTAAGTTCCGGTCGATCCTGTCGGCGGCAATTCTTGTGGCCACCCGCCTTAGATTCTCGATCAGTGCCAAACGGAGCATGATGGGGATGGCCCATAATTCGCCCAGCTTCAGCTCGGTAAAGTTCTGATAAGCGGCGACGAAACTGCTGAGATTCTCCAGATCGACCCGGCCATCACCATGGGAGATTGTCTCCAGGGCAATGTCGTACACCCGGGGCAGACCAGATGACGGTCCCTTTTTCAAGCGGGGCAGTCCCTTACTGTACCCTTTTGGCAGATGCTTCTTGGCAATGCGAATCTGTTCTTCCACTAAATAGAAGTTATCAAGGAGCCATTCCCCTGCCGGTGTAATCGTCCGGTTTCCTTTCACGGCCCCGGTGAGCAGGTCGCGAACTTCCTGGAGGATGTTTTCATTCTCACCGAGCCGTGTCAGTAGTTTTTCAGGTGCATGGTCTGCACTCAACATGTGGGCTGCGGCAAGGGTCTTTCCATACTGTTCCATCTGGGAAGCGCTGAACAATTCCGATCTAAGGGGCGGCTCATCGCCTGCGCGCTTGTGCGCCTGACTGTTTTTATTTTTGGAGAGGCGCATCCGGAATTTGTGCAAGCTCCCGATAATGATCGTACTGAAGGACAGCAAGTTTGGTATCTCCTTTTTGAGAGTCTAATTGTAAATCAAAGGTCTTGCGAATATGGCAGCATCTCTGGCACCCGCTTTTCGGTGATCACGGGTGGTATTGATTCGAACTGGATGCAGATCACTTCATATTTACATAATCTATCCATTTAATGGGTGAATCAGCGGCTTTATTACGCTGCCGGCGGAGATTGTCTCCCATAGATCGCGGTAAAACGGTTCGTCCTGCTTACTTACCGCTCTTGAGGATGCGTGGATTCCGGGTGAAGATTCGTGCAAGCCGCTCAGCGGATCAACCCGAGGATGCCAAATATGATAAGACAGATGGCAACGATATAATTCAATAGTCTTGGGACCAGCAGAATCAAGATTCCCGCGATGAGAGCAACCACCGGCTGCGGTGACATAACGATTTGCATGGCATTTATCCTTTCTTCCTAACGGTTACAGCAAAGGGCCTGCCAATAAGCGAAGGATGGG
>JAUPKI010000327.1 GCA_030837545.1 Thermodesulfobacteriota bacterium | reverse complement strand
CAAGCACATCCATGGCCTTTTCCTCGTCAAGTTCTATACCCAGTTTGCGGCACCAGATCTCTATATTGTCAAGACCACTTTTCTTGCCCATCATGATCTGCGGGGCCGCATGACCCACAAAATCAGGATGAACCGGAAATACCGTAGTCGGATTCGACTCAAACACATTCTTGAACCAACCCGTCACGATCCCTGACTCAATAGAATAGGCCCCTTCCCCGACAAATGGCCGACAGGATGGGACCTGAGTACCCGATAATTGCTGCACAAGCCCGGAAAGTTCATTCAACTTACTGAAATCCAAACCGACATCAATCCCGTACATGGTGAGCAGGGCCAGCGCCGTTTCCTCCATCGGCGTATTTCCTGCCCTCTCCCCAATACCCAAGACCGTCGAATGTATCACCTCAGCGCCTGCCAAGACCGCATTGATCGTATTGGCCACTCCCATACCGAAATCGGAGTGGAAGTGAATCTCCAGAGGCTTGGACACCCTTTCTTTCACCTTCTTCGTAAAATAAGCCGCCGCATGAGGCGAGAGCACCCCGAAGGTATCCACCAGGGTAAGGGCATCCATGTGACCCTCTGTTGACACACGATCGATCAGGTCAAGCAACCAGGTCAGGTCGCTCCGCGTGGCGTCAATGGTGAAAAAGACCGTATAGAGCCCCTTTTCTTTCGCATAGGCCGTCGCCTTTATGGATAGATCAATAGCCTTCTCCAGAGGCCACTTGTACCCCTGCTCGATCAGATGGGCGCTCGCAGGAATCTCGATCACAATCCCGGCTACCCCGCAGTCAGCAGCCAGCTCCACATCGTTGACCATGCACCGGCAGAACGCAAAGATTTCAGGACCGAGATCACGCCTTACAATTTCCCGAATCGCCGCCTCATCATTGGGGGAAACGGCAGGCATGCCCGCTTCAATCCGGTGGACGCCAACCTCGGCCAGTTTTTCCGCAATCCGGATCTTATCATCCTTGGTAAAAATAATGCCCGCCTGCTGCTCTCCGTCCCGCAGGGTAATGTCATGGATTTTCACCGTTTCAGGGGCTTGGAAATCCTTTGTTACCTCTTCCACATAATTCCATGGGCTTACATGCCAGTGTTCTGTCTTCCATGGTTGGTTTTTCATTGACTTCATCTCTTCATTCATCTCAATACTCCTTTATGCCATAAAAATTAAGGCGTTGGCGCGACTTTCTCCCCTCGGCAGCGCACTTTCACTGCCTACGAATAGTCACCGCTAATGTTATAAAGCGGAAACGATCAGTTCCGTAATGTCCATGACCTGTATGACATCTTCCTTTTGCAAGGTTTTCACCGCATCATTAAGAGTAATGTTGCAGAAAGGACATGCCGTCAAAAGAATTTCTGCTCCTGTATCAAGTGCCTGACGCACGCGGTTATTGGCAATTGCCTGGGAGCTTACAAGGGTCTCAGGCGGCTCCATCCACATCCGTCCACCGCCCATACCACAGCAGTCGCTATCCTCTCGGCACTTGTCCATCTCCACAAGTTCCACACCCGGTATCGTTTTAATCAACTTTCTTGGCTCATCGTATACGTCACTGCGCCTTCCCAAATAACAGGGATCATGGTAGGTCACTTTCTTACTCACGTTGGAAACCAGCTTTAGTTGACCTTTATCGATCAATTTGTTGAGAAAGTGTGTGTAATGCTGGACCTTCGGACCATTATTCCCGAAAGGGTACTCGTTACAAAAACTGTAAAAACTGTGCGGATCCCCTGTCACAATATGGTTGATCCCGGCTTGCTCGAACAACGCCATATTGGCTTCGGAAAGAAACTGAAACAGCCCCGTCTCCCCCATCCTTCGCGCCTCGTGTCCACTGCAGACCTCCTTCTCGAGTATACCGAAGTTCACCCCGGCCTGTTTCAGGATGTTGCTCAGGTTTTTGGCGATCTTCTGAGCCTGGGGGTCATAGGAAGATGCACACCCGACAAAATAGAGCACATCCACGTGTGTGTCAGATGCGGCAGGAGAGATATCCAGGCCCTTTGCCCAGTCAGTCCTCTCATGGGGAGCATTTCCCCACGGGTTCCCCCGCACATGCATGTTCTTTAACACATTGCGCTGTTCCGGCATCGGCCCCAGCATTTTCTCCACCAATAATAGTTCCCTTGCATTTTCGATAATCTCCACAAGAGGGAGTGCCCGGCTGACCCCTTTACACTTGACCACGCATTTCCCGCAGGTCGTGCATGAATAAACCAGATCCCGCAGTTTTTCTGTAAATCGATTCCACTTCAACCCATAGTAAATAGAGCGGTTAATCCCGTATGGCCCCTGAGACACCCGAGGATCACATACCGGACACACCGTGTTGCACAGGTGGCATTTTTCACAAGAAATCAGCGCGTTATTTAAAAATTCCATTATGCTCTCTTCGGTTCGCAGCGCCTCCATCATACCTCTCCTTCAACATTCCCGCGGTTAAGGATATTGTTGGGGTCAAAAAGTTGCTTCATCTTCTTGATAATGCCGTAACTGACTTCCCCGTATTTCTCTCGATAAAAGGGAACGCGATGCGGAAGCCATCCCCAGTCTCCACCCACGCCGCCGTATTTTAGTTGCAGCTCCTTTTCCAGGTTCCAGATCTCGTCTACCACCTGCTTCATCTTCTCAGTGGACCAGTCATAAGGAAATGCAAAAAGGCAATGGAGTGAATCGGACCCCACATGGCCGTAAACATAATTCGATGTTTCTCCAATCAGGTCTTTTCTCCCTTCGGTGATATGGACCAGTTCCTTCATGGCCTCTGGCAGACGGGGGAGGACCGGATTGACCTCAATCGCAAGATACCCCTTCAGGCCCTTTTCCTGGCCCCAGCGCATGGCATTTTCTCGAACGCCCCATACCTGCTTCTTGAGGGTCTCGTCCTCTAAAATAAATGCATCGGTCGCCCCTGCACTCTTAAAAAGATCCACGAGCAGGTTCGCATTACGGAGGGCTTCCTCCTTGGTCCAGCCCATGGATCGGGTGACGGCAAGCGCCCCTTCCGGGAAATCCAGTCCATAGGCCTCATAGCCAACTTTGCAGGCTTTTTCTCCAACGAACTCTCCGTCCATTGGCAGGGGCAGTTTCTTCTCATACATCAATCCGATGACGCGGCCGATCTCCTCGGTGCTCTTGAAAAATCCCACAGCGTCAACCGTTTCGGGGGTGGGATGCAGCACCATCCTCACCTTTGTAATGATTCCCAGAATCCCTTCGGAACCGATAAAGATACGCGCCAGATCCCAGCCGGCCGAACGCCTCAAACACTCCGAACCGGTTTCGATAATCTCTCCGGTTGGAAGCACTACCTCTAAGGCCAGCACGTTGTTCACCGGTCTGCCGAAAACATTGTCTGTCAGGTGGCCGATGGTATTCACACTCACCGCGCCACCGATACTTGAGCCTGCCTGGGTCTGGATCGGCAGAAAATACCCCAATTTTCCCAATGCGTCGATGGCATAACCTGCCTTCACGCCCGCTCCACACTCAAACCATTGATGATCTTCCCGTATGTCAAAATACTTCAGCCGCTCAGTGCTCAAGCTGATTCCCCGATGCTTGGGTTTTGTGCCAAAAATTAGAGAGGTGCCGGAACCATAAGTAGTTACTGCAATGCCGTTTGCGTTGGCATACTTCAAAATCTCCGAAATCTCCCGGGCATCAGAAGGATGAACCACCACATCCGGCAGGTCCGTTTCTTCCACATCGTACGGCAAAGACGTATCTGCATACGCTATGCGTTCAAATACATCTGTAAATACGTATTCATCCCCAACAATCTTTCTTAAGACATGCGCAATTTCTTCAGGGTTCAGATTCATTTCAAAGTCACCTCCAAATGAACATATCAATTCATTTTCTTTTCGCCTGTTTTAGATAACAGCAACAACTCGGGTCATATCCCACCAGGGAAAGACCGCGTAAATTGCCTCGGAAAGCTGTCTGAAAGCCTATACGGGTTTATCCACAGCCTCATTGCTGAAGTTCTTGGTCAGGCGTTGGAGCCACATCGCGGCACATATGCCTTATAGACTTCATTGACCCTGACACTACTAAAGGATCAAAGGGCGCCGCGTCTGTCGCTTCACCGTCCGAAACGAGGTCTACCTGCACACAATCCCCTTCACACCGCCGATCTTGCCATCCTGGTAATCGCCTTTTCAGCGGCGTGAAGGCTCAAGAGACCTCAGTTGCCTTTGCCCAAACCCCTCTTTTTAGAAAGAAGGGTCTGGAAGCAGACTGGTCTTCAGCTACTTGCGCCACTCTTTTGGATAGGTAGATCCTTTCCTGTCAAATTGCTCTAAAGTCCCCTCAGTAACTAAATAATGATCTATCTGATTATACAATGGAGGTTTGAGTTCTCCCTTGATCTCCTTTACAAGCATGCGAACGGCTTCCCGAGCCATTTCGATATGGTCACACATGACAGTGGCCTGCAACCACCCATTTTTCATGTACTCCTCCATTCCTGCATCAAGCATCTGGCCAACAATAATGATATCGCCTTTTTTAACGCCGGACGCCTGAACGGCTTTAACTGCTCCTGTGCTCAGAGGAGGCGAAAAACATGCAATTGCCTTGAGATCGGGATGAGCCTGCATAACGCCCTCCACCGTCTTCATGCCCGCGTCAGGGCTGGAAGGCGTCCACTCGGTAATGACCTTTATTCCGGGGAAATGCTTGGCATATTCCACAAACCCCCTGTGCTCTTCCTGACAAAGAGACACTGCTGATGGCCCGGGCAAAACCAGGACCGTTCCCTTCCCTTTTAGTTGCTCAACAATGTAGACCGCTCGAAGCAAACCCACAAGAACGCCGTTTTTCATGATCCTGAGGACCGGTTTTTTTGTTAGAGAGTCCAGGTTATCAATGACCAGGGGCATCCCCTTATCGATGACCTTGTCCACCACGGGCACAGTGCCTTGCGCACTGGTAGCGCCAAGAATTATGCCGTCAACGCCCCTTTGAAGCATGTCCTCAATCTGACCGATCTGCTTGTTGACATTGGCATACCCTCCCGCGTCTAAGAAGAGCATTTTTACGCCAAGTTTCTCACATTCCGTTTCGTACCCATATCGCTTGGCAGTAAAGTAAGGGTCCACGCCATTGGGTACCATTACTGCAATTTCAAGCTGTTTTGCCCCTGCAGGAAGAGTTCCAACCAGTATAGCTCCTAATGCAAACACAAACGCCAGACACACTCCTAACAAAGCTTTTCTTCCCATCTCAATACCTCCTCGTACTTATAAGTTTTTGTTAAGCGCGACTTCTGATTACACTTGCCAAGCATGCAAAGATGATAACCGCACCAATAATGGCTTCCCTGGCAAAGGAGGACACACCGGAGATAATGAGTCCGTTGTCCAAAAAAACGATGACCATTGACCCCAGGAGCGCTTCCAGGAT
>JAUPKI010000326.1 GCA_030837545.1 Thermodesulfobacteriota bacterium | reverse complement strand
GAGGCAGACAGAGCCTGCCCCCTGGCGCCGCTCCCGTGCGGCAGCATCCGGCAGTAGTTCCAGAGAAAGGACCGGTTCAGACCTCTCCGGTTCAGCCTCGTGCCAATCCGCACCCTCAGAAGGGGGCACCGAAGCACGGACCGCCCTCCGCCTGCGGCTCCTGGCGGACCGCGCTCCCGTGCCGGGGGCATCAGGCAGAAGTGCTAAAGAAGAGTCAGTAACGGCGGTGCTGCGTGGGGGGGGCGGTCGGCCGTCTCGCTCTGGCTGTCGGCGTCGCTGCCGCAGGTGGTCGGGGTGGGTCTGCGTGGGGGCCGGGGTTCAGCGGTGGAATGTCCGCGGATGTACTCCACGGTTTTGAACAGTTTATCTTGAAAAAGCGGACGATCAATCAAGCCAAGATAAAGCGCTTGAAGCCCTCACCATGGCCATTGGGAGCCCGTTTTGGACCCTGTACGCTCCGAAAGGCGCGGTTTTGAGCTGTGGAAGTGCCCTGATACGCCGGTAACATACCGTTTTTACACCCGAGAACCCTCCTCCTATCGCATTCATCTCAACCAAGAGATAGGAGAGCAATCCATGCGTAAACAAGCACTTCAGATAGGTTTTGCAGAATAAACTGTTCAAATCCGTGGAGTTCTTTCCCGGATAGTCCATCGACCGGCATCTTGGACTGTCCGCGAAAGAACTCCACGGATTCTAGCGGTTTAATCTGAAAATCCACCTGAAGTGGTTGTTTATCTATGGATTTCCCTTCAGACTCTCAGCAGCACCAAGAGACGACCGGAGGAGATGTTTGAGGGGTTAGAAGCCGTAGATAAGCGGTCCATTAGGGTGTTTTCTCGGCGAATTCCGTCGCTTGGGCCGGCCGCATGCATCAAAATCGGGTCCAAAATGGCTACGAGGAAGGAATTCAGATGCTCTGGTTCGACATAGTCGGCCGACTTTTTTCAAAATAAACTGCTAGAAACCGTGGAGAAGATCCGCGGACATTGCAGGCATCTCTTCCTCCTCGGAAAAGGATTTTTTACGGGGAACTGCTTGAGGAAGTGTCCCAATTAAACTACTGTTTAACTGGGACGCAAAAAGGGGTTGGTTTCCCCAGGGAAAAGAGACCCCAAATCCGAGGAGGGTTAATTGGGACAGAAAGTGGCCTTGTATTGCCGGGTATCCACCGACGACCAGTCGTGTGAACGACAGGAGCGGGATCTGGTGGCCTTTGCCCAGCGCGCCGGGTATGAGGTGGTGGGGATCTGGAAGGACGTGGGCTCCGGCATCAAGACGGACCGGAGCGAACGGAAGAAAGTGATGGCCCTGGCTCAGGATCGGCGCATCGAGGGCATCATTGTGACGGAGTTAACCCGCTGGGGTCGCTCGACGATGGATCTTATTCAGACGCTGCAACAGTTGCAGGCCTGGGGGGTTTCGTTGAAAGCCCAGACCGGACTCGATTTTGATCTGAGCACGCCCCAGGGGAAAATGATGGCCTCAGTCATGGCGGCGCTGGCCGAATTCGAACGCGATCTGTTGAGTGAGCGGATCCGCTCCGGTCTGGCCACGGCCAAAGCCAAAGGCAAACAGATCGGCCGGCGCGTCGGCCAACGGGTCAAGGCCGATCGGCTGGGACCCAAGGTGTTGGAGTTAAAAGAGCAGGGATGTACCTACCGGCAGATTGCCCGGAAGCTGAACATCAGCAAAAATACCGTCACTGATATCGTGAAGCGGCACCGACAGACCGAATCCCAGGATGCGGGAGCCTTCTGATGCTACTTTTCGTTCCAATGATTGTGGAACCCCATCCCCAGACCCGCATCCATATTGTCATGCTGGCGTGGCTGCATCAAGGCGTCTACGGGAAAATGACGGAAATCGCCCGGTATTATCAGATCTCGCGGACGTTTCTCTACCAACTACTTTTTGTGGCGAACCTGCAGTTGGAAACGCTTTTTAGCGATGAGAATCGCCTGGCTCAGGTCGATCCCCGTTCGTTAGAACCTCTGATCTTGTTGTTACGTTTGGAAGGGAAATGCTCGCTTCCGAGTATGGCTTCGATTTTACAGGCGCTGGAATACCACCCCCAGTCGGTGGGATATCTCAGTCAATTCTTCCAACGCTATGGTCAGTCTGTGCCCTCCACCCTCTCGACGGCATCGCCGAAATTCGTGTTTTATCTCAGCGATGAGATTTTTGCCATCCAGACGCCCATTTTGGTCACCATTGACGCGCACAGCACGGCGATCCTCAAGATTGAACTGGCTTCAGATCGTTCGGCGGAAACGTGGCGCGCCCATTTTGCCACCCTTGAGGATCACCACTTCTGCTGCCTGGGCATGGCCTCGGATCGGGGTCTGGGCCTGATAGCTGGATATCAAGCCGCGGTCGAAACGGCGTTGTGGGTGTGTGATTATTTCCACGAATTTCGCGGTCTTTTCAACCTGCTTCATCGATGGGAGCGCAAGGCCTATGCGGCCCTGCGCAAGGAATATGAAGCCGCTGGAAAGTTTGACCAGGCCCAAAACGAGTCCCAGTTGGAAAAACGGCTACGCCAATATGAAGAAGCCTGGCAAGCCTGTGAGCAGGCTATAGCCCGCTTTGACCAACTGGCCCTGCTGCTCCAATTACTCCGCGAAACGTTGCAAGTATGCTCGCCGGAGGGAAGACTGCGTAAGGTAGAAGACGTGCGCTCGGAACTGACGTTGCTGTTCACCATGATGGAAGCGCTCGACAGGGCCCCCCTGACCCACACGCTGAAACCCATTCGTGAGCATATCGATGACATTTTAGTCCCTTTTGAACAAGTGGAAGTGATTCATGCTCAACTCCGTGCGGTGGTTCCTCCCCAGGCCCTGGACATGCTCGTTCTGGCGTGGCATCATGATCATTTCCTCTACCAATCCCCATCCAGGCAAAAGCGCTACCATCAAAGAGAACGAGAGGAGTGGTTGGCTTTCGCCGAAGGGCTCCTGGACGACGAATTTGAACCCCTCAAAGCGTTGGTCTTCGACCGGCTCGATTCCATTATACGCGCCTCCTCGCTGGTCGAGATGGTCAATTCTTTACTTCGCCCCTATCTCCATAGTTGCAAGGGACAGATCACCCAGGAGACCTTGAATCTGATCATGTTTTACCATAACCATCGTCGCTACAAAAGCGGCAAACGAAAAGGCCAGGCGCCTCTTGAACTCTTGACCGGGAAGCCGTTACAGGCACAATGGTGGGAGCTGTTAATCCAACAGGTCAAGAAGGAGGCGGACGCCAAAGACCACGCCGATTTGCCCTCGAAACCGTCGCTGCAACGCACGGATGAACCGACGCGTTCTCCCGACCAAACGATGTGGGAGCATACCGACGCTTCGGAAAACGATCTCCGACTGGCAGACTCAAAAGCGGCCTGATCGGAAATCGTAGTGATGGAAATGCCTTCTTATTGAGCGCGTGGCTCAAAGGGCCGGATTATGCCTACATCCAGCCACACCCCAGGTGCAGCCGCACAAACTGTCAACTACTTCTGCCCTTTTTTGAAAGGTGCCAAAAATATAAACATGCCATGATTGCCAATGAACCACACAACTTGTCAAAG
>JAUPKI010000325.1 GCA_030837545.1 Thermodesulfobacteriota bacterium | reverse complement strand
AAGGGGAGGGTCACAGCGGCGGGCCCGTCCCGTTTTTACGGCGTTCCCTATTAAGCTCCACATGAGCACCTGAACTTGGAAGAGACAATAAAGAAACGGACGAACGGATGTCAAGGAAAAAACTCACAAGGGTTCACAGGTTCAGGGTTCAAGGTTGACGGTTGTAGTAACTATGCGACGATCTTCGGCAGCACGTGGAGATGGACCCTGGGGTCCAGGGCATCGGCGAGATGGGTCCATTGCTGCTCCCACGACAGGAAGTCGCCGACCACCACCAGCCTGAAACGGTTCAGGCCGCGGCGTTCCCGCTCTTCAAGACCCGCTTTCAGGAATTGCCCCAGGGTCTGACCCGGTTCGGCAACCTTATTGCCGTCCATGATCCATACGAGGAGTCTGTCCCCCATGATCAGTTCAACCACAGGAAGGGATGCTATGACGTGCTGTCGGACCTGGTAATGATCAAAGATCTCCTCAGGACAGGCGCACCCTAAAAGCCCCCGCACCAGAAACACCGCACGGGATCGCTCCGCCAATTCACGCTGCCAGTCGCTTTCTTTGGTCGGATTCTTTTCCGTATCCATCGGCCTTGCTTTCTATGGATTGACGATTGTCGATGGGTGATTGTCGATTGAGTTCGGACGAACGCATCATTTGGCCTTCGCCCGTCATTCACCGCTCATTCGCTTCCCTGACATCCCGTCGTGACCGCCCACTCCTCACTCCCTACTCCTTACTCCCTACTCCCTACTCCCTGCTCCTTGCTCCCTGCTGCTTCCCGAAAACCGCTTGAGCTGTTTCTCGTAGTACCCCCTGTTCTCCGTGGCCGCGGCAAGGGCCTCCTCAATGGTCCGCATGGCCTCCGCTGCGCGACCCGTCGCAAAATAGGCCTCTGCCAGGGTATCCAGAAACCCGGAAGACCGCTCCAGTGTCACCGCCCTTCGGGCAAGATCGACAGCCCGGTCCGGGTCTCTCAGGCCCTTATCCGAGGCGGTGGCCAGGAGCCAGGCCAGATTGTTCAGGGCCACGGCCCGGTAAGGGTCCAGCGCGATGATCTTCTCATAGATCTCCACCGTTTCCCCCTCTTTTCCCATTTGCTGGGACATCATGGCGAGACTCAGGTAGAGATCCACGTTCCGGGGCTCTTTCAGAAGCTGCTGGTGGATCACCTTTTCGATGACGCTGTAGTTCATGGTGCGCTTGACAGGCCCGAAATTGA
Source organism: Thermodesulfobacteriota bacterium (assembly GCA_030837545.1). Classification (GTDB taxonomy): domain Bacteria; phylum Desulfobacterota; class DSM-4660; order Desulfatiglandales; family Desulfatiglandaceae; genus AUK324. The sequence goes on along the minus strand of JAUPKI010000325.1, from coordinate 5,911 downwards.
GGAGATATCCCAGCCCACAGATGCAGGCAAGGTAAATCAGAAATGAGACCCGGACAAAATGATGGTGGCGTCTCATCAGTCCCGGCTCCTGATAGGCCTTTACGAGATAGTCGACCCTCTCCTTAATGCTGAAATGGTGCCAGCTCGGGAGGTTCCTGCTCTTTCCGCTGAGATAGGCAATCGTTTCCAGGGAACGTATCGTGAATATCGGGGTCCCCATAACGCCCGCGGAATAGAGATCGGCCTGACGCTCAAAATGGCGCATGAAAAATCCCATGACATATCGGAAATAGATAAGGAGGGAGATCAGCATCGGGAATGAGACGATCAGATAAAAAAGGCTCACGGACCGGGCCTCGTCGCCGGCGATCAGATCGCTGAATCCGGGGTACAGAAAGGCCAGGTAGAGAGAGATATCGGCCAGCCCGAACGAAAGGACCATGAACCCGACAAAGAAAAGGACATAGAAGAGGAGATGACGGTACCTGGCATGTCCCATTTCGTGGGCGAGAACGGCCTTGAGTTCATCCGAAGAAAGGGCCTCTATGAGCGAATCGGTGACAAGGATATATCGATATCGGGGCACGATGCCCATGATCCCCGCGGTCATCATCCGGCCCTCAAAGATCGGCCAAGTCAGAAGGCCGCGATAGTTGAACCCCTGTTCCGCGAGGAACCCCCTGAGCAGGCCCGCCTTTTCGGATGCCGCCAGCGGCATGCATCCCCACCAGCGCTGGATGAACTTGGGGAGGACCACCGTCAACAGGGTAATAAACGCAGCGAAAAAGATGATCTGACCATAGAGGCTGTCCATGAATGCATTGAAACCGGACCATGGACTCAGGGCCAGGAGGTCGTAGACAAAAGAAAGGATCAGCCATGGAAAGAGGATGGGGAGGTTGAATCGGAGCTGAGACCGTATAAAGGATTGGCGGGGAATATCCACCCGGAAAATTGCTTGGTATACAGGATGCCCGACATACCAGATGGTGCAGAGGTAGAACAGAAAGACGGCCAGGGCGAGGACCCCCTGCAGGACGGAAAAGATCCTGAATCCCGGAATCAACGACAGCCACTGTTTCAGGTTGAAAAAATAGACGGCCAGGGCGAACAGGAATATGGCCAGGACCGAAAGCCTGACATTCAGCCGTTGATAACGGTCCGTCATGGCCCCGTCCGCCTCCCTTCCTTCCCTGATCTGCTGAAGGAGACGGCGGAACATGCGCTCGCTGTATATGGCGAAAATCAGCCAGCTCAAGATAAGGGGCGCGAGGGCGCCCAGGAGGAAATCTTCCGGCGGCGAACCGGGAAAGCTGACGTTGAAAATCAGGAGGACAACGATAAAGTAGATGATGTTATTGAACATGTCCTGGAACAGTCGACAGGGCTCGAGGATCAGGCTTCGAGGACGATGGCATCATCCTGTCCCTTACTATGGCGCGGCTCCTTGAGAAACTCCAGGCTGCCGCCCCCGGTAGGAATGGCGGCATCGGCCGCCAGGGTGATGTCCACGCTATATCGGGATTCCAACTGGGCCAGGTCTTTCCGCTTCCGGTTCTGGAGGTAGCTCGCGACCTCCAGGGACACGGATCCTTTTACCTGAACAATCCCCTTGCGGGAGACGCCCATCCGGATGCGACGCAGAAACGAGAGGGCCGCGGTCTCCACGGAGGGCACAATGCCCCGTCCCTCACAGTAGGCACACGTCTGGTAACTCATGGATTCAATGGAGGGCCTCAGCCGCTGTCGTGAGAGTTCGAGAAGCCCGAACTTGGATACAGGTGAAATGCTGATCTTGGCCCGATCATCCTTTGTTGTGTCCCGCAACATCTTCTCCACGTCTCTGTTGTGCTTTTTGTCCCTCATGTCGATGAAATCGATGACCACCAGCCCGCCCATATCCCTGAGACGGAGCTGTCTGGCGATCTCGTGGGCAGCCTCGATATTGGTGTTGAAGGCCGTGGTTTCCACATCTTTCCCGCTCCTGGATCGACCCGAGTTCACATCGATGGCGATCAGCGCCTCTGTGGGGTCTATGACGATGGAGCCCCCTGATTTCAGGAGGACCCGGCTCTGATAAATCGACTCAATCTGCCGCTCGATTTCGTACTGGGCAAAGATGGGACGCTTTTCCTTGTAAAGCTTGACGATCCGCTGGTGCCTGGGAGAAATGATCTTCATATACCGCTTGACCTTGGCGAAGGTCTCTTTGTCGTCCACGAGCACTTCAGCAATTTCGCTGGTAAAATAATCCCTCAGGGTCCTGAGACAGACATCCTGCTCCTTGTGTACGACAGAAAGGGACGGCGCATCTTGCACATTCTGCTTAATGTTTTTCCAGATCCTCAGAAGGCGGCCGAGATCTCTGGAGAGTTCATTCTTGTTCTGACCCAGGGCCGCCGTCCTGACGATGTATCCCACGCCCTCCGGCAGATTAAACGCGCCCATGATCGACTTGAGCCTGAGCCGTTCCTCTTCGTCCTCAATCTTCTTTGAGATCCCTCCCTTGCTTCCGGGCATCAGGACCAGATAACGACCGGCCAGAGAGAGATAGGTGGTCAACTGGGCGCCCTTGTGACCGGGCATCTCCTTTGTCACCTGGACAAGAAGTTCCTGCCCCTTTTTCAAAACCTTTTCGATGCGAGGGACAGGCCGCTCCTTGGATGTCTCATGGCCAGTTACATAGTATTCCGGATGGATGTCTCCGGCCGAGAGGAAGCCGTTCTTGCCGCCCCCGTAATCCACAAAGCAGGCCTGCAGACTGGGCTCTATCCGCTCCACTACCCCTTTGTAGATGTTTCCGGTCTTCTGCTCTGCACTGGTGGTTTCAATATAGTATCCATCCAGCAATCCTTCCCTGATCACCGCGATCCTGTATTCTTCCGCCTCTACAGCATTGATCAGCATTTTCCGTGTGGTCATCGGTACCGTTATTCTTCCTCCTTTATCTTCGTGCCTTCCAGCCCCGGCAGGCGAATTTCCCTGACTTGCCAAAACGACCCAAGGGACTCAAAGAATTAGTTTATTTTAATAAGCTCATTATTTCAACAACTTTAGGCATCCCGCTTTGCGGGACTCACTTTAGTCACTTTTCTTTTTCCTCCCGTGCCGCCTGAAGTGCTGCTCGGCCTGATACATGAAGGTGCGGATGGCGGCCTCTCTTCCAGGCTGGACGCTCGAGTCATACGGGGTGTCCAGATAGGGGACCCCCAGCTCATTCATGATGGGCCTGACAATCGCCGAGGTAACCGTGCTCGGCATGCAGGTAAAAGGGTAGACATTCACCACCCCATTGTAACCCTCCCTCGCATAAGCTACAATCCCTGCGATGCTCAGACAGGCCTCTGTGCCCACCTCAAAGCTGAACAGGTCCTTCTTCATCAGGATCTCTTCGAGATGCCCGATCTCATGATCTTCCGGCAGATCGATAACGGAACGGATTCGCTGGTAGGTCTGCTTCTGCCGAAACCTCTGATAATAGAAGTCTCCGCCATAACCGACCATATCCTTCAGAAGGGTCTTGAGGGGCCCGAAACGAAACTGCCTCAGACAGAGGCGAAACCTGGCCCTGGCCTCTCTCAACCGGTCGTAGCTCGTATAATTGGCCCATTCGGCAATGGATGCGTTGACCACCTCGGCCCCGTATCGCTCCAGCACGCGGATCACATCCTGATTGGCCTGGACATGGGTCCTAAGATAGATCTCGCCCACGATCCCGATGAGCGGCTTGAGGGGAATCTCCGAGTCCACGATCCCCTTCCCTTCCTCAATCACCGTTTCCAGCTCGTTGAGGATACTGTCAAAATCCTTATCAGGGCCCAACCGCTCAAAGGCGTCCTCCATCAGATGCATCGCCTTTTCAATGAATGCGTCGGCCTCCCCGGCGGTCTTCTCATAGGGCCTGATCCGCCAGAGCAGCCGGTCGAGGATATCCCCCACCACCAGGGAAAGATAGGAGGTCTTCCTGAGGTCCCTGACCCGGCTGTCGTCGATGATCCCGGCCAGGGAGTACCCGTCCTTGGTGGACAGGGCGCCGATCTTGACTTTATTCAGTTCGGGAAAGGTATCAAGGACCATCCGCTGGTATTTGTTGTACATCCCGAAACGGCACGGACCATCCGCCTCGGGCATAAAATAGATATAGTTTTCCGAATTGAACGCGTTCCCCAGTCGTTCCCTCTCCTCCTGCATGGCATAGAGGATGTCTCCGGTGGTGATCTGGCAGGGATAACACTCCTTGCCCGAGGTGTATTCCTTCCCCAGGTCCATCCCCTTGCAGGTCTCCATCACCCGGGCATGGATCCCAAACCCCCTGAACACCGCAGCAAGGAGATGGCAGCCGATCCGGTTCATCTCGGGGATCAGGCAGGTCTTGTCTCTGAGGTTGAATCGCCCCACCTTATCGGTCAGGGACTGAAAATCGATGATCTTTGCCGATTCCATGGCAGGTCCTTACAAGTGAAAAGTGAGCTAAAGTGACTAAAGTGAACTAAAGTTGTGGAGTCGCTATGCTCCGCTGATCGTATCTGATTGATAGAATTCCTTAATCCCGCCAGGCAGGACTCACTTCGCACTTTAGTTAACTTCAAACTTTCTTTCATCTCTCACTTCCGTTTCGGGCAACGCGCATTCATCGGGTTCCAACACTAATTCGCCACCCGGAGATCGAGTTCCCGACCATTCCGCAGCTTCTGCATGCTGTTTTCGATGACGTTTTTGTAGGCTTCCAGCCGGGTCATGGCCCCTGCCACAGCGCTGTGTTCGTCCAGTTCCAGGATCAGATACGGCTTATCGCCCATAATGTGTCTATAAAAGTGCTCCAGAAAGGAGTCCGCCCCGCACCCGAAATTGGTCAGATGGAGGCCGAAGCAGAACGGGTTACGCTCCACCACCTTCGCTGTTCTCAGGATCTGGGCCCCCACACCCCAGTACATGGAGGGAAAGTCCGACAGATCCACCGCCGACACATCGATAAAGTCCATGGGTAAGGCGGATACGCCGATCTTGGCCAGATTCTTACCCAGCCTCAGATTCAGTCGCTCATCATAGAGATTGTACGAACGGCCGGTCACCACCACCATCGGCGTCTCGGGGTCATGATCCTTCAGGATCTCGGCGCCCTTCTTGTAGAGGGCCCGCCTGAACTGGGTCTCCCTTTCGAGGCCGTAGGCAAGGGCCTTTCGGATATCTTTCCTCCCCACCCCGAGCTTGGGTTTCAACTGATCCGCAAGCTCCATGGCAAGGGTGTCAAGGTCGTGCTTGAGGTGGATCTCCGGGTTCAGGATGGATAACGGGTCAAGGCCCAGGGCCATTCGGACCATATAGGAATTGGCCTGGACCATGGGGCAGAAGGAGCCCTTCTCATCAGGGGTCGGCGTGGCCATGTCGATCATGGTCGGGATAAACAGATAGGCCGTCTTCCCGACCAGCTCTTTCACATGGCCGTGAGACACTTTTACCGGATAGCAGGTTTCGGCCACCATGGTCTCTATCCCGACCTTGGAGATCTGGGCGTTGGTGGGGGGCGTCAGAACGATCCGGCATCCGAGCCTGTCAAAAAAATGGGCCCACAACACGGCATTCTGATACCCATAGAGGGCCCGCTGCATCCCGACGGTCTGACGGCCATCCACCTCCATCAGGGGCCCTTCCATCAACTCCTGGTAGACCCCGGCCATGTAGGTCTCCCATATCTCCTGTCTCAGGGCGAAGAAATCCTCTTTCGCCCCCCCCCTGGCCCGGGTCAGTTCGTAGCGGCCGCACTCCCCGCCCCACCCGCTGCGCCGACCATCGAAATCATAGATCTTGAGCTTGCACTGATTGTGGCAGGTGGGGTCTGCATGGAATATTTTTTCCGTAAACGCCATACTGTCGTTGATGGCGCTCTGCAGGCCCATGAAGGCGGTCGCTT
>JAUPKI010000324.1 GCA_030837545.1 Thermodesulfobacteriota bacterium | reverse complement strand
TGTTCTCCTCCGGTGTCTATCCGGTTCACGAGCCGGAGCACCCTGAAAACTGGAAGGAGTACGTGAAGCAGTGGCTCAGCGAACATGGCATCGAGGCAAAACTCGCTATCCTGACCGAAGGGCCTTCTACAAACCGTCCCGAAACGAACCATCGCATGGAGATCATCGATCTTCGTTGATCCGTCTCCATGGGACTGGCACATATTCGAGGTGACCATTCGATGACAGAGATTTCAATATCTCGCATCCGTCTCGTGATCTGTTGGGTCAGTCTGTTGCTGGGCATGGCATGCTTTGGCGGCTGCATGAGCTACGGCGCGCTAACGCTCGACCGGGATCGGCTTGACTTCACCAAGGCGGTGGCCACTTCCTGGAAGGAGCAGATGCTCCTGAACATCGTCAAGTTGCGCTATTCCGATACCCCCATCTTTGTGGATGTCGGGCAGATCGTCAGCAGCTACCAGATGCAGAGCTCCTTTTCAGCCAGCGGGAATGTCTACAGTTCCAGCGGCGTTGTTCCGGGTGTTCCGAACAGCAGCATCGGTCTGGGCGCTCAGGGGCAATACACGGATAGGCCAACCATCACGTTCGTGCCGCTCACCGGGTCGAACTTCATTCGGACCTTGATGACGCCCATCCCGCCCATCCGGCTGATGGAACTGGTCGAATCGGGCTACCGTGCGGACCTCTTGTTTCAGGTCGCGGTGCAGAGCGTCAACGGCCTGTCGAACGGCAGGGCTGGCGGTCGCGGAAGGTCTCCGGACATCGAGTTTGTGAAGGTGATCCAATCGTTTTCGCGAATTCAGGAGTCGGGTTCGGTGGGGTTTCGCGTGGATCTGGAAAAGGAAACGAAGCGTGAAGGGGTCATTATGACCTTTCCCAGAAAGGACATTTCCCCTGGCATTCAAGCCGAGCGGGATGCGCTCAGGAGGCTTCTGGGGCTGAACCCGGAGAAGAGCGATTTTCGGATCGTCTACGGAACCGGGACAGACCGAGACGACGTGGTCGCCATACAGACCCGCTCAGCCATGCAGATTCTCCTCGAGATGTCGGCCTTTGTGAGCGTTCCCGAGGATCATATACGGGAGGGCCGCGCTTTTCCGGCCCCTCCGGCGCCCACAGATGGACAGGATATCCTGCCCCCCATGGCCCGCATAGCCAGCGGCCCATCGCGGCCCGAAGCTCCCTTCGCGGCGGTGCGATACGGCGATCTGTGGTATTGGATCGAGGATCGTGATCTCCCATCCAAAGGGGTGTTCACGTTCCTTCTGATCTTCATGACACTGGCGGAAACCAGCGAGAAGGGCCCGGGTCCTCAGCTAACCATCCAGGCCAACTGAGTGTGGGGAATTCCGCACAAAGGCCGATATATTCCTGGTCGCTATTTGACCATATGACTCGATAAGCAAACCTATCATTTCTTAATGTCATTTTTCGTCCCCCAACTCATCAATGGCGCCCAAGACTTGCCTTACCTGATATTCTTTGGCGTTACCTTTGAAATCTTGAATGTTTATTGCCAGAGCCCTGCTCTGTTATTGGTGTGCCGTTGAGCTTGGAATATCCATGGCGGATCTTGCAAGAAGGCTAACCATCCGGAGCCCCTCTTCTCATGATCCAGCCTGACCTTCAATCCCCTCTGCGCGCCTTACCTTGAAAATGCCCACTTTTCGGCTGACCTTTTTCTGGAATCGATCCAGATAGATGTACACCACCGGAGTCAGATAGAGGGTCATCAATTGAGAAAAGATCAGGCCCCCGACGGTCGCCAGGCCCAGGGGCTGTCGCGATTCCCCTCCGGCCCCGAACCCGATGGCAATGGGGAGGGTGCCCAGAAGGGCGGCCATGGTGGTCATCATGATGGGTCTGAAACGGGTGACGCATCCCTGGTATATCGCTTCCATCGGGCTTTTCCCCTCCTTTCTCTCCGCCACCAGGGCGAAGTCGATCATCATGATAGCATTTTTTTTCACCAGGCCTACCAGCATGATCACGCCCACAAAGGCATAGACGTTGAGGTCGACATCGAAGATAAAAAGGGTCAGGAGGGCCCCGAATCCCGCGGACGGTAGTCCGGAGAGGATGGTGAGGGGATGGATAAAGCTCTCGTACAGGATCCCGAGCACGATGTAGATGACCAGGACCGCCATGAGGAGGAGGAGCCCCAGACCCCGCATGGAGGCCTGAAAGGCCTGGGCTGTTCCCTGGAAGGTGGTGCTGATTCCCTCCGGGAGGGTCTCGCGGGCGGCCTTTTCCACCATGGCGACACCGTCTCCCAGCGATACGCCAGGCCTTACATTGAACGAGATGGTGATCGCTGGGAGCTGACCCAGGTGGTTCAGGGTCAACGGCCCGAAGCCCCTGGTGATGACTGCCACGGCGTTGAGGGGGACGAGATGTCCTGAGGCCGATCGAATGTAGAGGAGTTGGATCGCCGCCGGGTCAAGCTGGTACTCGGGCTGAAGCTCCAGGATGACCTGGTAGTCATTGTTGGCCGCGAAGATCGTGGAAATCTGTCTCGAAGAGTAGGCGCTGAAGAGGGCATCTTCAATCTGGTGGGCCGTTACTCCCAGGGTTGCGGCCTTGTCCCGCTGGATCTCGATGTTGATCTCGGGGTTCTTGATCTCCAGGTCGCTGGTCACGTCCTGGAGTTCCTTGAGACCGCGGAGCCTCTCTTCCAGCAGAGGGGCATACCGGAAGAGTGCGTCCGTATCGGGGCTCTGGAGCGTAAACTGATACTGGCTCTTGGTGAGGGTTCCGCCGATCCGTATGGGCGGAGGGTTCTGCAGGAACGCCTGGATTCCGGGGACGGCCGCCAGTTTCAAGCGAAGCTGTTGAATCACGTCCTCCACATGGAGACTGCGATTCTCGCGGGGCTTCAACCGAATCATCAGGCGGCCCGTATTGTTGGCCCTGGCCGCGCGGGTGCCGCCGATCCCTGACATGAATGACTCCACGTTGGGGTCCCCGGTGACAATGGCGGCCAGGGCCTGCTGATGACGGGCCATGGACTCAAAAGAGATCCCCTGGGCCGCTTCGGTGATGGCGAAGATCCGACCGGCGTCCTCGCTGGGGAGAAACCCCTTCGGGATTAGAATGAACAGGTAGATCGTGGCGATGAGAACCAGGGCCGATACGACGATGGTGGCCAGACGATGGTCCAGAACCCGCCGAAGGCTCCACTGGTATGCGTCGAGCATGCCCTGGAAGATCCTTTCAGAGGCGTTATAGATGCGGCCGTGACGCTCAGCGGCAGGGGGACGGAGGAACCGGCTGCACAGCATGGGGGTCAACGTGAGCGAAACGACCCCGGATATGAGGACTGCGCAGGCGATGGTGACGGCGAATTCATGGAGGAGTCTTCCCATGACGCCGCCCATGAACAGCACCGGCACAAAGACCACAACCAGAGAAAGGGTCATGGAGACGATGGTGAAGCCGATTTCCCTGGCCCCGTTGAGTGCGGCCTCCAGGACGCCTTCCCCAAGCTCCATGTGGCGGACGATGTTTTCCAGCATCACGATGGCATCGTCCACCACGAATCCCACAGAAAGGATGAGGGCCATCATGGAGAGGTTGTTGATGCTGAAATCCATGAAATACATGGCGGCAAATGTCCCTACGATGGATATGGGGAGGGCCAGGCTCGGGATAAGGGTGGCGGAGAGGTTGCGCAAAAAGAGGAAGATCACCAGCACCACCAGGCCGATCGCCAGGAGGAGGGTGAACTTGACATCGGCCACCGATTCACGGATGGATTCGGACCGGTCATAGAGAACATCGATGTTGACCGAGGCCGGAATGCTGGCCCGAAGGGTATTGAGTATCCCTTTGATGGCATTCACCACCTCCACCGTATTGGTGCCGGGCTGGCGTTGGATGGCGAGCACAATGGCCGGGACATTGTTGTACCAGGTGATGGATTTGTTGTTTTCGGAGCTGTCCAGAATGCGGCCGATGTCCTGAAGACGCACCGGCGCGCCTCCCCGATAGGCCACCACCACCGGACGGTAGGCCTGCGCCTCGGTGAGCTGGCCGCTCGCTCGCACCGTGACGGCCTGCTCGTTTCCCCATAGGGTCCCTGTGGGGAGGTTCACATTGGCCTTTTGGATGGCGCTCACTGCCTCATCAATCCCTATCCCTCTGGAGGCAAGGGCCTTGGGGTCGAGTTGCACCCGGACCGCGTACTTCTGTGCCCCATAAACCATGACCTGTGCTACGCCCGTGACCATGGAGATCCGCTGGGCCAGGAGCGTCTCTGCGTATTCGTTGACCGTGGACAGGGGAAGGGTAGGGGAACTGAGGGAGAGATAAAGCACGGGCTGATCCGCGGGATTCACCTTGCGGTAGGAAGGGGGGCTGGGCATGTCGGACGGCAGTTGCCTGGCTGCAGCGGTAATGGCGGCCTGAACATCCTGAGCGGCGGCGTCGATGTTGCGGCTCAGATCAAACTGGAGGGTGATCTGCGTACTGCCCAGGGAACTTGAAGAGGTCATGGAGTCAATGCCGGCGATGGTGGAAAACTGCCGTTCCAGCGGGGTGGCCACGGCCGAGGCCATGGTCTCGGGGCTTGCCCCCGGAAGGTCCGCTGTGACCAGGAGGGTGGGAAAATCCACGTTGGGGAGATCGCTCACAGGGAGCTGGCGGTATCCCATGATGCCGAAGATCAGGATCGCCGCCATGATCAGGGTGGTCATCACGGGTCGGCGTATGAAGATCGCGGCGATGTTCATGACGCGGGGGCTGCCTCCTGGGGCCCGCTCTTGATTTCCACCTTCGCCCCCGGCACGAGTCGAAGGGCGCCGTCCGTCACCACCTTTTCCCCGGGCGAAAGGCCCTCTGTGACCACGGTCTCGCCGTTCAGGGACCGGCCCACGATCAGTTTTCGGTACTCGGCAATCAGATCCGGGGTCACGACGAACGCATACGGCCCTTCCTGTCCCGTCTGGACCGCCTGGGAAGGGACCACCGTGGCGTTTTTTTCCGTATCGAGGATGACGACCACATCCACGAACTGCCCCGGCCACAGCCTGTTCTCTTCATTGAGAAAGGTTCCCTTGAGACGGATCATGCCGGTGGTCCTGTCCACGGCATTGTCTACGAAGGTGAGGCGGCCCTGTTCCGGCGGCCTCACGTCGTCTGGAATCCTGGCCTCCACCTTCAGTTCACTCAGCGCCATTTGCCTCCTGATCTTCGGCAGGTCCTGCTCCGGGATGGAAAAGGCCACGTAGATGGGATGCACCTGATGGATATCCACCAGGACTGCATCATTGGCCTTGATGATGTTGCCTTCCTTGATGTAGAGGTTCCCGGTGCGGCCGTTTAGGGGAGAATGGATATAGCAATACGCCAACTGGAGTCTGACGCTCTCCAGGCTCGCCCGGGATGCGCGGACTGCGGCCTGGGCGTGTTCCAGGGCCGCTTCCGAGGCCCGCAGGGCAGCACGGGCCTCCTCCACTGCGGCCTGATCGGCAAGGACCACGGCGTTCAGGGAATCCGCATTCGTCTGGAACTGATCATATTGATCCTTGGAGACGTTCCCTTTCGCCACCAGGGCGCCATAGCGTTCTGCCTGGATTCTGGCGGTCTTGGCCTGGATCTGGTCCTTTTTCAAGATGGCCTCGGCGTGTTTCAGGTGAGACTCGTTGCTGACCCGGTTGGCCTGGGCCTCCTTGACCTGGGAAAGGTCTTTTTCGAGGATGGCCTCTGCCTGATTCAATGCCGCCTCAAAGGGCCGCGGGTCCACCACGAGGAGGAGATCTCCCTTCTTGACCTCCTGACCCTCTTGGAAGGCTGCCTTTGTCACTTGTCCGTTGACCATGGATTTTATGGCAACAGAGGCGTAAGCCTCCACGTTTCCGATGGTTGCGAGCTGGACCGGCACGTCTTTCCGGGTTACGGAATCGATGGCGACCGGCGCAGCCGTCTTTTGGTTCTGTTTCCCCTCTGTCTGGGCAGAGCAGGCGAAACAAAACAGGAGAAGGGCTGAATACAAGACCAGACCCAGATCCCTCCAACGGGACGCTTGCCGACTAGGCCCTTTTTCACGATGTCTATTGCCATCGAGTACCATCATGCCTTACCCCAACGGGCTCCCCGGAACCCTATCCCTTGGATACATCCACTTTCCATTTCACTGTTACTATACCCCTTATTCAACCGCCGTGGCAACACAGAAATAAGGTAAGGGTTCACAGGTTCTCGGTTCACCGTTCAGGGTTAAGAAGAAGGATGGAATTCAAGAGCCGCAGACCTTGCAGCATATGCGCTCTGTGGTGAGTGGCTTCCATGGCCAGCCCACTTTTGAGAGTGAAATGATGTGCCCGTGGGTTCTCATTGTACGTAACGCTGCCAAAGCGGCATCCGGGGTACAAATTCGACCTTAAACCCTTTAACCTTTGAACCCGTGAACGGTTAAGATAAAAAATGGGGAATCGGGGTTGAAGGTCTGAACCTTTTTTTGACAACCCAAGGGATCGGGGCTATATTGGCAACCGTGCCATGATCCCATCTCAGTGAGACGGTTCGTGATGAAACTTCAGGTTCTTTGGGTTTATTGGGTCCGTTGAGTTCTTTGGGTTTATTGGGTTCGTTAACCTTGAATCCCGCTGAAAAGCGGGAAACCCGGAACCTGTGAACCCTTACAATTAAGGAGACCGGCGTTATGGAAGAGAGAGAACAGGATATACTCCCCGAAGAAGAGATGCAGGATGCGGCAGAGGCGGAGGAGGAAGAAGACTTTTCTGCGCTTTTTGAGGCAAGCCTGAAGAAGGTGAAAAAGAGGGTCCAGACCGACGGCAAGGTGACGGGGACCGTGGTGAGCATCGGCGAGGAATGGGCCTTTGTGGATATGGGACAAAAGAGCGAGGGAATCATCGCCGCCCAGGAGCTGCTGGACGAGGATGGGAAGCCCTCTGCGGCGGTGGGAGATGTGATCACTGCCTACGTGGTGAGCGCCAGGGACGGGGAGACCGTTTTGAGCGTCAAGATGACAACTGCGGCGACGAGCGAGGCACTGGAAGGGGCCTATAGGAGCGGGCTGCCGGTAGAAGGAGTTGTGGCCGCGGAACGTAAGGGCGGCTATCAGGTAAAGGTATTTGGTAAAGAGGCCTTCTGTCCCTATTCTCAGATGGATCTGCGCGGGGTTTCGGCTCCCGAGGGATACATTGGAAAGAGACTCGTCTTTCGGATCACCGACTATGAAAACGGTGGTCGGAATATCGTTCTGTCAAGAAGACAGATCCTGGAGGAGGAGCGGCAGAAACGGGTTGAGCAACTCCGCCAATCGCTCCATGTGGGAGACCTCGTCTCAGGCACCGTCGCAAAACTGGCCCCGTTCGGCGCCTTCGTGGACATCGGCGGCATAGAAGGCCTGATCCCCATGTCGGAACTGGCCTGGCGCCGCGTGTCCTCAGCCTCGGATGTCCTGGCCCCTGGAGAAACGGTCAAGGTAAAGGTCCTGGATCTGGACTGGGACGGAGGAAGGATCAGCCTCAGTCGAAAGGCGACGCAGGAAGATCCATGGGCCACCGCTCGAGAGCGCTACAGGGAAGGCGCGATCATGACCGGCCAGGTGGTGCGTCTGGCCCCCTTCGGGGCCTTTGTCGAGCTTGAGCCCGGAATAGAAGGATTGCTCCATATCTCCAGCCTGGGGCTCGGGAGAAGGGTGGCCCATCCCAGGGAGGTCGTTTCGGAGGGGGACGAAATATGGGTCAAAATCGCCTCGGTGGATGCAGCCGCACGCCGCATGGGTCTCGAATTGAGTTTCCCTTCTTCCGGCGAGGAGGAGGGGGGCCAGGACGAATTTCAGCCGGGGGCCATCCTAACAGGAACCGTAGATGCAATCAAGCAGTATGGGGCCTTTGTCCTGCTTCCCGGGGGGAAAACGGGATTGCTCCATATCTCCGAAATGGCCGGGGATACCACCGGGGACCTGATGCGAAAATACCCGCAGGGCTCGTCCATTACCGTCCAGGTGTTAAAAGTTGACCCTGAGTCGGGAAAGATATCGCTCAGCACAAAGGGTCTTGAAGCAGCAGAGGAAAGTCGGACATTCAAGGCCTACCAGGCCGCGAAGGGGGGACCTGGATCATTCGGGACCCTAAGTGCGCTTTTCAAAAAGGCGAGTCAAAAACAAGGCCGCGCTGGGGATTAGATCGGGAGGCTTTTAGATCTCAAATCTGATCATTCCTACGAAGGCCGGAATCCAAGGGCCGGGAACCAGCCTGCAAAGCCCATGGGTTAGGGAGACTCTATGGGAATGACAATCATTACGGAATCCGATCCATCGGCC
>JAUPKI010000323.1 GCA_030837545.1 Thermodesulfobacteriota bacterium | reverse complement strand
GGTCACGGTTCGGCGCAGAGAGAAAAAGGTCGGGCGGAACGACCCCTGCCCCTGCGGAAGCGGCAAGAAATACAAGAAGTGCTGCGGGGCGGGCAAGTAGGGGCGGTTTACCAGTTTGTTTATTGGGTTACTTGGGTTTATTGAATTGAAAGGGAAGGTTGCGGATCGTCAGTCGAATTCTTGCAGCTTGTTCTTTACGCATGGGATGCCTGGATGATTGATACCCTCGCACCTGATGCCTTGTCCCTCGGCACAAACCCAACGAACCCCATAGACCCAATGAACTCAATTAACCCAAGTAACACATAACCCGCAACGTATAGCGTGGGCAATCAACAAGCAACAATCACCAATCCAGAGGGTCCGATGGAAACTGAAACATACAGAGTGCCGGGGTTTAAGGCGTCGGCGGCGATTGCAGGGCTCAAGAAGGGGAATGTCCTCGATGTGGGTCTGATTGTTTCGGAAATTGAGGCCTCAGCCGCCGGGGTATTTACCACCAACAAGGTCCGGGCCGCTCCGGTGATCCTTTCCGAGCGGCACCTTCAAAAGGGAAAGGCCCGGGCCATTATCGTCAATGCGGGGAATGCCAATGCATGCACCGGTGCCCGGGGCCTCGATGATGCGCTCACGACAGCAGAACTGGTAGCCGAGGCATTGGGCATCAATTCCGGAGACGTGCTTGTTGCGTCAACCGGGGTTATCGGTCAGCCTCTCAATATGGACCGCATAGAAAAGGCCGTACCGGTCCTGGCGGGGAATCTCTCTTCAAAAGGCATCCCGCTGACCGCGCGGGCCATGATGACCACCGATTCCTTCCCCAAGATGAGCCGCTTCGATGGACAGGCAGGGGGAAGGCCATATCGCATCGTCGGTGTCGCCAAGGGGGCCGGCATGATCATGCCTCAGATGGCCACCATGCTCTGTTTTCTCTTGACCGACATCCGCATCGAACCCCGGGATCTGAGAAGGGCGCTGGTTTCCTCTACTGAGGTTACGTTTAACCGCATCACTGTAGACGGGGATACCAGCACCAACGATACAGCCTTGATCCTGGCCAATGGTCTCGCAGGGAATAGGTCCCTTTCCGAAGAGGATACGGATCTTTTTTCCAAGGGGCTGCGACAGGTCATGGGGGACCTGGCCCAAATGATCGTTCGAGATGGGGAGGGCGCTACCAAGCTGGTCCGTGTGGAGATCAAGAACGCAGCGTCTTCTTTGGACGCACGGAATGCAGCGCGGACGGTGGCCAATTCAAGCCTCGTCAAGACCGCCATCTACGGCCAGGACCCCAATTGGGGAAGGATTATGGCAGCCCTGGGACGGTCAGGGATCGATATGATCGAGGAACGGGTGGATATATGGATCGACCAGGTCCGGATCGTTGGCCGGGGTCTCGGAAAAGGCCCTGAGGTGGAAAAACAGGCCTCGGACATCATGACCGGAAAGGAGTTCACCCTCACCATCGATCTCCACCAGGGGGGGCATCACGACAGCATCCTCACCTGCGACCTGACCCATGAGTACATCACCATCAATGCGGATTACCGGACGTGAGTGACCAGGAGGAGACCATGTTTGCCGTGATCATGTGTGGGGGTTCCGGGACGCGCTTCTGGCCGGCGAGCCGGCGGCAGAGACCGAAGCAGTTTCTGAATATTACGGGCAGAGGGCCGATGGTGGTGGAGACCTGCAACCGGCTCCATCCCCTGGTTCGTGATGACGAGATGATCCTTGTGCTGGGCGCAGAACACATGAAAGAGGCAAAGGATCTCTTTGAGGATCGGGATGTCCATATGCTGGCCGAGCCTGTAGGGAGGAATACAGCCCCCTGCATCGGACTGGGGGCCATCTATGCCAGACATCTGGGGTGTACCGGGGCGGTGGCCTTTCTCCCTGCCGACCACTATATCGGACATCCTTCGCGTTTTCTAAAAGATCTCCGGGCTGCCGGTGAGATGGCGGACCGGGGAGGGATCGTGACCCTGGGGATCGTGCCGATCCGTCCCGAGACCGGATATGGGTATATCAGAAAGGATGGGGGCCAGATCAATGCGGGAGAGATAACGGCCTACAGGGTATCCGAATTCGTCGAAAAGCCGGATCTCGAGACAGCGCGACACTACCTCATGAGCGGCGAGTATTTCTGGAACGGGGGCATTTTTGTCGCGAGGCCGCAAACCATCCTGAAGGAAATAGAAAGGTATCTCCCGGATCTTCACAAGGGGCTGGAGAGGCTTTCGGCCGTTCTGGGCAGCGATCGATTTGAGTCCGAATTGAAAGATGTCTATGGGAACCTGACAGGCATATCCTTTGATTATGGGATTATGGAACATACCCGGGAAGATGTGGTTGTGGTCCCCTCCGAGTGCGGATGGAGCGATGTGGGCTCGTGGGCGTCTCTGTATGAACTGAGGAGCCCTGACGCCGACGCCCTGAAAAACGTATCCGACGGCGAAACCCTCCTCATTTCATGTGAAAACAGTTATGTTTCAGGCCGCAGCGGACGCCTGGTGGCCTGCCTGGGGCTGAAAAACGCCCTCATTGTGGATACGCCCGACGCCCTCCTGGTGGCGGATATGGACCGGTCTCAGGATATTCGCGAGATCGTCGATCGCCTGAAAGCGTCTGGAAAAGACAGCTTGCTGTAACGACGCATGGGACATTCTATATTGTCCCTATCCCGATATAACCACCGGTTAGTTTAATCATCTGGTATCCAGAAGAAATCCGCCAGCCTGGATAACATTTCCATGGGAACATCGTCTACGACGGAGGCCATGGC
>JAUPKI010000322.1 GCA_030837545.1 Thermodesulfobacteriota bacterium | reverse complement strand
TGGCTAAGTACACAGGGGGCATCGTGTCGCGAATCTCTGCATAGCTCATCCGCTCACAGACGCCGCTGTCGATCTCGTTAAATTCCTTCAGGGGGATGATGGCGCAGTGCGGTTGTTGGCGCATAATCGAGAAGGCGGTCTGTACGGTCAGCTTTTTCTGGCTCGTAAAGATTACCGGGATCTTCCTGCTCCTGAAGTATCGTGCCAGGGTCTCGGCCTGGTCTTTTCCGTTTTCGGTCAGACCGGAATTTCCGCCGATCCGGTTTTGAAGGTTGAAGTAGGTTTCTCCGTGTCGGATCAGGAATAGATTTTTGACCGTGTCGGCAACGAGAAGGTCCCTGATCAGGTCGTAGTGCGGGATGTCGTCTGAGATCTCCTCATCAAGGATCTTGTTGTATAGGGAATCCAGCCGAACCAGATTCCGCTCCTTATGGACATGGGTGTAAATGGACTCATAATAGTGAATACGCTGTCTGAAACTCCGTATTGCCGCCTCCTTTCTTAGGTGATGGAACTCGGGGAGCGTCACCTTTCGATCGATGCTGGCCTTGAGGATCTCCTCGTCCTGGTTGATGCATTCGATAAAGAGAACAGGGTGATCGTTCAGCATATCGGCCGTCTTCTTTCTTCTCCTGGTGCTGACATTGGTCGCGTCCAGGATGGCGACCTGCCCGCTCCCTTTCAGGTAATCCATGGCGCGTCCGACATTAATCAGTGCGATCTTTTCCCTGAGCGATACCCCTTTCCTGTTTTGGGGATCGTAAAACTCCGGGTAGGAGGTGTCTTCTGGGCTCAGTTTCCTCCTTAAATCGCCATTATTGAAAATGCGGGTCCTGATATGGTCCCGGACCAGATTTTCTCTCAGCTTGCCGGCAATCGTGGATTTTCCCCTGGCCGGCAGACCGACCATGACGATATAGAGTTTTTTAGTGTCCATGACATCCAACGCGTTGCGTGTTGAAGCAGTGATCAGCAATTCTCATTTTGGAAAGATAACCTTGTGGGAGCGGCTTCCCAGTCCCGCCTACGGGCGGGATGGCAAGATGCCGCTCACACAGCATTTTGACTCCAAGTCCACTTCATAATGAGAATTGCTGAGCAGTGATTTATCATCTTGAAGTTTTTTTCAAAGCAGTTATAATTGAACGGTATTTGTTTAATCAAGGGAATTTCCTGCCCAGACGGGCATAAACCAGAGGAGGTAACAATGGCACAGACTTCCGTTGAAAGATCTCGGACCGAGGTATTGGTAAATGACTTTGTCAGGAGTGTTTATAACTGGATGGCGGTCGGGCTTTGCCTGACAGGGGTCATGGCGCTTTATGTGTCGAGCAGTGAGACGATGATGCGTCTCATATTTGGCAATCCGCTTATCTTCTTCGTCCTCATTTTGGCCGAATTAGGCATGGTATTCGCCCTTGCGGGGGCCGTCAACCGGATAAGCGCAGGCACGGCCACCTCCCTTTTTGTGATCTATTCGGCCCTGAACGGCGTCACGCTGTCGTTCATATTCCTGGCCTATACCCGCACCTCCATCGTCAGCACCTTTTTTATCTGTGCGGGCACCTTTGTCGCGTGCAGCATCTATGGATGGACCGCCAAGAAGGACCTGACGTCGTGGAGCGGCTTTTTGACCATGGGTCTGATAGGGATTATTATCGCTTCCCTCGTGAACATGTTTATCAAAAGCAGCGCCATGAGTATGATCATCAGCTATATCGGGGTGATCGTCTTCGTCGGGTTGACGGCCTATGATACCCAGAAGTTGAAAAACATGGCCCTGACTCAACCGGCCGGCGTGGACGGCGCGGTGGTCCGGAAAGGGGCCATCCTGGGCGCCCTCTCCCTTTACCTCGACTTCATCAACCTGTTCCTGATGCTCCTGAGGATATTCGGGACATCGCGTGAATAGGGTACTGGGTACTGGATGCCGGTTATTGAGTTGCTTGGGTTTGTTGGGTTCATTGAGTTTTAATGGTTACCGGGTGATCGACAGGCCTGACAACTGATATCGGATGGTGAGTGCCGGATGAGTGATTAGAACCGATGAGGGGATGCTGCATTCTCTGACCTCTGACATCTGACTACCGGCCTCAGGTTCCCTTGCGCCTTGCGCCTTACGCCTGACAACCAGCATGGCAACGTGTCCCCCTGAAAGAGCTTTCCCCTCTCAGGGGGATTTTTTTGAGGATTGATACCACATGAGGGAGCCGTCTTGCCTTAGGCTTTACAGAGAGGGGGAATTTGCCCATCGCGTGAAGAAGGCACTGGACTTGATGTCGCCTTGCCGACTCTGCCCTCGAAAGTGTGGGGTGGACCGACTGAATGGCGAGACCGGGTATTGCCGCACCGGGAGACAGGCAAGGGTGGCCAGCTACAATGCCCATTTTTGGGAAGAGGCCCCGCTGGTGGGTCGACACGGTTCCGGGACCCTTTTCTTCAGTTCATGCAACCTCCTCTGCTGTTTTTGCCAGAATTTCGAGATCAGCCACCTCAATGAAGGAGTTGAGGTCTTGCCCGATCAGGTTGCGGCCATGATGATTGAGTTGATGGAGAGGGGATGCCACAATATCAATCTGGTGACCCCGACCCATGTGATGCCGCAGATACTGGAGGCCCTGGAGATCGCCATAGCGCATGGACTCACTATCCCGATCGTCTATAATTCGGGCGGATATGAGAGCGTAGAGACCCTGCGTCTCTTAGACGGCGTTGTGGACATCTACATGCCCGATTTCAAGTTTTGGGAGGATTCATGGGGAGAGCGGTTCTGCCATGCGCCCGATTACCGGGTCACGGCCAGGGCGGCCATTCGGGAGATGCACCGTCAGGTGGGGGATCTGGTGATTGACAGCGGAGGGATTGCCGTGCGGGGGCTCCTGGTCAGGCATCTGGTGATGCCCAACGGGGTGGCTGGAACCGCTGACATCATGAATTTTCTCTCCAAAGAGATATCCCTGGACACCTATGTCAATATCATGGATCAGTACCGGCCCTGCGGCCAGGCCGATGCCGACCCGGCGATCAACCGCAGACTGACGTCTCAGGAGTACCGGGAGGCCGTGGCCGCAGCCGGAAAGGCCGGCCTGAACCGCCTGGATTCCAGAGACAGGCCCCGCATCATCCTTGGATTCTGATGGAGAGGGAAAAGACATTCGTTGTCGGCGACATCCATGGATGCCTCCATATGCTGAGGCGCCTCCTCCATGAGATTCCATGGCGACCGGGGCGGGACCAACTGGTTTTTGTGGGCGACTGTATTGACCGGGGGCCCCATTCAAAGGCCGTGGTGGACTGCATCCTCGGTCTCATGCACATGGACCACCAGGTGACCTGCCTGATGGGAAACCATGAGGCCATGCTCCTGGATTATCTCGCAGGCATCGACCCGGAGGTGTACCTCGCCAACAGGGGGGGGACCACATTAAGCAATTACCAGGCGGAAAGACCGAAAGGAGAGGGGCCGTTTATTCCTTACGACCATATGGACTTTTACCGTTCGCTCAAACCGTTTATGGAGCTGGAAGACTATTATGTGGTTCACGCCGGTTTCCGGCCCGGCATCGAGATAGAACGTCAGTCCGTAGAGGATATGGTCTGGATCCGGGAGCCCTTCATCTCCTCGGATTATGATTTTGGAAAAAAGGTGATCTTCGGGCATACGCCCTTTTACCGGCCGCTCATCATGGAAAACAAGATCGGCATCGATACCGGAGCCGTTTATGGAAACCGGCTGACCTGTATTGAACTCCCTGAAGAGCGGTTTTATTACGTGGAGGCGAAGCCTGCCGTGTTAGGTTAAGTCCTTCCTGCCGCTGATCACGTCCTCGGCCAACGCAACATCTTCCCTGCTGCCAATATAGAGCGGCACTCGCTGATGGAATTCCTTAGGCTGGATATCCAGAATCGGTCTGTTGCCGTCGCTGGCGTATCCCCCCGCCTCCTTGACGACCAGTGCCAGGGGATTGGCCTCGACCATCAGGCGCAGCTTCCCGGTCGGCTTGTTGGGGTCCTTGTTGTCCGCAGGATACATGAAGATCCCGCCCTTGAGGAGATTGCGGTGGAAGTCGGCGACCAGGCTTCCAATGTATCTGGATGTATAGGGCCGGCCGCTTCCCTTGTCCCTGGCCTTGAAATAGTTCACCAGAGAGAGGGTTTTTTCATCCCAGAAGACATCATTGCCCTCATTGACGCTGTAGATTTTTCCCCTTTCCGGGATCCGGATATTCTCGTGAGAGAGGAGAAACTCCCCCACGCTGGGATAGAGGGTAAACCCATGCACGCCGGTCCCGTTTCCGGTGGTGTAGACCATCATGCTGCTGGAACCGTAGATGAAATAGCCGGCGGCCACCTGGTTCACCCCCGGCTGCAGGACATCGTTCATGAGCATGTCGATATTGGTTTCGTCGCTTTTCTTTTTGTAAATGCCGAAGATGGTGCCGATGCTCACGTTGACGTCGATATTGGAAGATCCGTCTAAGGGATCAAAAACAATGATGTAGTTCCCTTTCGGATACTCGGAGGGGATCTCGATCAGGTCAGCATTTTCTTCGGAACCCATGCAGCAGAGCTGACCCACGTGCTGCATCCGCTCAATAATGACGCTGTTAGCAAACACATCGAGCTTCTGGACCTGTTCTTCCTGGACATTGGTTCGGCCGGTAGCCCCCAGGATATCTGCAAGGCCCGCCTTGTTCACCTCTCTGGAAATCACCTTTGCGGCAACGATCAATTCATTGAGCAGGGTGGTAAAGCCGCCGGTCGCCTCGGGATTCTCCCGCTGCTGCTGCAGCATGTGCTGGGTAATCGTGATGCCAACGCCCTTTCTTGCCATGTTCCCACCTCCTTTTTGGAAGGTTCAGAGGTCCAAAGGTTCAGAGGTT
>JAUPKI010000321.1 GCA_030837545.1 Thermodesulfobacteriota bacterium | reverse complement strand
TCTGGGAACTCCCCATACCGATCCTTATCCTCGCAGGGATCTACTCCGGCTTCTGCACCGCCACAGAGGCCGCGGCCCTCACGGTCGTCTATGTCCTCTCCATCAAGACCCTTGTCTTTCACGAGCTGAGCCTCCTGAAGGACCTCCCCGTCATCATGCGGGAGAGCATGAAAATGGTGGGGGGGATCATGATTATTCTGGGGGCGGCGCTCGGTTTTACCAACTATCTGGTAGATGCCTTTATCCCCATGAAACTCCTGGAATTCATGGAGGGGTTCGTGGAAACCCGGGTGGGATTTCTCGTGATCCTCAATCTCTTTCTGATCTTGGTGGGCTGCATGATGGATATATTCAGCGCCATCCTGGTGGTGGTCCCCCTGGTCGTCCCATTGGCCGACCGGTTCGGGATCGATCCGGTGCACCTGGGCATCATCTTCTTAGCCAACCTCGGAATCGGTTACAATACCCCCCCGGTGGGGCTGAATCTCTTTATTGCAAGCTCCCGATTCGACAAACCCGTCATGAAGGTGTACCAGGCGACCCTCCCCTTTCTAATCCTCCTCCTCTTTGCCCTCCTCCTGATCACCTACTGGCCCGGCCTCAGCCTGTTCCTTCCGAATCTCTTGAAATAGACTGGAGCTGGATGCTGGATGCTGGATACTGGATACTGGTTTCTCTGTCCTCCAACCCCTCAATTCCCCAATCCCTCAATTCCTCAATCCCCCAATCCCTCAATTCCTCAATCCCCACTTTTAGTTGCAATTCTCTGTGGGATGATCTATCTTTTATCGACAGGGTTATCGATGTCCTGAAATGATTTCGTAACCATTTTTCTACTTCTGTATCTACAGTATATATGGATTTGTTGGTGGCTTTGTGTCTTTGTGTGAGAAATTTTTGTCCGCGTCTGTGACGTATCAAGGAGGAATAGATGCCTATTTTTGAATTCAAATGCAAAAAATGCGGGACCGTTTTCGAGTCTCTCTGCTTTAGAAGCAGCGGGGAGGACAAGGGACCCTGCCCTTCGTGCGGTTCCGAAGACAGCGAAAAGGTCTTGTCAACATTCGCCTCTGTGGCTTCCGGATCAGGAAAGGGCCTGGGAGGCATTTCGACCTCCAGTTCATGTGCCTCCCATGGAGGGTTTTCCTGAGGGTAATTCACAGCAGCCGTGGGCTGCAATAAACATGGACGATTGAGGTAATAAGTTGGAACCGTTGGAAAATAATCAACCTCAAGAAAGAGGGGGCGGCATGAGCATCTGGGTAATTCTTTTGATTATCGCGGGCTGGGTCGTACTGCAGGCCTACATCCTGCCCAAATTCGGCATTTCAACCTGACTGAGGAACAGTTGCCAGTTAGGCGACACCCAGAAAAAGATCACCGACATTCGCGATAAGCCGTAGGCTTTTTGACCCGGCCCAGCGCCTATCAGCTCATTGCTATCAGCTATTCGCCATGACCCATGAGCTATCAGCCACCCTTCTGCCTCTCTATGGCCTCGCCGATCTTCTCCAGGAGGGCGCGTCCCTCGGCCCCCTTCACCCTCATGCTGTCCCGATCGCCGATCCGGATCAGATAGACCTTTTTCATCTTTCGAATGTCTGAGAAGGCGGTGTCGATCTCCCACGGCGAATCGATCGGCAGGCAGTCGTTTCGCAGGGAGAGCACCCCATAATTGAGTCGGATTCCCTCAGGTCCCACGGACACGGCGCTGAACCCGAAATAGGCGCTGTTGAAAAACCAAAGGACCATCGCCAGCCAGACAAGACCGGCCATGAGGTGCCTTGGCCGTTTTTTGATAAGGGCTACGGCAACAAAAAAGCCCACAACCCCCAAGGAAACGAGCATGATGCTGTTCTGGACCAAGAGCGATTTGATGATGAAGGTCTGGCTTGTCATGGCAGCGCCTGTTGAGTATCACACTCCCTTTTGTCCTGTCAATCAGCCGAGCAACCTTCCTCTTGACAGTTCCAATTTCATTTTGTTAGATTCCCCCCCACATCTGAGATCTCTGACCAGATGATTCTGCCATTGGCGCAACTTCAAGGGGGAACATCACGCATGAAACTCTTTCGGCATTGCCTTGCATCAACGCTTATCATCGGCATCTTCTTTATGGGCTCGTCCGTCATGGCGGGTCATGGCGCAGCAGGCGGACCTCCGCAGGCGGCTATCGCCGGCGGAGAGACCATCAATATCTCGGGCATTGCCCTCGACAGCCATAAGGAACCGATCGACGAGGCAACCATCCAAATATCGGTCAACAATAAACAGGTGGATGAGGTGACGACCGCCCACAACGGCAAATATGTATCCCGTTTTCAGTTGGAAAAGGACAAGATCCTCTCCTCCACGGTTCAGATAAAGGCGAGCAAGACCAGCTTTGCCCCCCGCACCCTCGAGTTCAAAGGGGCGGAACTGGCAAAAGCAGGAGATCACTATTACATCAGCGAGGACATCAACCTCGCCCGGGTCCTGGGTCCCGCATTCTGGATAGCCACCGTCGTCTTCATCCTGGCCTACGTCCTCATCGCCTTTGAACTCCTCCACCGAACCATCGCAGCCATGCTGGGCGCGGCCCTGATGCTGGCCATCTCCTACACCATGGGCACGGTCAACCCCGAATACCACATCGTCTCGTTTGAGCGCGCCGTCAACGCCATTGACATGAACGTGATCTTTCTCCTGATGGGGATGATGATCATCGTTGGGGTCCTGAAACATACCGGCGTATTCCAGTGGTGCGCCTATGTCTCGTATAAGCTGGCCAAGGGAAAGGTCTTTCTCCTCTCTGTGTACCTGATGGTCTTTACCGCGGTCACCTCCATGTTCCTGGACAATGTCACCACCATGCTCCTGTTGACCGGCGTGGCCATCGAGATCTGCATCTCCCTCAAGCTCAACCCCCTCTATCTCCTGATACCCCTGGTCCTGGCATCCAACGTGGGTGGCACAGCTACCCTGATCGGCGACCCGCCCAATATCATGATCGGATCTTTCGCCGGCCTGACCTTTACCGACTTTCTTGTGGCCCTGGCCCTCATCTGTGCAATTAGCATGGTGGCGTTGGCCATATTCACCAAGTTCGTGTGGGGCAAGGCCTACGCGGCCGCAAACGTCGAAAATGTAGCGCAATACATTCAGAAATTGAAAGAAGAATACCCGATCACCGACCCGCGGCTGTTGATATACGGATTGGCCGTACTCGGGT
>JAUPKI010000036.1 GCA_030837545.1 Thermodesulfobacteriota bacterium | reverse complement strand
TGGCGAGCATACCCCGGTTGCTGGAGATGCCCCGCATTCGGAGGAGGGGGCCCAACGGGGCGGCACAGGTCGCGGAATTCGTCTGCACCCTGTTAACTGGGCCTTATTAAAAAGATACGGGTGGCCCTTGGAGGTCATGCAGTTTATCCTTGTGATCTGGACGAGTTCGATGTAAATTCCTACAAAACGAGACAAACGAGAAAAAAGGAGGAATAGGAAGGATGGAAATCAAGGTTCTGGGTGTTGTTGGCTCCGGACAGATGGGTTCGGGCATCGCTCAGGTCGGCGCAGTCTCCGGGCTGTCGGTGATCATGAATGATATCAAAGATGAGTTCGTGGAAAAGGGTTTTGCAACCATTGAAGGAAGCCTCGCACGCATGGTCAAAAAGGAAAAGATGTCGGAGGCGGATAAGGAGGCTGTCTTAAGTAGAATAGAGGGCTCCACCTCGCTGGCCGACATGTCCAAGACTGATTTCGTTGTGGAGGCGGCCACTGAAAACGAGGCCTTGAAGTTGAAGATCTTCAAGGAGTTGGACAGTCACTGCAGGGAAGGGGCAATACTGTCTTCCAACACCTCTTCCATCTCTATCACCAAGATCGCCGCAGCGACCCAAAGACCGGAGAAGGTCATCGGGATGCATTTCATGAATCCGGTCCCCATGATGAAGCTGGTTGAGATCATCAACGGGCTGGCTACCTCTGACGATACGTTCCAGACCACTCGGGATCTGGCCCTCAAACTGGACAAGACCCCTGTGCCGGCCAATGACTTTCCGGGATTTGTGGCCAACCGCATACTGATGCCGATGATCAACGAGGCCGTTTATGCCCTGTTCGAAGGCGTTGGCAAGGCAGAGGATATCGACCAGATTATGAAACTGGGAATGAACCATCCCATGGGTCCCCTGGCCCTGGCGGATCTGATTGGTCTGGATACCTGCCTGGCGATTATGGATGTCCTTCATAGGGGATTGGGCGACAGTAAGTATCGGGCCTGCCCTCTGTTGAGAAAATATGTGGATGCAGGGTGGCTTGGCAGAAAGACGGGGCGAGGGTTTTATCAATACTAAGAAGTGACTAAAGTGACTAAAGTTTGAAGTGAGCTAAAGTGACGAAAGTTTGAAGTGGCTGAAGTTGATGGCATTTTGATGCAACGTGGTTGAGGGCGGGACGAGTTGCAAGTTATCCGATCTTCTGATAAGGTGTGTCCCAGGGCGGCAACGGATTCAATTTTTGCGAGGTCAGCTATCGAGGCCCATGTAAAGAGGATCCTTTGAACGGACGTCGCATTATGGAGAGGGATTATGGCAAAAATATTGATTGTGGATGATGAGGAACATATCCGTTACCTGTATTCAGAAGAGTTGAGTGATGCAGGCTACGAGGTGATCACAGCAGAAAACGGTCATCTCTTGTTGGAAAGGATTGAAAAAGAAAAGCCTGACCTGGTGGTGCTGGACATCAAGATGGTGGATTATAATGGTTTGGATCTATTGCAGGATATTCGAAACAAGTTCTACGATCTTCCGGTGGTACTTTGTACGGCCTATGATACCTTCAAGGAGGATATGAAATCGATCGCAGCCGACTATTACGTGATAAAATCGTTTGACCTGTCCGAACTCAAGAACAAGATCGCCATGGCCTTAGAGGCGGGCGCCGATAAAGAATAGATGCGGCATCCTCTATTTATGGTATTTTTCACCCTTGATGATGGTATGCGCCCTGTAGAGCTGTTCGAGGAGAACGAGTCGACTCATTTCATGGGTCAGGGTCAGTCTCGAAAGGGAAAGCCTATGGGCTGCCGTATCGAGAACCTCTTTGGACAGGCCTAACGGTCCACCGATCACAAAACAGATCCGTTTTGGTGTTTGCGAAAGCTGTTCAATTAGGGCTGCAAGGCCTTCCGAGTCATATTCCTTCCCCTTCGGATCCAGCGCGATGATATGATCGTTCGGCAAACACTTTTTTGTGATGGATCGGGCCTCAACCCGCAGTATCTCCTCTCTCGACCGTCCTTTCGTCACCTTCTGGGGCGTCGCCTCGGTCCATTCAGCAGTTGCGTACCGCCGAAGCCTCTCCAGATAATACAGCTCTCCCTGTTTTAGAAAAGACGACCGGGTGCCTCCGACCACGATGAATTTAATCTTGGACAAAAAGAGGCTCCTTTCGCATATGGCCCGTAACAAGCCCTTGTTTTTTCACCGCCGCAGAATCCCTTGATATGTCAAACAGCGGAGGAATTCAAGTAAGCGTTTACGGGTTCAGGGTTTAACGTTTAGGGTTTCGGGGCAAGAGGCACATTGAAGAGCTGGCTGGCAGTCGATAGGACGCCTTGCACTTAACATGGGCTTACTGGGTGGACCATTCGTCGAATCCTGCTACTCGGTCAAGGCTCATGCACGGTTCGTTGAGCATCAAAATTAGGACCAGTTGTCCCGAAAACAACAGGGAACCCTGAACTTTTGAACCCGTGAGCGGTTACGAATTCAATAGTAGAAAGATTTTGACAACGGCGGCCAGTTCTGCAAGACTCTGCCCCATGTTCGACATCATAAAGAGATTCGGCGCCTCCACCATAGAATATGTGCGCAAAATGGGCGTGATGGGCCTTTTTTTGTTAAAGGCCGTCCTGTTCATGATGATTCCGCCCCTCAAGTTCGGCAGGTTTCTCAAACAGATCCGATTTATCGGCCTGCAATCGGTGGTGGTCATCCTGCTCACTGGGGCATTTTCAGGAATGGTATTGGGATTCCAGGGGTTTTACAGCCTGAGCCGGTTCGGGTCCGATGCCTTTTTGGGACCCATGGTGGGGCTTGCCCTGATCAAGGAATTGGGGCCGGTCATATCGGCCCTCATGGTCACCGGGCGCGCCGGGTCGGCCATTGCCGCTGAGATCGGCATCATGCGCATGAGCGAACAGATCGATGCCCTGGAGCTGATGGGCCTGAATCCCTACCGGTACCTGGTGGTCCCTAATTTCCTGGCCGCCATGATCTCGCTCCCGCTGCTGACCGCCATCTTTGATGTGGTAGGAATCTTCGGCGGCTACCTGATCGGGGGAAAGCTCCTTGGCGTTGGGGCCGGAACCTATTTCGGGGAGATGGCCGCCTATGTGGAAATGGAGGATATCATGGAGGGGATCTATAAATCGTTTAGTTTCGGCCTGATTATCGCATGGGTCTGCTGTTTCAAGGGATATTATGCGGGGGCATTTTCGGGGTTCGGATCGGAGGGCGTGAGCCGGGCAACTACCCAGGCGGTGGTCCTGTCGTCCGTGCTCATCCTTGTGTGGGATTATTTCATGACCTCTATTCTCTTTTAACAAGTGACTATGATTCAGATCGAAAGCCTGTATAAATCCTTTGATGGAAACGAGGTGTTCAGAGGGATTTCACTGGAAATCCCTAAAGGTCTCATCCTGGCCCTTATTGGGCGGAGCGGGTGCGGCAAGAGCGTGCTCCTGAAGCACGTGGCCGGGTTGATCAAACCGGAAAGGGGCCGTGTCGTGGTGGAAGGCAAAGAGATGGGCACGGCCAGGGGTAGGGCATTGAGGGCTTTGAGGGGCCGTCTGGGTTTCCTGTTTCAGGGGGGGGCGCTCTTTGATTCCATGAATCTATTTGAAAACGTGTCGTTTCCTCTCAGGGAGAAGACCCGCCTCAGCCACCAACTGATTCAGGCAAGGGTCTTGCGGGAATTGGAAAATGTGGGTCTGTCAGGCTCGGAATACAAGTATCCGTCTCAGATCAGCGGGGGAATGGTCAAGCGAGCGGCCCTGGCCAGGGCCCTGGTCGGCGATCCTGAAATCATGCTCTTTGATGAACCGACCACAGGTCTTGATCCGGTGACAGGTCAGTCCATTATCGAACTCATCGATTCCTGCCACCAGAGACTCCATTTCACCGGAATCATTGTGACCCACGAAATATCGAGGGTCTCTCCCATCGTTGACCGGATAGCCATGCTCCATGAGGGCGTGATATGGGCCGAGGGAACGCCGTCCGAGTTTTTTGCTTCTCAAGACCCGGTGGTAAGGGGCTTTCTGGGGGATGCGGCAAAGGACATGAGTTGACCAGATGCGTGGTTGAGCGGCCATTGGCAGTGTCTTCTTCCAACTTGGCGACGCGATGGTTGGACCACTCAACTTCTGAGGGGAGGAATTAGATGCGGAAATTTGACCTTGAGTTTGCGGTCGGTCTCTTTATGGTCATGGGGATCCTCTGCCTAGGGTATATTTCCATTAAATTGGGAAAGATGGAGATCTTGGGCGATAAAGGGTATGAGGTCGAGGCCGTTTTTTCCAACAGCGGGGGGTTGAAGACCGGTTCCTCGGTCGTGATCGCAGGGGTGGACGTCGGACGGGTAAAACGGGTTGCCCTGGATGATTACCAGGCGAGGGTCGTGCTGAATCTGCCGCTGAATGTGAAGATCCAGGAAGACGCCATCGCCTCCATCAAGACCAAGGGTCTCATCGGTGAGAAGTATGTGGAAATCACGCCGGGAGGGGCTGATGAGCTTATTAAGCCGGGCGGACGGATCCGGGACACCCAGTCTGCGGTTGATTTCGAAGAATTGATCTCCAATTATGTGTTTGGCAAGCTCTGAGAGATCGAGGGGTTACTGGGTTTGTTGAGTTTATTGAGTTTTGGGTGTACTGGGTTTGCAGTGTGCGGGCTTTCAGGTTGCGGGGCAGGGAGGATGCCCCTGGATTTGAAAGCAATCGACAATAGACAATCATCGATCGCAGGGAGGCGTATATGCGGTGTGACCGTTCGATCATAGTGGCAGTTGCCCTTTTGATGGCGCTTGCTGTGTCATCTGTATCCGTGGCCGGAGAGCCAACGGAGGATATCCGGAAGACAACCGACAGAATTATTGCGATTGTAACGGACCCTGGGTTGAAAGAAGCGGATAAGGCCCGGGAGAAGTCCCGACAGATACGCAGTGTCGTGGATGAGCGGTTCAACTGGGAAGAGATGTCCAAGAGGACCCTTGCAAGGCATTGGAAGGACCGAACGCAAAATGAAAAGGAAGAATTTATCGATCTCTTTGGGAAGCTCTTGGAACGTACCTATCTGGACAAGGTGGAGGGCTATTCGGGCGAGAAGGTCCTGTATGTGGACGAAAAGGTGCAAGAGAATTATGCCATTGTCGGGGTGAGGATCGTGACCAAGCAAGAAACGGAGATTCAAGTCGATTACAGGCTCCAGAAAAAGGGAGAGGAGTGGCTTGTGTATGATATATCGATCGAAGGGGTCAGCCTCATCAACAACTACCGGAAACAGTTTGACAGCATCATGACCCGATCTTCTTATACGGGTCTAATTGAAAAGTTGAGATCAAAGGTCGTGGGAGAGAATTGAAGACAATGATCCAACCATCTGACAGACTAACCCTTATCGGAAAAGGAGCCTGTTTGTGGGCGCACCTGTGAGGTTTTTGATCTGTTTGGTATTCCTGCTGAATCTATTTTTGGCCCTCTCTCTTGCAAGGGAAGCGGATGCAGGTTCCGGTGGCATTGCCGTGAAATCCCCTTTTCTTGCAGCACAACCAGAAGGGCATGAGTTGATACGCCTGGCATATTCAGAAGGCCAGGCGACCCAAGGGGGTCCACAGGAGGATCGGTCACAGCCGGAGGTCAGGGGGACAGGGGACGACGAGAAGTCTCAGGGGTCCGATCCGTGGGCGGATGAGGCGGAATCCCTCGATTCGATCCCCGATCCCCTTGAACCGATGAACCGTGCCTTCTTTGTGTTTAACGACAAGATGTACTTCTGGTTCTTAAAGCCGGTAGGGACCGGGTATAAAGAGGTGGTCCCCGAGGTTGGAAGGATATGTATCCGCAACTTCTTCACTAACCTGATCATGCCGACCCGTGCCATCAGTTGTCTGTTGCAGGGAAAGTTCGAGGGATTCGGCATCGAATTGGTGCGATGCGTGGTCAATAGCACGGCCGGTTTTCTGGGGTTTCAAGATGTGGCCAGAGATGCACTCAATTTCCAGATCCAAGACGAGGATCTGGGTCAGGTATTTGCCTTTTACGGCATCGGGCCTGGTCTTTATCTGAATCTGCCGTTTTTAGGGCCCTCCAGCCTCAGGGACACGGCCGGGTGGGTGGGCGAACTGTATCTGAATCCGCTGGACTATATGGTGGAGGACTTCTGGCCCAATGTGGGTTTCAGGTCGTTCGATATGTTGAATAAGACCTCCATGAGGATTGGCGAGTACGAGGCCCTCAAAAAGGCGGCGCTGGATCCCTATGTGGCCATGAGAGACGCTTATTACCAGTATCGGCTGAATCAGATAGAGAAGTGAAAGTGTGGAGTTAGGAGTGTGGCGTGCCTAAAGTTGGGGTGCGCCTTAGGCCATTCAGTTTTACAGAGAGAAGGCTCAACTCGCCATTCCACAATTTGACGAACGGTCACCCGTGAAAAACTGCCTTGCCAGGTTTGGTATCCTTGCCGGAATGCTGCTGGGGCTCCCTCTCTTAGGGGTGATCCTCAATGGCCTCCCCCTGTCCCGGTATACGGAATTTCCGCCCCAGACCCGGTATGTGACCCATGCCCCCTTTTCATGGGCCGTATTTATCGGGTATCTCCTGGCGATTCTAACGGCGGTCGTTCCCCTCGTGATCAGGGCGAGCAGGGGATCGGGAAGGCCCGATGCACGGGTCCTGACCCTATATCCGTTTCCCTGGTGGGGCTGGATCGGCATGGGGGCGGGTCTGATCCTCTGGGTCCTTGCATGGACCCGGTTTCCATGGTTTGAGGCATGTCAGGCCCACACCTTTACCCCCCTGTGGCTTTCATATATCGTGGTCATCAATGCCGCAACCTATCGACGAACAGGGACCTGCATGATGGTGGACCGGCCCTTATTCTTTCTTGCCCTCTTCCCGTTCAGCGCTCTTTTCTGGTGGTTTTTTGAATACCTGAACCGGTTTGTTCAGAACTGGCAGTATGTGGGGGTCCAATTCAGCCCGGGGGCCTATTTCTGGTATGCCACCCTTTCTTTTTCAACGGTCCTTCCCGCGGTCTTAGGGACCCGCGAATGGATAGCCGATTCGTCCCTTGTCCGTCAGGGATTCAGGGACTTTGTCAGGGTCCGACTCCCCTATCCGAAGGCGGTTGCCGCGGGGGTGCTTGTGGCATCCGGGGCCGGTCTGGCCGGCGTCGGGGTGTGGCCGAATCTCCTGTTCCCGTTGCTCTGGGTCTCGCCCCTTCTCATCATTGTGTCTATGCAGGTCATTCGAGGAGAACCGAACATGATGGATGCGTTGGCAAGGGGCGACTGGCGGCCGTTCGTGGCCTCTGCATCCGCAGCGCTCATATGCGGCGGGTTCTGGGAGATGTGGAATTATTACAGCCTGGCCAAGTGGACATATGCCGTTCCGTTTGTTCAGAAGTTTCTGATCTTTGAGATGCCTGTCCTAGGATTTGCCGGCTATCTCCCCTTTGGGCTGGAATGCGCCGCGATCGGCGAGATCATCGGCCGACTGTTCAATCCGGAACGCGGAACGTGAGTCTAAAATCCCTCCTCTCCCAACCGGGCCA
>JAUPKI010000320.1 GCA_030837545.1 Thermodesulfobacteriota bacterium | reverse complement strand
CCTCCATCTGGGCCATGGCCTCGGCTTCCTTCCCTGTCTCGAGATACGCGAGGATCAGATATCCCCTAAAGGCAGGCTCCTGGGGGTCGGCCTCAACGGCCTGTTTCATGATGCCGATGATCTTGTCGTAGGCCTTCTTGTCCCGCAGGCGCTCAAATAGATCCTGAAGAAGGGCACGTACGTCCTGAGGCTTTTCCCTCAGGACCTCCTCCATCTGACGAATCGCCAGATCCTCCTCGCCGGTCTTGATATAGGCCGCGACCAGGTATTTCTTGAGCGTGGTCTGACGAGGATTGGCCTTTATCCCATTCTGAAGGAGAGGAATCATCCTTCTGTAATCCCCTTGCTGCCCCATGACCTCCACGATAAGATCGTAGATGTCCACCTCTGTGGGTCTCAGGTCGACCATGGTCATGGCCTCTCTAAGGGCCGAAGGAAAGTCCTTTTGCCTCTTGTAGATATCCAAAAGGATGTCGTGGGCATTGGCATCTTCCGGATGGGACGTCACGTACTCCTCAAAATAGGGCAATGCCTCTTTTAGGTTGCCGGCCTCGTACTCGAGCGCGCCTAAATTGTAGAGGATAATATCCTCCCGCGGGTTGATGGAAAGGATCTTCTGATAGATGGTTTTCAGGGCCTTTTTGTCCCCCTCCTTTTCGAGGATCTGGGCCATCAGGCCAAGCGCCTTCATATCGTCTGGTTTTCTCTCAAGGACCTCTGAAAGATGCTCTCTCGCTCTCTTAACGTCCCCCTTTTCAACAAAGCTGTGAGCCAGCTTCATCCGTCCCTCGAGATCTTCGGCCTTGAGGGTGACCGCGTTATCCAGATAGAAATCCGCTTTTTCTTTTTGACCGATCTTCTCGTACAGGTAAGACAGGTTGTAATGGAGGTTCGCGTCCTTCTGATCCAGTTTGGCCGCTTCGAGATAGGCCTCGATCGCTTTCTCGTAGGCCTGGGTCTCTGTATAAAGGTATCCCAGGCGTTTGAAGACCTCGATCCTGTCCCCTTCTTTCATCTGTCTTGACAGGGCCACATATTCCCGAATGGCTCCGTTCCAGTCTTTTGCATCCTCCAGTTTTTCTGCATAGAGCCTTCTTGCCCCGACATCGTTGGGGTTCAGATGGATGAGTTCTTTGAGGATTTTCACCTCGGCCTCTGTATCGCCCATCTCCTGGTACAGGTACAGGAGTTCCGTCAATAATGCCGCATCATCTCTTTTGCCTGCCATCTTCTCCAGCATGCCTGCGGCCTTCTTCCAC
The DNA here is from genome assembly GCA_030837545.1 of Thermodesulfobacteriota bacterium. Classification (GTDB taxonomy): domain Bacteria; phylum Desulfobacterota; class DSM-4660; order Desulfatiglandales; family Desulfatiglandaceae; genus AUK324. The sequence continues at coordinate 2,824 of JAUPKI010000320.1, read as the reverse complement.
TGTTTGAGGGCCTTGTACTCATCCATCAGACGGCGGTTGATCTGGCTGTTTCCGGGCAACAGGGCCAGGCCCCGCTCGAGCAGGGCAATCCGACGGTCATTGTCGATGATCCTGTCCGCCTTGTGCAGCCAGTCTTCGGCATAGGGCTGGACGACCCAGATGACCTCGCCGATATCCCGGTTGTAATGCTTAATGTGAATCACAAATCGGTAGCGATCAAAGGGGTCCTGCTGGGGCAGAAGATCGGTGAGGGTCAAGGTCTCGTATCGAAGGGCATTCACATCAAACCCTTCGGCTGACAGGCGGACATTCAGGTTGAAAGGGATGTTTGTGGATATGGAGAGAATCTCAACCCTGTCATCGGGATGCAGGAGAAGGGTTTCTCCTGAAAGGAGGTTTCGGATATCTTGATTGACGCGGACGCTGAGAGACTCGAACCGGGGGGAATCCGCGATCTTGTTTCGCCATAACCACCACCCGCCTGCGATAGCGCTGATCACCAACAGGGTGATCAGCCAGAAGGCTCGCCGGCGTTGGGCTTGCTTTTTCTGGCTCTTTGTCAGCAATCGGCGACCTGAAAGGATGGGCGAGCCCTTCTTTTGCAGATCCATCAACAATGCTCAGTCCCGCTTTCTCCTGGACCGCTTCCCGAATTTGCCTTCCCAAATGAGAAGGATCGGGCTCGCCACAAAGATAGACGAATAGGTCCCTACGACGATCCCAACCAATAGGGCAAAGGCAAAGTCATGGATAACGCCCCCGCCTAAGATAAAGAGGGCCACTACAACCATCAGGGTCGTTCCAGAGGTGAGAATGGTTCGACTCAGGGTTTCATTGATGCTGGCATTCATGGTCTGTTCAAAGGGTCTTCTCTTGAAACGCCTCAGGTTCTCCCGTATCCTGTCAAAGACAATGATGGTATCGTTCAGTGAGTATCCCACGATCGTGAGAAGGGCCGCGATGATGGAAAGCGATATTTCTCTGTCGGTCAGGGCAAAGGCGCCGACCGTGATGATGACGTCATGGATCAGGGCGATGATGGCGCCTAGGGCATATTTGAGATTCAGAAACAGGCACAGGGTCAGCGTGACAAGGAGGGCGATCAGGATCAGCCACGTCACACTGACGCCAAAGCGGGATGTGATATACACAACAAAGATAAGGGAGAGGGCCATAATGATGGACATCAGCCACTTCAGCTCAAACCGCCCTGAAATATATATGGCAATGAAGAGAATGGAATAAAAGATGGCGAACAGGGCTTGTTGACGCAGGTCATCTCCGACGCTGGCGCCGACCATCTCCACCCGCCGGATGTCCACCCCCTTTCCGAATTCGGCCTTCAGGGCCTCTTCCACATGGTCGCTCAGACCGGTCAATTCCACATGGGTCTGCCTGATTCGGATCAGATACTCAGCCTCGTCGGTATCGCCGAATCCCTGAACGATGCTGTCTTCCAGTTGAACCGATTGAAGGGCCTGCTTGATATCGGACGGAGACGTCTTCTGATCCATCTTGACCTGGACCACGACGCCCCCTGAAAAATCCACGCCGTAGTTGGGCCCCCCCCTCCATAGGAGCAGAAAAATAGTGGCGACAATCATCAGGCCGGAAACGCCGAATGCAAAGTAGCGCTTTCCGATGAAATCGATATGAGTTCCTGGCTTAATAAATTCCATATAGTGGCTCCGCCTGCTGGTTAGTCATTCATCTAAATACTGATGGTCTCGTAAAGAGTCGTCACCCCGTTGAAAAACGGGGTCCAGGACGATTTTAACTATATGATCCCGCCTTGGCGGGACTGGATTCCGGCTTTCGCCGGAATGACGAAAAAGGACATTTTCTGACTTTTTACGAATGCATCAAATACTGATCTTTTTCACGTTTCGCTGCACATAAAAATAATCGAAGATGATCCGGGTAATAAAGATCGCCGTAAAGAGACTTGCCACGATGCCGATACTGAGGGTTACCGCAAACCCCCTGACCGGGCCGGTGCCGAACTGAAAGAGGACCAGGGCCGCGATCAGCGTGGTCACCTGGGCGTCCAGAATCGTGACAAGGGCCTTGCTGTAACCTCCTTCGATGGAGGCCCGCGGCGTCTTCCCAAGTCGCAGTTCCTCCCGGATCCGCTCGAAGATTAACACGTTCGCATCCACCGACATGCCGATGGTCAGAATGATCCCCGCGATGCCCGGCAGGGTCAGTGTCGCGCCGAAAAAGGCGAGCCCCGCCATGATGAAAACCACATTGAGGAGGAGGGCCAGATCTGCAATAACCCCTGACAGGCCATAATAGATCGCCATGAAAGCGATGACGATGATCCCTCCGATGAGCACCGATTTAAAGCCCTTTTCGATGGAATCCTGTCCCAGGGAGGGGCCCACGGTCCGTTCTTCAATCACCTTGACCGGCGCGGGGAGTGCCCCGGCCCTCAGCACAATGGCCAGGTCTCTGGCCTCGTCCATGGTATAGCGACCGGTGATCTGGGCCTTTCCGCCTGAGATCTTATCCTGGATCACGGGCGCTGAATTGACCTTATTGTCCAAGACGATGGCCAGCCGCTTCTTGATGTTCTGCTCGGTCACCTGCTCAAAGATCCTGGCGCCCCTGGCATCGAATGAGAGGGATACATAGGGTTCATTGTAACGGCCGTCGATCTGGACCCTGGCGTCGGTAATGTATTCGCCGGTAAGGGCCGTTCGTTTTTTGAGGAGATAGGGGACCTTGGTTTGTCGTCCGCTCTTGGGATCGATGGCCACCTGGTAAAGGATCTCGTCTCCCGGCGGGATTTTACCTTGAAGGGCCTCTTCCACGCTGTTCT
>JAUPKI010000319.1 GCA_030837545.1 Thermodesulfobacteriota bacterium | reverse complement strand
TTGAGTTTATTGTTGGTTGAGTTTATTGTTGGTTGAGTTCCCGAACGTAACTCATCCAGCCCATTTTAGTACCTTATTCCCCAGTTTTCTGTCACAAAAAACAAGAAGCCCTTTTGTGTCTCTTTGTGTCTTAGTGGCTTTGTGTGAGTCCCGCCTATATTGGCGGGATTGGTTGCCGTTATGCCGCATCGGGTATTTATAATTTTAGGCATTTTAGCCAGTTGAGGAGAAAAGGCGATGAAAACAGGGTGGTGGCGGGGTCTTTTAGTGTTGACACTGGTGACGGCCTGCGCGCCGGCAAAGGGCGGCAGGGAGTGGGCAAGTATCCCGCCTGTCCAGACAGGAGAAACCCCTTCTTTTGATGTCCAGTTCGAGCCGCTCAAAAAAGATAAACGCTTCTTTGTCTCCTTTCGACTGGATGTGAAAAACAAGACCGACCGGGCCCTGACCATCGACTGGAACAGAACCCACTATCTTCACAATGGAAAGGACTATGGGGTCTTTGCTTTCCAAGGGATAGATCCCGCGACCCTAAAGCATGCCATCCCCCCGGACACAATCGCCCCCGGAACAGCGTTTTCGAGAGAGATATTCCCGGCCCACTTAGTGGCATTTACCCCCATGCGTGAGGAGGTGCTGAACAAGAATGGGGCAGGCCTTTTTCCGGGTCCGCTCCCGTCAGGTGAAAACGGCATCCGCCTGGTCGTAACAAAGGACGGGAATGAGATCGCTCAGAACCTGACCGTAGAGATCCGGTAACCTCGAGTCCGAAACGCTCAACCCCCAGGAAAGTCTCCCCAAAACGTCCCCCCTTCCCGGTTCTAAACGACCTTGCCGACGACCCTTCGGCCCTCGATCCTGCCCATTCGAACCTGGAAATGGACTGCGGCTGCATCAGGGGCCAGGCGGAAGACCACCGGCAGATAGTTGCCGCTCCTCCCCTGCATGATGCCCCTTTCCCGAGACTCCCATGTTTCCGCCAGCACAGGGAATTCCCTGTTCAGACACCTCTCATAAAACACCCGGCGTTTCATATCGCCCAACTCCCTCAGCCGGGCCGCCCTCTTTTTGATCTCCTCCGGAGCGACCCTCCCCTTGAACCGGCTGGCGGCCGTGCCCGGGCGGGGCGAAAAGGGAAACACATGGAGATAGGAGACCGGGAGGTCCTTCAGCAGGGAGTAACTGTTATGATGGGCAACGGCATCCTCTCCGGGAAACCCGGCCATCATATCAACGCCGATGGCCGCATGGCGGATCCGTGCATGAATGGCCTTGACGGTATCGGCAAACTCCCGGGCCGCATAATGCCGGTTCATCCTGCGGAGGACCCGGTCGTCGCCGCTCTGTAGAGGGATATGAAAATGCTGGCAGAGCCACGGTTCGGATGCCGCCATATCGATCAAATCCGCCCTGACCTCATTGGGCTCGATGGAGCTGAGCCGAATACGCAAGGGAAATCCCTCTCTCCCTATCTGTCGCAGCAGGGAAACAAGGTCCACATCCGCCCCCAGATCCACCCCATATTTACCCAGGTGAATTCCGGTAAGGACCGCTTCCCCATAACCCTGGTTCGAGAGGCTCTCCAACATCCTGAGCACCTTCTCCGGCCCAAGGCTCCGGCAGGGCCCCCTGGCCAAGGGCACAATGCAGTAACTGCAAAAGGACTCACACCCGTCCTGGATCTTGAGATAGGCTCGTGCGCGGCCGGGAAAATGGCATATGTCCATGACGTCGAACCGGGTCCCGGGTTCAAATGACTTCGACAGAACAGCGGCCCCAGGAGGCCTATCACCCCTGACAAGAAAACCAGGAACCCCGGCCTTCATCCGATTGTCGGCAATCAGGCCCAGCCCTTCAATTTTAGAGAGTTCCTTCGGGAATACCTGGGCATAACACCCAACGGCCGCCACATATCCGGCAGGGTTTTCTCGAATCGCCTTTCGAACGGCCTGTCTGGACTGGTGTGCAGCCCTCTGGGTCACAATACACGTGTTCACGATCACCGCATTTGCCGTCTCATCTCTCCCCGCGACCCTCCACCCGGCCTGGGTCAAGGCCTCATTGAAATAGGCCGATTCATACTGGTTGACCTTGCAGCCAAGGGTGATGACTCTGAATTTTTTCAATGCGTTCGTCATTGCTGGATGCTGGATGCTGGTTTATTAAGTTCCTTGAGTTTGTTGAGTTTATTTGTTGAGTTCGTTAAGTTAAAGACGCGATGCCCTATCGTTGCGCTCTTCCCAGCCAACCGATAACTGATAACCAATAACTGGCAACTCTTTCCCCTTTCAGCTTTGAGCTTTCAGCTTTCAGCGCTTCCTCACTCCTTGCTCCCGGCTCCCTGCTCCTCGCGCCTCAGCCCTTTTCCAATAGTCAATTCACAGCTCGCGTGATCCAGCCGCCGCCGATGAGCCTCTCCCCATCGTAAAGGGCCAGGGCCTGCCCCGGCGTGACTGCCCACTGGGGCGCGTCAAATGTAAACCGTATCTCATCCGCAGACAGCGCCGTTAACCGGCCCGGAGCGGCCCGGTGACGATACCGGACCTGGGCTAAAAGTCGGGCGCCGCTCTCGGGCGGCGGGTCCTGTATCCAGTGAACATGACTGGCGTCCACGCCGGTCGCAAAAAGCGCCTCCCGCCGGGCCACCACCACCTGGTTCACGTCGGACCGGATCTCCTTGACATAATAGGGCCTCGAAGAAGCGATCCCCAGCCCGTGTCTCTGGCCGATGGTGTATCGGTATCCCCCCTCATGTTCTCCCAACCCATCGCCTTCCTCAGTAACGATGACCCCTTTTCTGCGGATCCAAGGACCTTCCCTCTTCTCGACGAAGTCACGGTAGTCCATCCCGGAGATAAAACAGATCTCCTGGCTTTCCGGTCTTGAATGGCAGGGCAGGTCCATATCACGGGCCCGTGCTCGAATTTCGTCCTTGGTCATATCACCCAGGGGAAATACGGCCCTTGAAAGGCATTCCCGACCCAGACGCTGCAGGAAATAGGATTGATCCTTCCCCGTGTCCACGCCCCTCAGAAGCCCTGCCCTGCCATCTCTGACATCCACCCGCACATAATGACCGGTGGCGAGAGAGTGGATCTTTTTCTCGATGCAATAGTGATACAAGGCCTCGAATTTAATCTCCTGATTGCAGGAGACGCACGGATTCGGTGTCAAACCCTTCAGATAGGCATCGCAGAACGGCGTTATCACCTGGGCGTCAAAGCGCTTCCGGAGGTCAATGATCTCCACAGGGATGCCGATCCGGTCCGCAATCTCCCTGATATGCTCTTCCCTCCGGGGGGCAACGTCGGCAAGGACCAGATGAAGGCCGTAGACCGTCCAGCCGGCTCCCTTCAACAAAACCGCGGCCATGGCGCTGTCCACGCCCCCGCTGAGGGCCACGGCTATATCAGAAAACGATTCCATGGTGGTTGTATCCCCTGCCTATTCGAGATTCAGATGTGCGGCTGTCTTACCCAAAAGCCTAAATGAAACCCGGGATACTGTCAATATCCCACTGCTCCGCAATTGCATTCGGCCACAGACTCTGCTAACATGGATATCATGGAAAGAGGTACTTATCTGAACCGCCTGACCGCCCTGAGACGCCGCATGATGTCCTCAGGACCGGATGGCGCATGGATTATTCAGCCAGAAAACCGTCGATATCTTTCAGGATTCAAGGCGGAAGACACCCATTTTCCAGAATCATCGGGCTCCCTCCTGATCAGCGACAGCCGGTCCCTTTTGATCACGGATTCGAGATACACCCTGCAGGCCCAGCACGAGGCCCCTCAATTCGAGGTCAAGACCCTGAGGCAGGACCTGGCCGACGGCATGCCCGAATGGGTAGCGGATATGGGGGCCCGAACCCTTGGCTTTGAGCAGGATTATGTCGCCTGGGGCCTCCACAGAAGGCTGCACGACCGGCTCCATGGCCTCTCGCCCAATGTGGACCTCATCCCGTTGAACGGTCTGGTCGAAGAGATGCGGGAGGTGAAGGAGCCGGAGGAAATCCAGGTCTTGGAGGCGGCTGCCAATCTCATCTCGGAGGTACTGGACGAAATGGTCAGGCGTCTCCGGCCGGGCATGACGGAAAAAGAGGCGTCATGGGAGATCGAGGGACTGGCCAGGGAAGCAGGGGCCGAAGGCCTTTCATTTCCGCCGATCGTCGCCTCCGGGCCCAATAGCGCCCTCCCCCATGCCGTCCCCACAGATCGCGGCCTACAAACGGGTGAGCCGGTGATCCTGGATGTAGGCGCCAGGTTGAACGGCTACTGTTCAGACATGACCCGGACGATCTTCTTACAAGAGCCGACCCCCGAGTTCAGGACCATCTACAGGACCGTCCGCCAGGCGCAACTGGCTGCCCTGAAAGAGGTTCGTCCCCTGGTGGAGAGCACCCATCTGGATGCCCAGGCCAGAAATCTGATCCGCGAGGCAGGATTCGAAGACTATTTCGGTCACGGCCTCGGTCACGGCGTGGGTCTGGCCGTCCACGAACGACCCAGGGTCGGTCCAAGGCATTCAGTTAATCTGAAGAAAGGGACTGTATTCACCATCGAACCCGGCATCTATATCCCCGGAAAAGGGGGCGTGCGATTGGAGGAAATGGTCCTGATCGAAGACACAGGCCCGAGGATTTTGACGTGCAAAAACCTGTTCTATGATTTTTGATTCAGGAATTGAGGAATTGAAGGATGCTGGAATGCTGGAATGCTGGAATTAAGGGACTGGAGGTCCTATCCGCGTAATCTGCGTAATCTGTGGATGGGATTGAGGGATTGAGGGATTTTCATCATCATGGACGCACTGATCGATCAATTCATCAATTATTCGAGACTGGAGCGGGGCCTGGCCGACAATACCATTCAGGCCTATGGCAGGGACCTGACCCGCCTCGGCCGCTTCCTTGAACAGGAGAATCTGTCACCGCTGACGGTCTCCCGAGACCAAATCATCGCCTACATGAGTTCCCTGATGGGGTCGCTTTCTGCCAGGTCGGTGGCCAGAACCATCTCATCCGCCCGGAGTTTTTTCAGGTTTCTCACCGTAGAGGGCCACATCCAGGAAAACCCGGCCAGGCTCCTTGAGATCCCCCGTCTCTCCCGGAAACTCCCGGATATCCTGAGCACGGCCGAAGTGGACCGCCTTCTGTCCCAACCGGACCCCTCCACGCCGGCCGGAAACCGGGACCGGGCCATGCTCGAACTCCTCTATGCCACGGGCCTGCGGGTTTCCGAACTGATCGGCCTCAAGGTCCTGAACGTCAATCTGGAATCCGGTTTTCTGAGGACCGTGGGCAAGGGCTCCAAGGAGAGACTGGTCCCCATCGGGGGAAAGGCCATCGATGCGGTCAGGGCGTATGTTTCGGACGACCGACCCCGGATGGTTCGGGGCCCCAACCTGCCGAACCTCTTCCTCAATTTCAGGGGCCGACCCTTGACCCGACAGGGATTCTGGAAGATCATCAAGCAGTACGGGAAGGCCGCCGGCATCACAAAGGAAATAGCGCCGCATACCATCCGGCATTCTTTTGCCAGTCACCTCCTGGAGGGCGGGGCCGACCTTCGGGCGGTCCAGGTCATGCTCGGCCATGAAGACATCTCCACCACCCAGATCTATACCCATGTCACAAGGGATAAGTTAAGGGAACTCCACGAAAAATACCATCCCAGGCCATAACGCTCGAAAGGCCGATAAGGTATTCTGAATGGGGAAAATCATTCATATCCAGGGCAGACTCCAGAAACTGCCCCCCGACAACCTGATTACTTCAGGACCATGGGAATTCCGAAGGGCTTGCTGGAGGACCCCTTTTTTTACCCAGATGTTGCGGCCCCTGGCGGAGAAACTGGACCCTTCCGGAGAACCGGCCGCCTCGATTCCGCCACACTTTACCCTGAACCGCGGCGTGGCCTGCACCATCCAGGCCATGTATGCCATTCGCCGAGACGAAATGAGGATGCGGCAAACCTATTACCTCGTCGGCCTGACGGACTGCATGATCAACCAGGTCAATCCAGTCCTGAGGACCGATATCTTGAGGGCCATGTATAAAAAAGTCTTTGCCATGAAGGCCGATTTCAACATACACTGGCACGGGTCCCTGGATCAAGTCCTGCTCCCCATCGATTCCCGGTTTTACGATGATGCCGCATACCGCTCCACGATACGAAGCGCCGCAACCCTGAAGGCGCTCTACCGGACCATCCGGGATGGTACGGATGAGATGTTTGATATCCTGTCCCTTGAATATATCTTCTTTTGCCCATGGCTGGGAGGATAACCATGGAGGAAAACCGGCAAAGCAAAGAGATCAGACAGAGCAACCTCTTTCTGCAGTCCATCTTTGACGCCATCAGCGAAGAGATCATGGTGATCGACCCGGACGGATCGATTCAGGATGTAAACAAGGTCTTCTTGGATGGATGCCGGCTGAAAAGAGAAGAGGTTATCGGCAGGAAATGTTATGCCATCAGGGCCCTTTCGGGCAGCATCTGCCATATCGGCACGCAATTCTGTCCCCTCGAAAAGGCAAAGCAGACCGGAGAGCGGGTTGAGATCACCCACCGGTATGGTGAACCGGGCGTGGATGAACGAGAATTGAGCCGGATCATGTACCCGATCTCTGCCGGGGGACAGGTCGGGCCGTGTTTTGTGGAGATCTCCACGGACGTGACGGAATACCGAAACCTGATCCGAAGGCTGAAGGCCGAAAAAAGGCGATTCAGCACCATTCTGGACACGGCCACAGACGCGGTTATCAGCATCGACAAGAACCACAGGATCATCCTCTTTAACGCTGCGGCCCAGCGGATCTTCGGTTACTCCAGTGAAGAGGTCCTAAAAAAGGATCTCAACATACTCATCCCGCCCCAGTACGGAGACCATTACCGTTTTGTCGGTCGGTTTCTGGAGACCAGGACGCCGCAGGTGATCGGCAAGAACCTGAAGCTCACCGCATTTCGAAAAAACGGGGAGGAATTCCCCATTGAGCTGGGGCTCTCCTTCCACGAAACCGAAGAAGACATTACCTTCACGGCCATCATCAGAGACATCTCGACTCAGAAGCAACTCGAAAAGAAACTCCTGCAGTCCGAACGTCTGGCAGCGGTCGGCGAGACAGTGGCCCATGTGGCCCACGAGATCAAGAATCCGCTCATGATCATCGGCGGCTTTTCTCAACAGATAAGAGACACCCTGACGGATGAAAAGGCGATCCGAAAACTGGATATGATCCTGGAAGAGGTCGGCCGACTCGAACGGCTGGTCACCAGCATCGGGGACTTTACCAAGGTTCACTCCCTTGTCTCGCGAACCTCGGACATCAATTCAGTCATCCAGGATGTATTGAAGATCATGGGAGGCCTCTGTTCTCCGGAGAAGCATCGCTTCAGGGTCAATCTGGCCCCGGACCTGGGCGAGATCGATTGCGACCCGGACAAACTGAAACAGGTCTTCATCAATATCATCACCAACGGCATCGAGGCCATGGAGGATGGGGGCGCCATCACCATCAGCACAGAGAAGCTGGCCGGGTTCATCGAGATCCGCATATCGGATGAAGGCACCGGAATCCATGAGAAAGACCTCCTCCACATCTTCCAACCGTTTTTCACCACCCGGAAGCGCGGATTCGGGCTGGGCCTGGCCATATGCTACAAGCTCATCGAGGCCCACAGGGGAGAAATGTGGGCAGACAGCGTGCTCGGCAAAGGGACCACCTTCGTTGTCAGGCTCCCGCTGGAATAATCCCCCGATTTTTTATTTGACAAAATATTTATAAAGACTTATGTTACTAAGTTATCGCGGGGTGGAGCAGCCTGGTAGCTCGTCGGGCTCATAACCCGAAGGTCGTTGGTTCGAATCCAGCCCCCGCTACCAATGGAACGACAAGGGGTTATGCCATAAAGGCATAGCCCCTTTTTCTTTGTCCATTTCCCATTTGCAAACCTATTTCCAACCTTTTCCACAGAAACAGATTGATTTCCTCAAAGGATTTGCTGTAGTTGTTTTATCAGACCCACTTTTACGAAAAGCCGTAAACACATCTACGAGAAGGTCTTCCCCGGTGGGAGTAACCGGTCTATAAGTTTCGCACCTATGCCACGGACGGGATGCGCATGGTCGTTTCCGATGTGTTCAGCCGCCTGTCCGGCGACAATACGGCCCCGGCCATCCACCGGCCGGAGACCGCATTCGGCGGCGGGAACACCCACACCCTGCTTGCCTGTACCCAGAGGGCAGAAAGAAAGGGTCTACTGGCACTCCCGGATCACCAGCTTTGTGGACGCGGCCAACCGATGGGCCATGGCCGGCATGAAGCTCATGCTGGCCGGCCAGCCCCGCGATCCGAATGTGGCGATTATGTTGGAGGAATTAGGACGCAAATATTAGAAACTCCACAGTCCAAAGTTCTCGTAATATATTGATATTATTAAATGTATAAATTCTGAGCCGTCATTCCGGCGAAAGCCGGAATCCATTATTATTTCGATAAGTTAATTGCTCTGGATGCCGGATCGGGCCTGCCCCGTACCCGATACGGGGTCCGGCATGACGAGAGAACTTTGGACTCTCAAGTTAGAAACTTCCCCTTCGTTCCCCCCAACCCCCTACAACCTGCAAACACGTAGATTGGGAAGAGCGAAGCAAAACCCAACAAAAAGGCAAAGGACAGAGGATACAGACTGTTATGGGAAAAACAGTGGATTTTGTAGTGGTTTTCGATGATGAGGTTAGAAAACGCCATTACCATGAAACTGATCGAGGAAGGGTCCTGTATTTTGCCGTCCAGTTAGAAGTACGCGTGAACGAGGTCTGGAAAACAGTCGTAAGGTACGACTGTTCCCACCGGTTTTCGCATATCGACAAACATGATATAAAGGGCAACAAGACAAAGATACCTTTGGACCTGAGTTTCGAAAGCGCCTTGACTTTCGGAAAGTGGGATATTGATGAGAACTGGTCCAAATATAGAGAGGAATTCCTGAAAGGGGGACAGCATGGGTAATTACAGTCGTTTTCTGGCAATGCTCTCAACCGAGTTCCACAGATACCTGATGGAAAACGAGCAGATCGGCGAAAAGATACCGCCCAATGCCATGGTCGTATTTCAGGTCGAGGGAGACGATGCCTTCAACCGGTGGCACAAAGACATATCTTTGAGGAACCGGGAAAAAGACCAGCCGATGATTCTCATCAGAATCAAGAGCTGGCGGGAGCATTCTGCCATTGAAGAGCTTCATCTTGCCGAGGTAGGAGAAAAACTTGAACCCTTGTCGGGTGTGGCCGCATCGGCATGAACCAGTCGCTTCAAGACAATAAGCCCGCTGATTGTCATTCACACCGAACGGGAAAGATCTATCCGCATCATCAGTTCCCGTAAGGCTACGGTTTCTGAACGGCATATATATGAAGAAGGAGGATTTTAGTTATATGAGCGACGAAAGGAATTCAGATCCCATGCTTCCGGAATACGATTTCAAGAATATGCCTGGGGGAGTCAGGGGGAAGTATTACAAGGCCTACCGTGACGGGCACACGGTCAAGATCCAGCAGGAAGATGGCAGTACCGTGGTCAGGCATTTTACGCTTGAAGACGGGTCTGTCATGATTGAACCTGATGTCAGAGAATATTTCCCGGATTCAGAGGCGGTCAACCGTGCGTTGCGTTGTCTGATACCGCTGTTGTCCAAAGAGAAGCAGCCTGCCCACGAAAGACACAGTGACCGGAAATGAACGTAGCCCTCATAGAAGGTTAGACCGTTGGGTAGAGCGCAGCGAAACCCAACAAAACGGATGGCGATGCCTATGGGGTTGACTACGACCCCTGAGCTGTGGATGAACCTTCAGAGGAATTATGACCTGTGGCATGCAGCCAACGATTCAACCTCATGGAAAGCCGTAGTGCCCGTTTTTCAGACAACCATGTCCAATCATGCATAGCGGAACGGCTTAATGTCAGGATTCGCTGCGCTCCACCCAACCTCCTGACCTTCCGAAAACTCCTCCCGCCCCCGGGCAGTACGGATGCGGACAATTTCTGGACCACGCTGAGGGAGCGACTGGATCCCCTGCTGGCCGAACGGGAACGCCTGCTGGTTCCGGACATGCCGGTCCATCTTCTGGCGGACCTTTGCGACGAATTGCCTTACCATCTGGATCTGCCCCGCGTGGGTGAAAAGGCGGTTGTCACCCTCCCCATTTACGCAGTGGCCGCTGCCTTAGACGCTGGGTGCCGCATGGCCGATTCCATGAGAAAGAGAAAGACCGACCTCACCATCGCCATGGTGCAGGCCCGGTTGGACCGGGAGATTGAAAAGGAGCTGAGGGCGTTCAGGGGAAATAGATGATAGGGGGCTGTTTGTCGGCGCGCGCTGGAACAACGCCCACATCACCCTCGCCCGCAAAAGGAGTTTTAACATGGATGCACAGGATGGACAGGATTAAGGGCGGTTCATACTGAAATGAAACACAGGGAAATCGCATGGCCTTTTTTATGGGGCTTTGGGTTGCGAATGTACCGCATTCGCTTTTATCCTGTATATCCTGTATATCCATGTTGATTAACCTGTGAAGGATAACCTGCTATGACCGTCATTACATGCATGATCCAGTCCATTCGGAAAGCGGCCTTGTACAACAGGCACGAGCTGGCCGCACCCCGGGTCATCCTGTGACCTGATGATCGCCTGTGAATAGAGTCCTGGCCCCGGCGTATCGTGTTTTGTCGCTGGAAAGGAGTATGATCATGGCGGTCTCACTTTGCAGGAGGCGTTGATCCCATGCCTGACCGTGTACGCAAAGGAAACCCGTGCCAGGCCCGTTGTTCTGAAAGAGAGGAAATGGTCAGGGATGAGGCTCAAAGTAGAGCTGGAGGGTGCGGAAGGTCTTATTGTCGATATTCGCAGTAAAGTCGCGGACCCTGCCACCAGCTTCACAACAAGCCCGACAACGGCTGCGGCCAATGGTCAGAAGACCAGCCTTCTGGTGGAAGATGACGAAACCCTTGGTGCGGCGGCCTTCCTGGTGGTTTTGGACCGGAACGGCCAGCCCATTTTTAAACAATCCATCGTTATTGGAGAGGACTGATATGGAACTGGTATGGAGCTCGACGCTCCGGACCGCATTGGGCTGCGAGAGTGAAGTCGTACCTGTCGAAGGGGGAGTCGATCAGTCCGAGTGGATATTGAGTGCCTGAACGAAAACCCCCCTTAAAGGGGGGCAGGGGGGATTTTGAAAAAGAGCTCGATTTAATCGAGTCCCCCTTAATCCCCCTTTAACCAAAGAGGGAGACCTAATGAATTGTACCGGTTTTCGTTCAGACACTATTTACATGTCAAACCGGGATGGCGGCATGACACGTTGACGCCGGGTGCTCGATTCGGAGATAATTGAGTCCTGGAATCCGTTGGGCATGAGTCTTGAGATAGCCGCATAGCGAGATGGAAGAAGCCAATGGATATGGGATGGATTAAAGACCAGGTTAGTGCCGCGAACTATCAGCTCAGTCTTCATGCGGTGGAGAGGGCCTCTACTCGTGGGATCGATCCGCTCGAGGTCAAAGAGTCTCTTCTGGATGGAGAGATCATTGAAGACTATCCAAAGAATCACAGAGGGCATAGCTGCCTTGTTTATGGTAAGTCCCACCTTGGAAAGGATATACATGTTCTATGCGGTCAGGTGCTTTGAAATGTTGTGGGTTATTACCGTGTATGAACCGGATGCGGCAGAATGGGTCGATCCAAAAGCCAGGAGGGTGGAAAAATGAGGTGTTTTGAATGCGGGGGCGAGGTTATTCAGACGATCGGTTCTGTCAGAATGACCAAGAAGGACGGCGAGCTCATTATTTTTAGAGGGATTTCTGTAACCAGCCAGAAAATAAGGTTGATAAGCGTCAACCCCATGTGGCAAGTTATAGTAAAAAGAAAATTGCGACATCGAATTCAGGGACGAACGGGGCCGTACTACGGCCTTGGGGTTGTTAAGGGGCTTGTCAAGGTGGGAGATGTTGTGACAGTTGTTGACCTTCCGGGGAGAGCTTCGCGGGTGCGAGCTATGAGAGAGGAGGATGCTGACGGAGTTTGAAGTTGAGAGAGTCGGGCAGCGGAGGCAGCGGCTTCGCCAAAACCTTTTTCAACATCTCTCTCACCGTATCGGGATCTAAAGGCTTTTCGCTGGGTGTCGTGGGTGAGGGCTTTTTCTCTTCTTTCATGGCGGGGCCTCCTCGACGGAACCGGATTAACCCGGTGGACGTGGACGGGCTCGAACCGACGACCTGCACGCTGCAAACGTGCCGCTCTCCCAACTGTGAGCTACACCCCCAACGACATGAGATCGGAAG
>JAUPKI010000318.1 GCA_030837545.1 Thermodesulfobacteriota bacterium | reverse complement strand
GCGGGGAGGCGGTCATCGCATTTGAGGATGTCTTTGTGCCCACAGAGAGGGTGTTCATGGATGGTGAGACGGACTTTACAGGGGCGCTCGTCTATCGATTCGCCGCCCACCACCGCGCCAAGGTGGAATCCATGCACGGCGCCGGCTCCCCCCAGGCCCAGCGGGTGATGATCTTCAGGGAGGGTCAATTAGACAAAAAGATTCGACTGGCCAAAGCCTTGCTGGGGATCCCTGTCAAGGGAAAATAGGGCTTCAGGTTTCGGGCGTCGGTGATCAGTCAATGACATTGATGCAGTGGCTATAACATTCATCGGCCATTGGCATAATGGATTGACAGAACACTGGCGACGTTTTTCAGTCGGCCACTTGTTCACCCTTGGCGATCGCTAACGTCTGGCCGTTGTCGCAGGCCGCTTGATGTTCAGTTTTTTCATTCGAAAGGCTAAGGTGGAAGGATTAATATCCAGCAACTCTGCGGCTCCTCCTTTACCTCGAACCTTCCAGCCCGTTTGCTCCAAAGCCCACAAAATGTGACGCCGTTCGTTGTCTCGCAAGGTGTGGCCAGCCATATCCTTGTTGGATGACAGATGTCCGAAACCGAGTGTGGGGATGCGAAATTCCTTTCCATTTCCGAGCAGAATGCCTCTTTCTATGATATTCTCCAGCTCCCGCACATTTCCAGGCCAATCATACTGCAGCAGCTTCGCCAAATCGGCAGTGCGCAGCTGCATAACGGGTTCTCCGCTTTTTGACGCATGGATTTTCAGGAAATGATTGGCAAGCGGGCCGATATCTTCCTTCCTTTCCCTCAGCGGCGGAACCTTGATGGGAAACACGTTGAGGCGGTGAAAAAGATCCAGGCGGAATTTCCCTCTGCGAACCTCCTCCTCCAGATCCCGATTGGTGGCAGCCACCAGACGGAAGTCAGAACGTATCGTCTGTGTGCCGCCTACCCTTTCGAACTCACGCGTTTGCAGCACCCTGAGCAGGCTTACCTGCATGTCGAATGAAAGCTCGCCGATTTCATCCAGGAAAAGGGTCCCCCCATCGGCCAATTCGAATCGGCCAACCCGACGTCCGATGGCGCCCGTGAAAGCCCCTTTTTCGTGGCCGAACAATTCACTCGGAAGCAGGCTTTCAGGCAGGGCACTGCACAGAACGCGAATAAATGGTTTATCGTGTCTATGGCTGGTTTTATGAATGGCACGGGCCACAAGTTCCTTGCCCACCCCTGTCTCCCCCAAAATGAGAACAGTGGAAGATGTTGCCGCCACCTGCTCCACCTGTGAGAGGACCTGAATCATGGGGAGGCTGTTTCCAACTATCTCGTCAAAGTGAAGGCGGTTGACCTGCTGTTCTTCATAGTAGAGCTTTTCCTGAGTCAACTTCTGGTTCAAACGTTTGATTTCCTGGTAGGCCCTTGCATTGTCTATGGCAAAGGCCGCCTGGGCTGCGAAGTAAGAAAGCAGGTCCAGGTCGGATTCCTTGAAGGCGCTGCTGAGCAGCTGGTTGTCGTGGTAAAGAACACCCACGACCTTGTTGCGCAGGGTCATGGGCACGCATATGCGGGAGCGGATGATGTCCTCGTGTCGGCCCTGGGGCTTGTCAGGCGGCTTGGCGGTAACGATCCTCCCTTTACCGTCGCCCATCACCGTATTGATCACCTCCATAGAGGAACGGAACGATGGATGAGCAATCTGCTCGGAGGTTAGGTTCTTGGACCCCCGCAGCCTGGTGTGTTCATTTTTCAGGTTTTGATCGTGTAAAAAGATGGCGGCTCGTTCAGCTCCGGTTAAGCGATTTGCCGTGGTCAATATCTGCTGGATGAGCTCCTTGTCATCCCTGATGGTTACCACATCTCTGCCCAGCTTCAGGATTTCTTCCAACAATTCGCGGCTGGAAGAGGGCTGCTTGATAAGAGGCCGCAGGTCTTCGGGAATAAGCACCTGGTTGATGGCTCCCAAGATGTTGCATGCGGTTTGTGCGGTCTTCCGGGCCAGCTCCTCTTTTCCCAGTGCCAGGTATTGCCTGGCTAATTCCGCCTGGGTCTGGGCTATGGCCTTTTTCTGGCCTGTGCGATCAAGATGCTTCAGCGACAGGTTCAAGGATGCAATAATGCTTTGTGGACTCATCCCGTTCCTCATCTGCAGCAGGGCCTTGTAGCGATAGGCAACTCCCTTCATAAAGACATTCTGGCTTTCGATCATTGACTGAATTTCTTTTTCCAGAGAAACACCCGGTTGTTGGGAAAGTTTGCCTGTCTCCATTGCCCAGCAGAGTTCCAGGAAGTAGGTGTAGCTTCTAAGCACCACGTGCACCCGCCCGCTGTCATGGAGAAAGTCCTTCAAATAGCGCAAGGAGGAATCGTAGTTTTCCTTAAGAAAATATATGAATGCTCTCATAAGGTTGCCCCTTATCCAGACCCAATCATTCTTCTCCTTGCTGGCCTCGGCAATGGACTGTTCCAAAAGGGCAAGCGCGTCATCCACCCGGCGCAGGTCTATCATCACCGCAGCCATGCCCGAACCGGCGGTTGCGGCCAGATAGCGGTTGCCCATCTCCAGGCACTGCTTGCGAATGGCATCCATCATGCCCAGACCCTGGGTTTCCTGCCCTATCTGGGAGTAGCAGTAGGCCGCCACCTGTGCTGCAAGAATTGGGAACCCCCCACGCGGGAATTTGTCTACCCCCGAAACGGATTCCTCATAGCAGTTCACAGCATCTTTAAAAAGCCCCTGCCAATAGAAAAAGAATGTGTTGAAACTGGTGGCCGAACGCAGCAGTTTGGGGTTGTTGAGATCCTTTGCCATGTTCCAGCCTTTGTTGAAACGGCGCAGCGCGTTATCGTACTGGCCCCGCAGCCATTCGTTTTTGGCCATGTGCATTTCCAAAAGCGACTGGCTGCACTTGTCCTCCCATCTCCTGGCCCTTTCCATGGCTTCCCGCAGAATGAAGAGCACTTCGGTCGTGTCCCGCCTTGCTGTGGATACCTTGGAATACTTCACGGCTGTTTCCGTAAAAAGCTCGTCAGCCTCCTGACCCCGCTGGAGTAAAAGGTCTTCCAGGGCCTTACGGTAACAGCACAATGCCATCTCGTTTTTGAAGCCTCGCAGATAACTGTCCCCTGCCTTGAGGAGCCAGAGGCATCCGTCATAATCATTGGTAAGTTGCAATAGGTGGTGGGACAGGGCCTTTGCCTTGCGGTCGCTGTCTTGAACATTCACCAGCAATATCTTTAGGATATGCCGATTAAGCAGTTCCTTTGCCTTGATGGAGAGCGATTCAGAATGAGACTGGCGATACCCTGGCTCTGTGAATGCATATAAGCCGGGCCTTTTTCTTGTGAGTAAGTCCTGCTGTACGCCTTCCTCCAGTTCCTGGATCACTTCAGAGGCCTTTTTCTGGGTAAGCTCCAGTATCCAGTCTATGGAGAAATCCTCTGGGAAGAGCGACGCCACGGCCAGGGATGGTGGATGAACTGCGACACTACTCATGTCTCCCTCTCTTTCCTTGATCAAACCGCTTCTCCATCTCACTCCCTTCCCTATTTCAGGAGCGAAGAGGTGTTAATATGGTTCAAAAGGTCTTGTATGGATTTTTGGCAGCGCAAAGGACCCAGTGCCCCAGGCGGAACTGTGTGTGCGCAATATACTGTACATCGAAACAACATGCTGCGCAACCATATTTCATCCCGAAGAAGACGTTAGCCTTTAACATACTGGAATGAAGGACTAAAATACAAGATGAATATTTGGCATGAAAACTGCTCAATGAAAACACAGAACTGGCGGCGCCTTTGAACTCACTTACAACCAGTTCCCATGTTTTTCGCCTGTGTTGCTTCCAACTGTTTTTCTCGCGAGGTCTAGATGTTTGACGTGGCAGCAGTAAGATATGAAAGTCCCTTACAATCATTGCAAAAAGCAATAGAACTTAGCAGAGGATTCTCGGGGCTGTCATCAAGGGACCGGGTTTTCATTAAACCCAATTTGGTGATCTGGCTTGAAGGGGTCAACTTTCCTAAATTCGGGGTGCTGACCACGGCCCGCATGATAGAGGACATGGTCATCCTGTTATGCGAGGAGGGCGTGACCGACATTACACTGCTGGAAGGGGCGGTCGAATACGAAAAAGGAAGCGGGTCTATGGTGGACCGGGCGGTCAGGGGAATGAACCTGAGCAAATTATGCACGAAATACGGCATGAAAGTGCTTGATATTCATAAGGGTTCATTCCGGAAAAAAGAGGTTGACGGCCTGGAGTTTTCCGTAAGTGAATCCATTTTTTCTGCTGATTTCATAATTGACATGCCCGTACTCAAGACCCATTCGCAGGCGCGGATATCGCTGGGCATCAAGAACCTCAAAGGCCTTTTGAACATTGAATCCCGCAAGAGATGTCATAATGCAAGCGATGAACAAGGTCTTGATCATTATCTGGCCAGGCTCCCGGATCTGGTTTGGCCCTCACTGACAGTTATTGACGGGATCTTTTCCCTTGAGAGGGGGCCTTTTTATACGGGCCTTGCCCATCGCTCAAACTTGATTGTGGCATCCAGGGATGTGATCGCCGCTGACAAGGTGGCTTCTATATTGATGGGCTTTCAACCAGGGAAAATTCCTCATCTTAGAATGGCCTTGGACAAGAGAAACCGCCCATACGACCTGAGCGATATCAGCCTGCACGGAAATGTTGATTTGAATGGCTCAATTAGACCGCATGGCTGGCAGTTTGATCAGGATCAACTGGCGGAGATGCCCGAATTTATGTCAAAGGCCGGAATTAAGGGCATTCGCTATCCTGAGCCGGACGACTCTCTTTGCACCTATTGTTCGCATTTCATAAACTACATAGTCATGGGCATTTTATCGGCAAAGAACAAAAAAGATCCTTTTGACCGGATTGAGGTTTTATATGGCAAGAAGCAGAAGCCAAGCGGAAAGGCAAATCACACCCTTCTGGCCGGGCAGTGCCAGGTTCGTGCAAACGCCAAAAACCCTCTCATCAATCATTGCGTGAAGATCAAGGGATGTCCGCCAAGTCTGACTGATTTTACCGCCGCCTTTAAGGAGCTGAGCATTGATCTGCCCGACGGTTTCAATGAATGGATGGAGAAGACTCCTGAGACCCTGCACATGCGAAGATACATGAAGAGTGCAGACTTTGACCAGGATCTGTTTCAGTTGACGGATTAGGCAGGCTGGTGATTGTTTCAACATCGGCCGATCAGCGCAGGAATTTAGACCAATTCCCCAACGGGATGCATAGGTTAATGATGAAATATATTGATTATGTTAAGAAAGATCAACTCGCCTATGTCTTTTTGAACAGATCAACCTTTAATGGAATCAACTATGAGATGGCAGAGGAGTTGGGTCAGGCGTGGCGTGATTTCGAAGGGGACCCGGCCATGCGCGTTTGCATTCTGGGCTCCAGGACCGATAATTTCTCAGCCGGCTTCGATATCCAGCAGCTCAGCGAAATGGTTGAGGCTGGCGAGTATGCCTGGTCGAAGTCGGTCATGTTTGGCGACATAAGGGTGGGGCCGCACGACAACGGGGTAACCAAACCCATAATAGGAGCTTATCACGGTATTGTAAATGCGACGGGCCTCTGGTTGGCTTTTCAGGCTGACATCATCCTGACCACGCCGGAAACCACCTTCGGCCTGGGCGAGGGGCTGCTCAATTTTCCGGTTGAGTTTGCCGGACTCCTATCCAGATATCTGCCCCGGGTCATTGCCAACCAGCTCCTGCTGACCGCTAGGCCCCTCCCTGCCAGAAGACTTTATGAGGTTGGGGCCATAAATGAGATTACAGCCCGGAAGGATCTTCTGCCCAAGGCAGAAAAAATGGCCTCATATATCTGCTCCTGCGGGCCTGGCGCGGTTTCTGTGATGAAATGCCTGGCGGACGACGCCATGACAGCCGGTTCAGCAGCCGTTGGAAAGCGGACCGGAGAGCTGGTGGTTCCGGTGGTCAATTCCCCGGACACCAGAGAAGGGATCAGGGCGTTTTTTGAAAAACGGAAACCGAGTTGGGGAGTAAGCCATAAAGAAACGCCCGAATAGCCATGTCAACCCATGAATGCCGGAGCGCAGCTATGAGTTTCAACTGGGAAAAGATGCAGAAGCATTATGGCTACAGCGATGAGGAATTAGAGGCCCTGAAATCCGATCCGCACAGGGGACCGGTAACCCAAAAGCTCTTTTCGCCTGAGATAGCCAATAAGTATCTCATCATCAGGGTGGTTTCATCCCATGGGTGCACAGCAGGCATGCGGGTTGGGGACAAACTGGTATTCAGGGCCCTGGGCATATTGATGCCTGAAAAATCCAGCCCATGGTGCTCTCAGGCCATGGGAGAAATAGGCGGGTTCGCCAACATGGCCCAGGACAGGTTCGTCTCAGGCCTTGATCCCAACGGCATGGTTTTTAACCACTTCTCCTGCATGGATGCAGGCTCAAGGTGCGGGTGGGGGCAGGTGGTGATGAAGGTCGAGGTGGTGGACGAGGCAGGTCTGGAAAAGCTCTCCAAGGGGAGGTCGGTCGAGGGTTGAACCCTTTTGTCTTGAATGCCGCAGACCGGTCGGCAGAACAAGGAAGCGGCAGAACCCCCGAGGCCTTAGGCCTCCCGGAATTGAGTTCCAGCAAGCTTGTCCTTGAGGGACTGCGGGTTGTGGAAGTGATGGACAACGATGCCTCCCTGGCAGGCAAGCTGCTGGCAGATCTGGGAGCGGAAGTGGTCAAGGTCGAGAATCCCCGCCTGGATCGTTCGAGGGCACAGGGTCCCTTTTTGACCGGTGCGGGAGAAAAGGCTCAGAGCCTCAGGTGGATGGGCTGCAATCTTGGAAAGCAGAGCCTTCAACTGGACGTGGACTCACAAAGCGGCTGCTCGGCTTTGGCCGAACTGGTTTCAGTGGCCGACATCTTCCTTGAGTCAACTCCCCCGGGCTATCTGGCCCGGCGGGGACTGGATTACGGCAAGCTGAGCAGAGCGAATCCTTCCCTGGTAATGGTCTCCATAACCCCCTTTGGTCAGACTGGACCATACAGATCCTTTTTGGGCGATGAACTTGTCCTTTGGGCCATGGGAGGCATGTTGTACGTGACCGGGCAGCAAGACAGCCCCCCGGTGCAGATCAGCGTGCCCCAGGCGTATCTTGTGGCCGGGGCCTATGCAGCCCTTTCGGCCATGATAGCCAACATTTACTGCCTCAGGACCGGACAGGGACAACATGTGGATCTTTCGGTGCAGGCCTGCATCCCCTGGGTCGCTCAGACCGCTCCTGATTACTGGCCCTGCTTCAAAGGCATACAGAGGAGGGGCGGTACGGGGTGGACCATACCATCGGAGGTGGAACAGGCGGGCCTGCGCCGAACCACAATTTGGCGCTGCCGGAACGGCCATGTATGCGCTTATCTGATTGCAGGCGGCCCGGCTGAAAAGATGAACGCGGCTTTGTTTCAATGGATGCGCGAGAAAGGATTCAACCCGCCGGACATGGAGGGAATGTCCTGGGACTATTTCGGCTTGAGGCGTATGAAGCAGTGTTCACTTGATGAGATTGAAGATGAAATGGCAAGATTCTTTCGGGGCCTGGACAAGGAGCGTTTGTTTGCGGAAGGCCAGAAACGGGGGGTCATGGTTTATCCTGTAATGGACGTTGGGGAAGTCCTGGGAAATGAACATCTTAAATCCCGCCTTTACTGGTGCAATATCGCCATCTCGGATGCTCACCGTCTAAATGTGCCTTCGCGATGGGTCCATTTCAGCCTGACCCCTCTAAAAGGAGCCGAACCTGCACCAGCGCTTGATCAGCATTCCGGCAGCCTGGGCGAACGCTGGAAGAGCGCTCGAAAGAGGGAACCCGTTGGGCCTGGCGCGCCAAACAGGACCAGGCCGAAACAGCCTTTCGAAGGGCTGCTGGTGGCAGATTTCAGTTGGGCCGTGGCCGGGCCCCTCACCACCAGGTACTTTGCAGAGCACGGAGCAACGGTTGTGAGGGTTGAGTCGCGTGACCTCAAATCCATGGACATCGTACGCGCGGTTCCGCCATATTATGGTGACAATCCCTCCCTGGAAGGGAGCGGCCTGTTCCATCGGTTGAATGTCAACAAACTAAGCATGTGTCTCGATCTGGGAACTCCAGGAGGCAGAGAATTGGCGAAGCGGCTGGCCTTACGGGCTGATGTGCTGGTGGAGAATTTCAGGCCGGGGGTTATGGAAAAGTGGGGGTTGGACTATAACTCATTGTCGTTTCAAAACCCTGCCCTTATTTATCTCAGTTCGACCAATTTGGGCCAGACCGGCCCCCTGAGCAGTTATGGCGGCTTCGGTAATTTGCTGACTGCATATGCCGGCTTTTATTCGCTGACAGGATGGCCTGACGGTGAGCAGTTGCCCCTTCCCGGAGCCTATAGTGACTATATTGCCCCCATCCTGAGCGGATTGGCCCTGATGGCAGCCCTGAGGCACAGGGACCTTACCGGAGAGGGCCAGTACATAGACATCTCCCAAATGGAGTGCAGCCTGCAGATGCTCTGCCTTCCCCTCGTGCATCAGGGCTCAGGCGGAACACCCTGGCCGCGCATGGGTAACCGCTCCCCCTATGCATGCCCCCACGGGGTTTTTCCTTGCCTGGGCCGCGATAGATGGTGCGCCATTTCCATACAAGGCGACCAGCAATGGCGGGCCTTTAAGGATGCCCTTGGCAAACCGGAAGCTCTGGAGTCTGATATGTTCTCCACAAATGAAGACAGGGTTCAGAATCAGGACGACATCGAGAAGGAAATTGGAATAATTACCTCAGCCATGCCTGCTGAGCGGCTTATGCGCTCCCTGCAGGAGCATGGCGTCCCGGCGGGCCTCGTGGCCACCTCCGAAGACCTGTTCATGGATCCCCAGCTTAACAGCCGCGGCTATTATCAAAAAATGCGCCACCCCCTCATTGGCGATCATTGGATCATGCAAAGCCCGGCTGTTTTTGATCATACCCCGCAGCTGATGAAAAGGCATGCCCCTTGTTTGGGCCAGGACAATGAATCCGTGTGCCGGAAGATATTGGGCATGGAACCAGCCGAGATAGAGGCCATGGCAGGCGGAGGCGCATTCGGCCAATAGACCGGCCCGACCTGTGCACCCATTTTTTCAACATGGAAGGGAGGATGCTCATGATCATTCGCGACATAACAGCCGGCGGCGCCTACCGCCATCCTGAGCGTACCGCGGTGGTGAGCGGGGAAACCAGATATACCTATCTGCAACTGCACAAGCGCAGCAACCGTCTGGCAAACGCACTTCTGCGGCTCGGACTCAAAAAAAGCGACATAGTCTGCGTCTATGCCGACAACTGCCCCCAGTATCCGGAGATAGCGGCCGCCTGCATGAAAACCGGCATAGCCATGGCGCCCTTCATGGTTTCGGTGCTGCCGCAGGAACTGGTCCCCATGATCAACAACTGCCGCTCCAAGGTTGTGATCTGCGGCGGGAGGCTGACAGAACCTGTCAGCGGCCTAAAAAGGCAGTTGGTTCATACGGAGCACTTGATCTCCCTGCACGCCCCCGTCAGCACATCGCTGGATTACGAGTCTCTGTTGAGCGAGGCCTCGCCGGAGGAGCCGCCCATTCCTCACCTGGAATATACGGACTTGAGTTACGTGGGCTCAACCAGCGGGACTACCGGCCTTCCCAAGCAGACCATGCGCACCTACGAAACTACCTTGGCCGTTGGCCTGGAGATTTCTTATGCCTTGGATTTGAACCCCAAGGACGTTTACTTTCAGCCCTGCACCGCGATCTTTGGGATTGGCTGTTGGCGCCTTTTGTTTCACATGGGCTGCACCTGCATACTTCCTGATGATTTCAGTCCTCAAAGCATTCTGGATACCATCCAAAAAGAGCGGGTAACGAAAATATTTACCACGGCCAATTGTATCCGGCAGCTCTTGAACCTTCCAGGACTAAGTGAATACGACCTGTCGAGCCTTCGCAGAATATGGGTTACCGGCGCCCCCCTGACTTCTTCGGAATGGGAGCGGGCCATTAAGGTGTTCGGATACACCTTTGTCCAGGCCTATTCCATCCAGGAACAGGCGCCTGTAAGCCTCTTGCAACCTGAGGACTTCAAGGACGCACTGGGAGGGAACCATCCCGAGCGCTTACGCTCGGTGGGACGGCCGGCCCTGGGCGTACAGATCCGTGTGGTTGATGCGGATGGCTCTCCTTTGCTGCACAATGAGCTGGGGGAAGTGGCCACTTCAGGCGGCAACCTGATTGCGGGATACCTGAATAATCCGGACGCCACCGCTGAGGCCATCAAAGACGGGGTCTTCTACACGGGTGACTTGGGCATGTTTGATGCCGATGGCTACCTATACTTAAAAGGCAGAAAGAGCGACACGGTAAAGGTGGGCGTCAAGCTCGTGCTTCCCCTTGAGGTGGAGGTTTCCATCCTGCGCCACCCGGCCGTGCGGGAGGCGGCCGTGGCCGGGGTGCCTACCGCTTATGAGGATTATAAGGTGGTGGCCTTTGTCATAAGCGATGGCCATGTGCCTTCTGAGAAAATTCTGGCACTGTGCCGGGAGGACCTGCCCTCCTATGCAGTGCCGGCGGAGATCATATTTATGGAAAGCTTCCCCAAGACTGGAAGCGGGAAGGTGATGAAACGCAAACTCATTGATCAATATATGGCAAAAGAATGATACAACCTGCGCTAAAGAGAAAAGGCAAACGGGAAAAGAGGTGAGGTATGGCCAGCAAGGCAAGTGAGACTCTCAAGTTGATGATGAAGGATGCAAGCGAGGACGATTGGGCTACTTACGTTGAAATGGGAAACAAAAATTTCTGGACCCTTCAGAATCACTGGATGATGAATGTGGAGAAGAAGTACGGTCAGGCTGCGGCCGTGCAGTTTGATGGGCTATGTTACGGCAGGGCGATTGAGGTGGCAGCGTACAGGCTGATTAAATTGTTTGATTTTGGCAATGACGACCTGGATACGCTGGCCAAAGTCTATCAGCTTTCACCTGCGGGATCCTATATTGATATTGACTTTCAAAGAATAGACAAAAACACATTGTTGCGACGGGTTACAAACTGTCCCATACAGAATGCCCGCCTCGCCAAGGGACAGGCGCCAATTGCCTGCAAGGATCCTTTGACAGTAGCGGCCGGCAATGTAGCCAGGGTAGTAAATCCCAACATTAAAATCACCCGGGTGCTTTGCCCTCCGGACCGGATGCCTGAAGGGTTGTGGTGCGACGTGGTCTATTCGCTCGTGTCCTGATGGCGAAAAACCGCTTGCCGATGATTCTTAATATGGTTGACGGATTGAGTGGAGCCTTTATTGACGGCAATGGGGAGGCTGGAGAAGGGTGCGATGCCTCGGGAGGTTGGCTGGGGACGCACCGATTAAAATAACTCATTTCAAAAAGGGAGGAGTACGACGATGGAGAAGACCGAAAGAAAACAAGTTGCATGGCTGTTGGTTTTACTGCTCGCGGTTTCTGTGAGTTGTCTGGGCCTTGGCTCGGCTGCAATGGCACAGCCGGTTGAATTGAGAGTGGCATATTACAGTCCTGACAATCATCCCCTTACTATGGCGGCCAAGGAGGTCTTCGCGGACATCGAGAAAATGACCCAGGGCAGGGTCAAAATGAAAATATTCGCCAGCAGTTCACTTCTTCCCACCGAGGAGATGGCTGCCGGCGTGAACGAAGGAACCGCCTTCTGCGCCAACTGGTATATGCCCTATATGGCCAAGACCATTCCTCTCTTTAATCTTGAAACCATTCCAGTTTGGACCAGCGGCCATTACAAGGCCGTCATCGAGGCTTACGAAAATGGTTTGAACGATCTGTATACCAAGGCCCTCGATCGGCAAGGCTTAAAGAACACCAAGGTAGCGGGCGTCAGCATGTGCCTGTGGAGGGTGCTCACTACCAAGAAAACGCAAGTGAAGGTTCCATCAGACGCAAAGGGGATGAAAATCAGGAGTGTGGGGGCAGAGGCGGACATGTGGCGTGCCATCGGGGCGAGCCCCGTTAACATCACAACTCCCCAGACCTACGAGGCCCTGGCTCGCGGGGTGGCAGAAGGAGCCACAAACTACCTTGAAACCATGATGGACCGTAAATGGCTTGAGCACACCGACTATGTGACCTGTATCAACCTGACCCCGGTCCTTATGCACATCATTTACAACTACAAGATGCTGGACAAACTCAGCCCGCAGGACCAGACCATTGTGGAAACCGGCATGAAGCTGTTGGCCCAGGTGACAAGGTTGCGCATAATGGAGGGGGAGGGCTATGCCTTTGCAACAATTCCGCAGAAATTCAAGACGGTTATCTACACACCCGATGCCAAAGAGCATGCGGAGTGGGTGAAGGCCAGCGAGCCTGTTGTTGCCAATTTCGCCAAGAGCGAGGATGTGTTGGTGCAGGAGGCGCTCAAGATTGTGCGCAAATACAACCCCCAACAGTAAAGGAAACCTGCCCGATGCGGCGGGCACAGGGTGAGTCCCGGGCTTGATGATCAAGCATCCGGGACGGGATCCCACAGTTGCCTAAGCTCTAATAAGACCGTATCTGGTAACGGTTTTTCTGCCAGAGGATAATTTTTTAAGCATTCGACGGAGATAAAAAAGCATGTCAAGCAAGTATGATGTCATTGTGATAGGGGCTGGGCACAATGCCTTAATCGCTGGCGCAAGGCTCAGCAGATCGGGTTTGAAGGTGTTGTGCCTGGAGAAAGCAGGGATGCTGGGCGGCTGCAGCAGGACTGACTGGACCATACTGCCAGGAGGATACGGCGTCAGCACCGGAGCCCTGGTGATTCAACAGCCCGTATTGCGCATGGCGAGTGAGCTCGGGCTCAGGGATTACGGGTTTGAGCCTATCCTCATACCTGATGACGGAATCATCCTGCGGTATCAGCTTGGGGAAAACTATGAAATAAGCATACCTATATATCGCGACGTGGAGAGGACGTGCGCTGCAATCGCCAGGTATTCCATCTCTGTTGCCGCCGAATACAGGCGCATGGTCCAGGAGTGGTCACCCTTCACCAGAATGGTGGGGGAGGTGTTCAAATGGAAGGAGCCCAAGCATTCCATGCTTTTCTCCATGCTGGAGAGCCTGGGACCAAAGGCAATGTGGCTATTCCTGGGAAGGTGCTCAGATATCCTGCGCTTCTATTTTTCGGAAGACTGGATAGGCGGAATGTCACGCATACCAAGAATATCAGGCTTTACGCCGCAGTTTCCCGGATCGGGTTACGGTACCCAGAATATCCCCAGGGTTCATTTTTCTGTTCCCTTCAGGGCCAAGGGCGGAATGGCAGGGCTGATCGAGCCGCTCGCAAAATTTATTGAGGCCAAAGGGGGCAAGGTCCGCAAGAATGCCGGAGTGGATAAGATCATTATCGAAGAAGAGGCGGTCAAGGGCGTCAGGCTTGAATCCGGCGAGGAAATCCAGGGAAATATCGTTCTTTCCGGGACCAATGCCAAGGTCACCTTTCACAGGCTGGTAGGGGATGAAAACCTCGAAGAGGACTTTGTGCAGTATCTCAGACGCACCAGGGAATCCATGCGCATGGCCTGCGTATTTGTGAGCATGGATCAGCCATTCCTTCCTGAGTTGCAATGCACGGAATTTCAGTTCGCCAAGGGTCTGCGCCACACCGAGATAAATGCCCTGGAGGAGCTGGAGCACCGCCTGCCCGAAGATCCTTCTATCTACATTGACAACCCCTGCCTCAATGACCCGACTCTGGCGCCTGAGGGCAAGTGCTGGATAGGGTTATACGATTCTGCCGCCTACCGCCTGGAGGGGACTAACTGGCCCGCAGTCAGAGAGCGGCATGCGGACAACATGATTCGACAGGTTGAAAAAGTCTATCCAGATTTTCGAAAACATGTCATTGACATGGCCATTATGGACCCGACGGATTACGAGCGGGAATTCAACCTGTGGGAAGGCTCCATCATGGGCCCGGCCCTGAGCATAGACCAGATGTTCAGTATGCGGCTTTCTTATTCAACCAGCTTTGAGGGACTATACCTGACGGGCATGTCCACCCACCCGGCGGGAGGAATGATCGGGATCCCGGGCTGGAACTCTGCGGATGTAATCCTGAAGGATCTGGAGAAAGGCAAAATCAAGGCCTGATGACGGCGACGATAGGGAAAAAAGAATGGAGGTTGGGCTTTGCTTGTCAAGATTGGGACCCTGGGAAAAATGGCGGCTGAGTTTGCCGGTGTTAAGAAAAAAGGCGGTTTTCTGGTGGCTTCCTTGCAGGTCAAAGAGGGCGTGCAGTGGGAGGTGGTTACGGCGGTAAGTTATGCAGAGACCTGGCAGATCGTCAAGGCGGCGTTTAAACCAAGCATCATTTGGTTCCTGTTAACCGGCTGGGCGGGCAAGAAGAACGCCAAGCCGCCCAAATTATAGGAGGACGAATGCATGAGCCAGGGAAGAGAGGAATATCATTCTGAAGAAGAAATAATGCCAGAGAACCAAAGGCAAAGATACTATCTGGAACAGGTTCAGAAACAGATTGCCTACGCCTATGAAAACGCTCCGGCCATGCGTGCAAAGATGGACAGAGCGGGAGTCGCGCCGAAGGATATCAGGGAGCTCTCCGATCTTGAGGCCATTCCTGTCACAACCAAAGACAGTCTGATTGAGGCCCGCAGGACAGATCCTCCCTGGGGCGGCCTTCTTGGAGTTCCCGGCCATCAAATTCCACGCGTATATCTTTCTCCCGGGCCGATCTATGACGTGCAGTCCACAGACGATAATTTTTTTAAGCGCTGGAGAAGGCGGATGCATGCGCACGGATTCAGGGCCGGAGATATCGTGGTTAACACCTTCTCGTATCACATGTCGCCGGCCGGACACTGGTTCGATGAGGCCATACGCCAGATAGGTGCGACCGCAATCCCCATGGGCCCCGGCAACACCGAATTGCAGGCCCAGGTGCTCCGGGATATGAAGGTCACAGGTTGGACCGGCATGCCCAGCTTTCTCATGGCCATATTCAAGAAGGCCTTGGAATTGAGTATTGACCCAGGACGCGACTTTTGTCTGAGGGCGATTTCAGCAGGAGGGGAAATGGGCGGGGCACAGATTCGTCAGCAGTTATATGATAAATACGGAATTGTTTCCTATGACTCGTACGGCACAGCGGATGTGGGTCTCATCTCCTATGAGTGCAGGGAAAGAACCGGCATGCATGTACATGAAGAGGTTTTCGTGGAAATCGTTGACGAAATTACCGGTAAGCAACTCGGCCCGGGCGAGGTAGGACAGGTGGTGGTCACACCCTTTGACCGTTGTTACCCTCTGTTGCGGTTTGGAACCGGGGATCTCTCTTCCTATCTGGAGGGCGGTTGCACCTGCGGCCGAACCTCGGCCAGGTTGAGCGGTATCCTGGGGCGAGTCGGTCAGGCGGTAAGGATTCGCGGCATGTTTCTTCACCCGCGTCAACTAAAGGATGTATTGAACCGCTTCAGCGAGATCGAGAGTTATCAGGCGGAGGTCTCCAGAGTCGGGGAACGGGACCGCATTTTGTTGAGGATCCAGATCAAAGGAGGGGGCCAGGCCGAACATGTCATGCTGGAGACCTTGAATTCCACCTTCGAGGACGTCTGCCGGCTGCGCCTGGACGAGGTGGTTTGTGTCTCCGCTGAAGGGATAGAAGACAAGAGCAAGGAAATAATTGATATCAGAGTATTTTGATCTGAGATCTGTCAAGCTCCTGAATCATCAGAAACACACTGGCTTTGAGCCAAACCCGGGGAGTGTCAAATCAAAAGTCTTTCCCAGAAAGGGAGGTTTTCAGAGATGCTGAAGGCGGTCATAGCGGCTATCAACAAGATTTCTGACTTCCTCGGCCTGGTAAGCGGGATATTGATCTGCATCCTGGCCTGCATGATGATGTATGACGTTTTCGTGCGCTTTGTGCTCAACGATCCCGTTGACTGGAGCCTGGACATTGGCCAATTGCTGCAGGCTGCCTTCGCCTTTCTCTCGGCCAGCTACGTGCTCAAGATAGGCGGCCATGTAAACATGGAGGCTGTCGTTTCCTATGTAAGCCCCGAGTGGGGGCGGCGGCTGACAATCACCAGCACTGCCATCACTGCCCTTGCGTCAGGCTGGATGGCCTTTCTCTCCTGGAGCCTGTTTACAAAGAGCTTGGCCATTTCCGAACAATTATACGGTATTGCAATACCCATGGCGCCTTGGAAGTTTCTGGTCCCCTTTGGTTTCGCGGTTATGTGTCTGCAGGCTTTGGCCATGGCCTTAAGCCTGTGGCTCCACCCCGAGGAGTTCATGCAAGACGGAATGGAGGGTCACTGATGCTAAGCGCTACAGCCGGAATCATTCTTTGCCTGGTCGTTCTCTTCGCACTCCTCGTGGTTGGCGCCCCCATCTTCATCTGTCTCCTGTTGTCGGGGATGGTGGGACTGCTGTCCGTTGAGGGATGGCAGATGCTTGACAATGTGGCCGGGAAGATCGCGTTTTCCCATGTCTCGGGCTATTCGCTCCTGGCGGTGCCCATGTTCATCCTCATGGGCAACCTGCTGCTCACCCACCGCATAGGCCAGGACCTTTATGATGGCATGTATCGTTGGTTCGGGCGGCTTCCCGGCGGGCTGGCCATTGCCAGCACCGTAGTCTGCGCCATCTTCGGGTTCATGAGCGGTTCCAATACCGCAGCCGCGGCCACCATCGGCTCCGTCGCCATACCCGAGATGGAAAAAAAAGGATACGATCGCAAGCTGTCATTGGGCACCCTGGCCGTGGCTGGCACTTTGGCCGCCCTCATCCCGCCCAGCACCATCATGATCATTTACGGGGTCAGCGTGTCGGGCGTCTCCATAGGCGAAGTCTTCGTGGGGGGTATCGTGCCCGGCCTGATCCTGACCGCCTTAATGTCCGCCTATATATATGTAGTGGCCAAGCTATACCCGCGCCTGGCACCCGCGGGCACCTCCTTCACCTTGAAAGAAAAGCTGACGTTGCTGCCCCGGCTGGTGCCCGTGGTGATTATTTTTGTGGCCATTGTGGGCGGCATGTACATAGGCGTGTGGACGGCCATCGAGGCCAGTGCGGCCAGCGTGATGATCACTTTCATCATCATCATCTGCTACCGCCGCCTGAAGTTGGCCGCCGTCCTGGATGCAGTCAAACGTACCATCAGGGTATCGGGCATGATCTACATGATCATCGTCGGCGCCAATGTGATGAGCTATTTGTTCTTCGTCACCGGGTTCCAGGACGCGGTCAGCAAGTTTATTCTTCAGTTTTCCCTGTCCCCCTGGGGAAACATGCTTCTGATCTTGTTAATACTGACCATCCTGGGCACCTTCCTTGACGTGATTGCCCTGATCACCATAAGCGTGCCCATCTTTCTGCCGGTTGCCATTGCGGCGGGCTACTCTGATGTCTGGTTCGGGGTGATCATGACCGTGGCCTCGGAGATGGCCCTGTGCACCCCGCCGGTGGGCGTGAACCTCTTCGTTGTCCAGGGGATAGCACCCAAAGGGACGAGCCTGCTCACCGTGTCCAAGGGTGCCGCGCCCTTCATAGGCGTCACCTGGGTGCTTTTGGCGTTGCTGGTGGCCTTTCCGGAGCTGGTCACCTGGCTTCCCAGTACCATGTCCGGCCGATAGCGCGTTTATTGGCAGCTTATGGGTTTGACTTGATCTTTTAGGAACCAGGGTGCTTCACGAAAACCTTGAGCTGAAAAAACAAATGTTCCGGAAGTTCGATACGTTCAGTAATCCAAAAGCGATATTTTCCTCCAGTACTTCCACAGTACAGCATAACGGCAATAGCTTCGGTTGTTGCGGACCCATCCGCGTAATCGGTATGAATGGGTCTAATCCTCCGCCAATTATGAAACTTTTCAGGGTGTCAAATGATTGAAAAATTCGGATGAAATAGCCGAGCAGATCCAGGAAGTTGCGGCTTTCTAAGGAGGTCGCGGCATGCTGAGATTCTCAGGGATTTGTCAACAAGAATATTCTCAATAGGGCTGAGTAATTGCCAGCCGGATAGGAGATTGTAAAGGATGAAAAACAAGGATGATCTGGTAATTGTGAGTGGAGCGAGAACACCGTTCAGCAGGTTCGGAGGGGCACTGCGGTACATGCACAGCTCTGATCTTGCCGGTGTCGTCATAAAAGAGGTGTTAAGGCGTGTAGGTCTTTCAGGAAGCGATATCGATGAGCTCTACTATGGGATGTGCATCCAGTCAGAGGCAGCTCTCAGATATAATGTCATTGGCAGACAGGCATTGTTGAATGCAGGATTGCCGGCGGATATCGTATCTCTCACTATCGATAGGGCCTGTTGTTCTTCCCTTACCTGTGTCCAACTCGCTCGTAAATCCATTCTTCTTGATGAGGCCGAAATCTGTATGGCCGTCGGCGCCGAGAACATGAGCAATACCCCTGTAGTCCTTAACGGTCATCGATGGGGGACCAGATTAGATAAGCCCGAAATGATCGACCACCTTAATCCGATTATGTATGTCGGCTTTAATTCTCTATCCGCCGATGCTGGTGATGTTGCGCTGGACTACGGCATATCCCGGGAAATGCAGGATGAATGGGCGTTAGGATCGCAAACAAAGTATCAGGCAGCAAAGAAAGAAGGGAAATTCAAAATTGGAGAAGAGCTAACCCCGGTTGAAATCCCTCAGAAGAAAGGGGCCGCAGTCCTATTTGAAGAAGATGAGTTCCCGAAACCCAATACAACAATTGAAGGATTGGCCAAACTGAAAACGGTTTATGGCAGCAAAACGGTAACAGCCGGGAATTCGCCGGGTTTGGATGCGGGAGCCTCTGCGGTCATAATCATGAAACGTGCCAAGGCGGAATTCCTCGGAATTGAGCCGTTAGCCGCCATTGTGTCGTTTGGCTCCGTCGCCAGAGAGCCGCGCCAGATGGCCGAGGTTCCGGGCATAGCCATCCAACAGGCTCTATCACGTGCAGGGCTTTCCATAGATGATATGGATCTTGTTGAAATTAATGAGGCATTTGCCGCAATGCCCCTTGTATCGACAAATTTGTTGGCAGATGGAGATAAAGAGCGATGGCAGAAGCTGATGGCAAAGACGAATGTCAACGGCGATGCCATTGCTATCGGACATCCTGTGGGCGCCAGCGGGGCCCGCATCCTGATAACTACAATATACGAACTCCGGCGCAGGGGCGGCGGTCTGGGTGCTGTCGGAATCTGTGGCGGCCTGGCCCAGGGAGATGCCGCGGTTATCCGGGTGGATAGGTAAGCATATAATGGGCAAATTTTTGTGAAATGTGTGCTCTGAAAGCAATTATTAGCAGTCTCATAATTGTCCTTACACTGTCATTCCGGCGGAAGCCGGAATCCAGTCTGTTTCTGGATGCCGGATCGAGTCCGGAATGACGAAAATGTCAATAGTATTACGAGACAGGTAATAACGGATATGGAAACACCACTCTTTCAATGGGAGCAGCCATGAAACTCAAAAATGGAGCAGAATATATAGAAAGCCTCAGGGCACTCCATCCGAGGATCTATTACAAGGGCAAGAAGATCGAGGATGT
>JAUPKI010000317.1 GCA_030837545.1 Thermodesulfobacteriota bacterium | reverse complement strand
TGAGTGGACGGTTCCCGGTGATGTTGCAGCAGGGGCCTACTCCTATCAGGTTTCAATCCTCCAGGGTGAGTCGGACATTACCTGGAACGACGAGTATTATGGGAAGCCCCATATCCCGAGTGACGTGGGAGAGGCAGCGGGTTATGCCTGTCATTAGGGCTTAGTCACATCCAGAGGGTCTTCTGCATCCGGCAGGAGACCCTTTCTGTTTCCATGCACCCGCACTCTTCTCTGTAGTGAGAATGGCCGGGAGGGCCTGCAGTTTTCCGACCCTTTTCCATGGAGTATTGGGTGTTAAACATGAAAAAGAGATTGAATGGGACAAATCACATCCGGTTCTCAACCGCTTTTATAACCCTTTTTGCACTGGTGTGCCCATATCTCACCGTATGTAAAGACACAGCATTCGCCCTCGACGGTGCTGACGTTGCTATTTATAACGATTCCATAGCGCCGCCCGATCCGAAGACGGGCGAATCAAGAGTAGGCGCGTGGCAGGATGGGATCGCTGCTATCAGATGCATGTTGACCTGGATGGGGCTATCTCATGAAGAAATTACTTATCTTGACCTTAACGATTCAACACAAGATCTGTCGAAGCTCTATAAGGTGCTGATATTTCCGGGGGGGTGGGCACCCTGGTATAATTACTGGATAAGCTTGTCGGGGAAGGACCGTATCCGCAGCTTTGTCAAAAACGGGGGCAGCTATTTTGGCATTTGCGCAGGTTCATTTTTTGCGTCGGACAGAATTGTGTCAGAAGGTATCCCCTATGACGATTATTTCGTCTATAATCATTATAATGAGCTGACGGGATACGACTTGGATCTTTTTTCGGGCACAGCCACGGGGCCGATCGACGGCATCGCCCCAT
Source organism: Thermodesulfobacteriota bacterium (assembly GCA_030837545.1). Classification (GTDB taxonomy): domain Bacteria; phylum Desulfobacterota; class DSM-4660; order Desulfatiglandales; family Desulfatiglandaceae; genus AUK324. The sequence goes on along the minus strand of JAUPKI010000317.1, from coordinate 52,324 downwards.
GGCCTACCTATAAAATGACTAAGATCAACTTTCCAAACGATACTGAGATATTGTCAAGCTATAAGAAAGCTCCTTTTACTGAGGCCATGCTTTACTACGGGGGGCCTTATTTCACATCAGATTCAGACGCCAGCGTGGAGGCCCTGGGTAATTACGAATACAACGGAGAGCCCGCTCTTGTTGCGTTTACATATGGTTCAGGCAGAGTGGTTCTCATTGGCCCGCACCCTGAGATTGAGGAAGATTCAGACAGGGATTGTGTCACCATCGATGGGGAAGACGAAATGGACGATCAGGGTTCTGACTGGGAGCTTGCACAACACCTCTTCAAGTGGCTAACATCCGGCACACCCCAACCTTCTTGTCCTGAGCTTCATGCCTGGGATGGTTCAGCGTATCAATTTGTCGGTTCGATATTTACGAGGATGCATTGTCCGGAAGCCGAACGGTATCAGCCTCAACCGATAACCTTTGCTCCGGTTCCTCAGGTGGATGGCACCCTCACTTTTCTTATTAAGGAGGTAGACCGGGAGGAGTCGTACATCAACAGCACCCAGATGCACTATCGATACCAGTGGGATACATCCGGCCGATGGTTGCCGCTGCCGCTCTTGTCAGCGATTCACAACAGAACAGGCGACGTGATCCCGGCGCTCGGCGCAAAGGACAACCTGAGGGCATTCATGGAATCTGGAGATGAAATCATGCTTCGATACCTGGCGCCCCCATACGGTCTTGAAGGGGTCGAATTTACGGCTGTTTCGAGCGGATACTACATATGGACCGACGAGACGTGGTGCAAGGTGCTGGCTAAGGGTCCCGACGTGGTTGTGGAGCCGGGCGCTAAGGTGACCCTGGGGGCGTTGATCAACAATATGGGGGATGAGCCCATGTCGAAGGAGACCATGATATGGTTTACCCTTAAAGATGGATCTGGGACTAAGTTGGGACCTGTCTCGGCCGCAGGGCTTGCCCCTGGAAGTTCCCAACTGTATCTTTTTGAGTGGACGGTTCCCGGTGATGTTGCAGCAGGGGCCTACTCCTATCAGGTTTCAATCCTCCAGGGTGAGTCGGACATTACCTGGAACGACGAGTATTATGGGAAGCCCCATCCTACGGATGAGGCAGGAGAGCCAACGATCAATCAGTGTCATTGATTCATATCGAATAACCGAGGCCCCTGTGCACTGCACGGGACCTCTGATAATGCCGGTCTCTCCTGTTTTTGAGCGTTGCGGCGCCTCATTTCGGAGTAAGGAGGGGAGAAGTGCAATTTATTAGAATTCTATTTTTTTCGCTCACTGTCCTTGCCACATATTGTCTCTGTGGTGAAACGTGTTACTCTGAAAACCCTGCCGAAATTGAGAGTTGCTGCCAGGCAGAACAGCCATTTTTCGAGGTGATGCCTCCGGATGTCGCTTTTAATACTCCCTCGAGTTTTTCCGACAGAGAAGGGGAAAAGGGCATGTCCCTTGCGCCGTGTCTACCGTCGGTTAATGATGAAGGCCAGGAGAGAATTGATAGGATAGAAGGAGTTCTCTGTTTTCCCACCGGCGCCGTACTCCATGCGGTCATTCAGTATATGGTTCATTCCTTTACCAACAGTCTGGGCCAGACCTTTGTGCTTATCCCTCCGGGTGCCTTTAATATGGGAAGCCCTGAAGATGAACCAGGAAGGGACGATGATGAAACCCTCCATCAGGTTACCATCACTAAGCCTTATCTCCTCCAAACAACCGAGGTAACCCAGGCCCAGTGGGAGGCAGTAATGAGATATAATCCTTCCCTTTTTGCCGGGTGTTCAGACTGTCCTGTGGAATCCATATCCTGGGACGAGATCCAGGAATTCATCAGGAGGATGAACGTGAGAGGAGAGGGGACCTATCGGCTGCCGACTGAGGCTGAATGGGAGTATGCCTGCAGGGGGGGCGCTACCGCCATGTTTCCTTGGGGCGATGAGGCGGATTGTTCAAAGGCAAACTACGGCAATTACTGGAGCAAGGAATGTGAAGGGATCAATCCCGGCAGGACTATGAAGGTAGGGTCTTTCCCTCCAAATGCATGGGGGCTCTATGACATGGCGGGAAATGTATGGGAGCGATGTCAGGATTGGTATGACAGCAAATATCCAACAGAACCCGTTATGGACCCTGCTGGCCCATCCGCTGGGACTGAGAGGGTGGATCGCGGAGGCGCCTGGAATTACTGGGCAAGGGGATGCCGGTCAGCAAACCGCGCAAAAAGCGAGGCACACCTTAGAACACCGCTATTGGGGTTTCGCCTTGCATGGGAGCCTTCGGCACTGCCTCATTGCATCTGGCTGAAACCGGTTCCCTGAGGCCACAGCAGGGATCGAACAAGGCCCAGAAAACTGCCGATGCTGAAGACAAAAGCCCGCAGAAAAACAAACATGGGTGAAGCCAAGGCCAGGGCTCTGTCTCTTCTATATACCTTGAAGGAAAATGGAAAAGAAGACAATAGGATAATAAAGGAGAATAGAAGACCCAGATGCAATAATCCAGGAATCAGCCACGAGAAAAGAAAAAGGGACAGCGCTAATGCCATTGATAGAGCCTGGATTTTGATGACTCCTGGTGTGTAAGAATCCTTTACAGCCTTATTCGGATATCTGCGATATACCACCATCCGCCAGTAACCCCTCCAAAATTTAACCCTTAGATATTTTGCCAGAGTGTCCGGGTGGGTGTGATAGACAAAGGCCCTCGCGTTAAAGACCATTTTATAACCAGCCGCTGCCAGGCGATACGAAAAGTCCGTGTCCTCGTTGTTGGCGGAGGTAAAACGTTCATCAAACCCCCCCATTTGCTCAAATATGTCTTTTCTGAAAGCGGCTGAATAAGTGTCTATCATATCAATAGAGACATGTCGCTGCAAAAGCTCATAACGATCTTCAAACTCTGCCTGGGCAAATCTTGCAGTTAACCGCGTTTGACGTGTCTTATAGGCGCCTTTCACCCCCATGACTTTTGAATCTTCAAACGGGAGGGCCATTTCATATATCCAGTTGCGGTCCGGTATGCAGTCAGCGTCCGTGAACAGGACTATTTCTCCCTCAGCCTCGGAGACGCCCCTGTTTCGTGCGGCGGCCGGCCCCCGGTTGGTCTGATATACGCATTTCACGTTATATTGTTTTGCTATCTTCGAGGTGTCATCTGAAGATCCGTCATCCACGACAATGACCTCGTAATCTGCTTTGAGCGCAGTCTGGTCATTCAGGGCCTTAAGGCAGTCACGCAATGTGATTTCGGCATTGAAAGCTGGGACAATGACGGAAAATCTAAGGGCATTGGCGCTGGTTTTTGGTTCCACTTTTTCAAACCCCGGAACCTGCTATGAGATGTTTGAAGAATACTCTTGAAGCCTTTACGGTACGAACAATTTCAGAAGGTCTTTCTATTAGCTGTGAGAGCTTATACAGAAAATACCGCGGACGAAGGTAAAATCGTCTTCTACCCTGGTCACACAGCCGAACAAGATCTTCCGAGGTCAGTGTTTCGTTCCTTACCACGCAATTGTGAAGACCTTCCGGGGTAATCCATTGAGAGTAATCGTTAGCAGTGAGCCACCCTATGTTTTTGTACTCATCGTATGCCTCTGTCCCGGGGTAGACCATCACAGGGTAAAACTGAACCGTATCCGGGTTTAGCTTTATGGCGAGATCAATCGTTCTTTCACAGCTCTCTCTGGTTTCACCGGGAAACCCGACCATAAAGCACCCATGAATAAGAATCCCGGCAGTTCGGGCATCTTTCATGAACTGGAACATCCGATTTAACTTGATGCCCTTTTTCATGGAATTGAGAACATCCTGGTCCGCGCTCTCAAAGCCGACACACAACTCCCTGCACCCTGCGGCCTTGATCTTTTTCATGGTATCCAGATCAAGATCAATCCGTGAGTTGGCCTCCCATGGTATCCCGATCTCTCGCCAAATTAGGGCGTCAGCAAAATCCATGCATCTCTTCTTGTTGGCAGTCAATGTATCGTCTTCAAAAAAGATGGACTTCGCCTCAGGGAATTCCTGTACCACATATTCTATTTCATCCACAACATCTTCTATGCTCCGAAACCGGTACCGTCGGCCTGTCATGACCTGGGGATAGACACAGAAGCTGCACCTGAAAGGGCACCCCCTGCTGGTAATGAGCGTGACCATGGGATAAAGGGCATTCGGGTTGAAATAGTCACCGATCCTAAGATGCCTTGCATAAACCTTACTCACCCAGGGTAGTTCATCCAGGTTTTCAATAAGATCTCGATCTCTGTTGTGAACAATTTCATCCCCTCCCCGGAAAGATAACCCGGCCACTGCTTTTAATGCCTTTTCTTTGTCCCCTTGGCGCCCTTTGTGCTCCAAAATAGAGGCCAGATCCCGGACCGTATATTCATACTCGTGCCGGGCTATTGCATCGATGGCATCCCCCTCCTTGAGCGTTTCTCCTGGCAGAGCAGAGGCGTGGGTTCCCACCATCACGATAAAGACGTCAGGGACTATTCTCTTGATCGTTTCTCCCACAACAATATCGTTATGGATGCTTGGGGTGCTGGTATCCATAACAATCAGTTCGGGTCGTAATTCCCCCACTTGATTGACTGTCGCATCCAGATCAATTCCCCTGGCAGGGGCATCCATGAAGGTGATCCGATGTCCCGCCGCCTCCAAGACCCCTGCGCAGTATGCCAGCCAGATAGGGAAATAGAGGGTTCCGCTCTTGGTAACGGCAGGACTTCTCTGGGGGCGGGAGAATTTTTTGAAAAATGGAGGGTTCAGGATCAGTATATTCATCAGGCAACCTCACGCGTAATCTTATCGTACTGTCTTAACTGATCGGCCATAAACCCGAGATTTCCTTTAAAACCAATGGCTTTGGTAGGACAAACCAGAAAGCAATACAGACAATTGATGCATGGACTGCCCTGTTCTTTGATCTGTTCCGGCAATGTCAGACCCATCGGGCAGTAATCCGAACACTTGGTGCAGCCGGCCCTACAAAGAGAGGCGTCAAAAGAAAGCCCATCGCACACCATGTCATCCGTTATAAAATTGTCTTGCCTCAGCCCGCTCAGGAAAAGAAGGTAGCCAAAAAATCTTGTGGATGCCAGGAAGCTGAACAGCCTTGTATTGCGTACCGCAAGGAAATATTTCTGTCTTTTGGGACTGTGTATAAATGATGCCAGAGGGTTTGCCTTGGGTTCTTCAAATCTGCTGATAAACGAGGAGATGTCCAGACTTCCCAAGAAATCGTGATAATCCTTTGTAATAAGGCCTTTATCTTCAGCCAATTTCAGCGTGGTGACTGATCGATAACCGAACTGAGCAATTCTGGCGCAAACCATATCGATGAGAAACGGATCTGTACCGACCACAATCAGCCCCATATTTTTCGGCTTCCCTCTGGTGGGGCCAAGGCCGTCCATTGCAATGATCCCATCAACAATATGGAGGTGAGGTTTGATGTTGCTGTTTAGATGCAGTATGTTTTCAGCAAGGGATTGGTGCGTTTTCTTCTTGTTTTCCTGACCTACGAGGCATCCCATAAGGTTTTTGAGGCACACACTCATGCCCACCTCAAAATGGGTTTTCAGTTTTGGCACATTGATAAAGAGATCCGCCTCCAAACATTCTCTGGCAACCCGGGCCTTGACGCCCCCGGCGAAGCTGATCTCACGCCCTTCAGAATAGTTCAGATCCTTGAGTTCAATCCCATAATACCTGGCAAGGGAGTCTACCCTCAGCCTTGAAATAACGCCAATTTTGCTACGATAAAAACCGCTGTTGGTGCCCTCGCCTATGACAATATTTTGATAACCTCTCTTTTTCAGACCCTGAACAAGTGCGCTCAGCAGCCTGAGGTCGGTTGTGTTGCCGGTAAGGGCATTCATGTTGCTGTTGAGATTGGGCTTGATGAGGATTCTCGCATCCTTTGAAGCAGGAAAGATTTCGCTGTATTGTTCAAGGACGATAGATATAGCCTCTGTAACGTCTCTCAAAGAGCGGCATCTGAACAGATCAAGCCTAAATGGAGTCCCTGTTTGATACAATGATTCCATAATTTTCCAGATTGTTGAGAGGATACTCAGCCAGGGCACCCATTGGATTGGCCTCATCTATCCCGTCTATAACTATTGAGTGTGTATAACAAATGTCACGCCCATTAGATAACAAGCCTAATCGGATACGGGTTTGTCGTATCTCTTCTCCTGATTAAAGGCCAACTGACAGACGTCATGCGCTGCATTAAAGACGTCGTCGGGCGTTATTGAGGTCAGACACTCATTGTGAGGGTTATGTTCGCAGATATTTTCATCACAACTATACCGGCATGCAAAAGGTTTTTCCACTATAACATGGATATTCCCGAAAGGCCCGGTTTCCATGCTCTTGGACGGTCCAAAAATAGCCACGGTTGGCACCCCGATCATAGAAGCTATATGTAATGCACAACTGTCATTGCAGATGAACAGGTCACATCTCTCAAGGATGGCGGCCATTGACCTGAGCGTGGTTTCTCCTGCGAGCATAAAGGTCCTGCATCTCGAAGATTCCGCAACCCTCTTTGCAATGTCAACTTCATCCGGCCCCCCCAGAATTATGACCGAAGCATCCCATTCTTCTGATAGCCTGTCTGCCACGCATGCAAATCCCTCGGGATGCCAGCGTTTGAGTTCCTTTCTGCCGCCAGGATGTATGGCCGCGATCAATCTCTCCCGATGGACTCCCTTTTCCACGAGCACACGACCCGCCAGGTGCTTTTCATCCCCAGTCAGGTACATATCCCATTCAATTGGAGCCTCCTCGCAGCCAAGGTATTTGGCAATATCCATGTGGTACCGGATCTTATGTTCAATTTTCCTGAATGGCACGATATGGGTAAGGAGGAACCCCCCGCCTCCGACACTATAACTGACTCGATAGCCGCTCTTACTCAGATATGCCAGCAGGGAAATGTCTCGAATGTCGCCCCTCGCCTCTATGACCAGATCATACGATTCAGATCTGATCAACCGGAGCAGCCTGATATAATCGGCAAAGGCAGATCGTGCGCTGTTCTTATAAAACCAGAAAGCATCGTATGAAATGATCTTATCCACATAAGGGTTCGTATCCAGAATTTCTTTCGCCCTGCGAGTGGTCAGAAATGAGATCTCAGCCTGGGGAAACAGCCTTTTGAGCGGGCTTAAAATAGGGAGCGTCAAGATCACATCGCCAATATAGGCGGTCCTGATAATAAGGATTTTTCGAATATTACCGGGTATCAGGTTTCCACCCTTCTTCAGGCCCAGAATGGGAGCAAAGACCATCCTCCCAATCAGGTCCGCCGCTTTTGTGGCAATGAGTTTTCTCGTGTTGATAATTTTGTAATACAAGACTGCTCTTCAAAACAACGGCTTAAATTCCAAAGAAAAAGCCGAGAGGCCAAGTCAGTTTTCAATTGAGATTAATAAAATGTAACTTCTATGGAGATCAAACCCTGATGCTGGAACAACCCGTTACATGCAGAAATGTTGTTTTACGACCGACAAGCCTTTCTTGAAAGCCGGCATGAGTCTTACGAGGAGCTTATTGGCCAACTTGGTGTTGAAAACCTTTACCAGGTAACGGTCCGCCAATCTACGCAAAAACCAGCCCGGCATCCTGCCTGATTTCGCCAACAAGAACAGTAGATTTATGTAGTTGATCTTCCTGTCATTCCAGCTTCGGTTATAGATCTCATTTCTGTCATCCAGAATGAACCCATTGTCTTTCGCGATACGATACAACGTTGTACCTGGGAAGAGGACCAACGAAAAGATCTGAAGTCGATAGGGCCTCGGAAGCTTGGCTATCAATCTTATGCTTTCAAGCTTATCCTCCACCGTTTCACCAGGGACATCAACAATGAAATCATATTGGGGTGGAATCATTTTGGCCTTATATTTGTTAAGCATAGCTGCTGCTGCCAGAATTCTTTCATTGGACATCCTCGCCCTATCAAATCTTTTTTGAGTCTTCCTGCTTCCTGACTCAATGCCCATCTGAACAAAAAAGAGTCCTGCATCCGCCAGGAGATCCAATTTTTCCTCAGATATCGTCAAGGGGCTTGCAAGACAGAAAAACGGCAGGCCGATTTTGTCCTTGTATTGTTCACAAAACTCTTGGATCTTCTTTGAGCTTTGGCCAAGGAATGTGTCATCGGATATCCATACATAATCAACGAATGGCAGGTGTTCCCTGACCCAGCCAAGCTCCCCGACAAAATGCTTAACGCTCCTCCACCTAACATATCTCTGCCCTGGATAAAAATTTCTTAGCGTATGGTTGCAGCAATATGAACATCTGTGAGGGCAACCCCTTCCGGCCAGGGTTTGGTATCCGGTCATATTGAGATAATGGGACACAGTCCCTCTACGTAGCAACATCTCCAAATGCTGTACTGTCATTTTCTCAATACGGTCTTCAAACATGATGTAATGATGGTCTGTATCGTAATCCGGATATGGCAATCCGTCCAAATCCTGTCGCAATTCCTCTATGGGATTTCGGACAATTGACCCGTCTTTCTTTAACCAAATTCCCTTGATAGCAGCGTACTCTCTTTCATCAGACATTCTCTCAACGAGGTTCCTGATTGACTCTTCCCCCTCGCCAATGCAGACCATATCAGCGTGTTCAAGGCACTCTTCAGGGCAAACCGTAGGATGTATCCCGCCCCAGATAATCCTTTTATTGAGTCTGCTCTTTATCTTTTGAGTGATTTGAATAGCGCCTTCGAAATAGTTGGTCATAACGCTTATGCCCACTAAATCAGAATCGGCACAAAGAGGAATAATGCCATCCAAAGTCCGATCGTCATACCTCAAAACATCCGGAACGACATCGTCTCCGTAGGGATCTGGAAGAAAAATTAACCTTGTTGTGTGCCCAGATGCCTTTAGATAGGCAGAAATTGTTCTGAGGCCAAAATTAGTTATATCAGGATATGGTGATATCAAAGTGATCTGCATCGATTTAGTAGCCCCTGATTGCAGCGATTCAGTCAATAAACAATGATGGATTGAGACCCTCAGAGGCCTCTTTCTTTAAAGTAAAAAGAGTCATGGCAAAGTGGCATGGATATTTCAGTAAATAATTCTCGAATATTCTCAAAAATCTGTTCATACTCGACATAAGGGCATCTTCATCGTGATTGCGCATGTCGAATTGGATTGGGGGCTCAAAAACCATTCTATGCTTATTGTCGCTGCCTCTAACCACAAATGTAGGCAAAAGGGTGGCGCCGCTCTTATATGCCAACTTAAACGGCCCCGGAGAAAACTGGGCCGTACGATTAAGCAACCGCATCGGTATCATTTCAGTGCCGGTTCTCCCATCAAACGCAATAACCACAACGCCACCTCTTTTTAGTGCCCTGACCACGGGGCCTAAATATTTGTCAGTGAGAAGAAAACGAAAGGGCATCTTGTCTGTCTGCTTCTTTCTTGCCTCAAATATCTTCCTCATGACAAATCCTTGGTCATCTATAAGAGGTTTCCCGGCGATTTGGTAGACGCGGTAGCCCCTATAGGCTAAAAAAGGCAGGGGCAAGAGGAAAGACCCAAAATGTGCCAGGAGGATGATAACGCCTTTCTTCTTCCTTTCAACGTTGCTGAAATTATTCCAGCCTTCAACTGAAATTATTCGGTCCAGATGTTTCTGCGTCATTCGATCAAAGGCGATATTCTCAACCTGCCTTTTCAGGTAGATCGCAAAAGTTCTTTTGATAATGCTTTCAATCTCTGCTTCAGAGAATATAGATCCAAAAAGCTTACCCGCCTCTTCTTTAAGAATTCTGCGCCGTTTTCCTGCTATCAAATAGGCTAGCCGCGAAATGAGTCCGGCGACCCGGTAGGAAAAGGTGATCGGAAATTTTCTAAAGAACCAGCCGAGAGGAAACATGCTCAGCCAGAGGCTCGCATTTTTCACAAAAACATTGAAGCGGCTCGACACGTTCACCTCATTAATATCCACAAATGACTCAACTGAATTCATACCCTGTATTCAATTGTTGGCAAATTGATGGAAGAACCAAAAAACTCTAAAGAATCTATAGGCGAATACTGGGCCCGGCGCATCCTAAATCAAAGATATGCCGGCTGTTCATTCTCGACGTAATTTAGGCTGGAGCGAATAAGTGTCACGATTATTCCAGTTATGCAACAGCGTATAGGAAAAAGGGCAATTTCAGAAATAGATATTGCCTTTCATTCTCTATTCACTGCTGTGAGAAAGAGAGAAAGCTCCGATCTTGAAAAGGTCTTCAGCATTAAAAGCATCAGAAAATATGTCATGATCCCGGCCGGGAAGAGAATCGCCATGTTTAGATCACGAGCTGCATAAAAGGCCGTTGTGACAGACACAAAAGCTGCCAGTGGCTTAACCATAAAAGACAGTGACATGTTTTTGAGATACTTAGCCACAAAAAAGAAATTGGTGAGAAAAAGAATGGCTGTGGATATCAGAGTGGCGATGCTCCCGCCAACATATCCATATCCGCTGATAAAGATGAAAGACAAAAGGACATTCACGGAGAAAGTGATCCCACTGCTTATAATCAAAAGGCGTTGTTTGAAAATGACCTGAAGTATTTTATCCGAAAAGATATTTAGAAAATAGAATCCGACAATCCAGATCAATATCTGAAAAGATAGGCTCGCTGCTAAGAAATCGGCGCCGAATATGAGGAGAACTATATCTTTTGCCAAAAATACCCCAAGTGCTGCCAAGGGTAGGCAGACGATGAAAAGGTGTTTAATGAGCCAGAGATAAATCGCTCTCAGATCTTTATAAGCGTCATCAGCAGTTGCAAGGCGGGCCATGACGGGTGCAAAGGCTACGATCAAAATGACAGGAAGGATCTGCAATTTTAATATGATGCTGAACGGCGCCTGAAACAAGGCGACCTCCTCCGGGTCGCGGAGAATTTTCAGAAGAAATAGATTTGTGTACAAATAAAGTTGTGTCAGTATGAAAGAAACCCCGACAGGAAGAGTCTCCCTCAGAAGGTAGGTAAGGTCAGCACGGGTCATATGGCGTGCAGGTAAGATATTTAAGCGTTTTGAGATAAACAGAATCGCTGATAATCTTAAAAAATTTGCGATCGCCATGGCTAAAAAAATGGATATAAACCCCAAATCTCGGGAAACGAATCCCATCAGCAAACCGATCAGAACCAAACGGTTGGTTACTGTCACAAGTGCATCGTACTCCATTCTTTCAATCGAGATAAATGCAGATATGAAAGGTCCGGAAATGAGAACCATGGATTCTGACAGCAAAGCAGCGGAAACAGCAAAAAACATCTGATAATTCCAACTTGAAAAAGCCCCAATTGAGAAAATAAGCAAGGTTGTTAAAACAAGGGATGCTCCTGTTATTACAAGGCCACACCGGATAAATTTTGGCATAGCGCCTATATCCTGCGACATCTCTCTCACAAGAATCTGGGGCAGGCCCATATGCGCTAACGCGGTTGTCGTCAAGACTAAACCCATAATAAACAAGTAGTTGCCATAGTCTCCGACGCCCAGATAGCGAGCCAAGATTCCCGCAATAAGGATACTCGATAGCACATCTGTGGCTCTGGCGATCAAAACCAGTGAAGAATTCTTGGCGATCCTGAATATCCCGATCATTGTTTTCCCGGACGGTGTTGTTGATTAACATGCAAAATACATTTTCCTCAGCATCATCGCAAGTTGGTTGTTCGTTTCCAGCCGAAACAACCGTGGACACCCTGCCTTATCATGGTCTATTTAAAGCTTAGATAGCGCCTTATTTCCTGAGCCAAATTCCTTCTGTAGGGCAGATTTCCAGGAGAGCATTCGTACGTGCACCCCTTTATTCGCATTCGAACTTCCTGCGCCCTTTTTAAGGCCCATACTTCAGCGAATGTGTCTGCATGGTTTCCGATAGGCGGCATCTTGAAACAAAGGTGGATATTCCCGTCAGCCGACAGCAGAAAATTGGTCATCCCAACCATGCAGTTATCGGCGCTCCTTAACGATGGATCCACAAAGTAGGCTTTCATCGCATGTAGCTGATCAACAGAATTGATTATTCTTGCCCCCTCCATTTTCATGGAGATGAGCCGATCTATAATACGGTTCAGTTTATCCAGATCGGCCTTTTTTGGCCAGAGGTCACTTTTTTCCCACCATCTTGTATCAGCGTCGCAGGCAGGACCCAGCGGATTGAACATGACGGCATCCAGGCCTTCATTTTCAACAAAGTGGACCAGGGCGATTAGCTCATTCATATTGTAGCCGCAGACAATGACGGGGGCATACATGACAAGATTGCTGCCTTTCCTCTTTCTCAATTCATTGACACGCCTGATAACAGAAAGCGCCTTTTCATGGACACCCTTAGTCCCTCTGATGTAGTCGTGGGTCTCGGGATTGATTCCATCCAAGGAGACATCGAAATATCCGAGACCGGTATCTATCAGCCTTTCAGCCTTTTCCCCTTCAAGCATTGTTCCGTTAGAAACAACTCCTGCCAACACATTGTTCTCTGCCGCGAATGTGATCAGATCAAAAATATCATCTCTAATGAAGATCTCTCCACCGGCAAGCTGCACTCGAAAAGGACCTAACCATTCCTTGAGCTTGATAATAACGCTCTTCCACTCTTCAAGAGATAGTTCTGTTGTTTTCGGGCTTTTCCAGATGCCGCACATTTTGCATCTCAGATTACACCGGAGTGTCAGACAAAAAATTATTTTGGCCGGCCTGCACCAGGGTACGTCATAGCGACACGATATCCCCTGAGCGATATGGTTAATACCTTGTCGGAATGCCCATCCCAGCGACCTTCTGTATCTGCTCATTTGCCTGATCCCCTTTTTTCCCCATGATAAAGATCGCACATAAAACGATCATGGCCGATCCTAACGTATTGATCTTCAATCAGTAAAAATATTTGCTCCACTTACCTTGCGCATTTACATCGGCCTTGCTTTTGCCGGACAAGATCAGGTCTGCAACGTTTTCTGCTATCTCCATGCTTTCGTTTGTCATGGCATGGTACTCAAAAAGGCCTTGACGACCACATGTTATGAGATTCGCGACGGTTGCGAGGAATTGCTCTATAGCAGCAATAACCTGCTCAAACCCTAATCCGTATATGGGATAGGCATTAGGGAGACTGATCGTGAAGCAGTCGAGGACATCTTCCCTCTTGAGAATCCCCTCATTCTCAAGCATTGCAATAGATCTGTCGATAAGACGCTTCTGAAGCTGAAAATCCTCAGCCTCCCTGTCTGAACAGCAAATTTCAAGGACAAGCGAGCTGCGCATTTCGGGCGCCATCTTAGGACTCATTCTTTTAGGTTCATATATGCGTTTAAAGGGAAATCTCTTATCCGGATAAAAAAGCTCCAAATGATCCAATATGTTAGCCTGATCGACAATAATATTGACAAGAAGCAGTTGTCTGAATGCCAATCGTTTTGAGGCGGCAGAGATCGGAGCTGGGACCCCAGCGGAAAAGAGACGAATTAGACTGGGTAACGATATTGTTGAAACAAAAATATCACCATGAATTATCTTCCGCCTGTTCCCGCTCTCTGTTAAAATGAGACTCTTTACCATGGAGTTCTCAAGACACAGGTTTGAAAGCCTCGTATTAAGGCTGATTTTACCCCCATGCCTTTCGATATCTGCCGCCATCGCCAAAGGAATCCGGCCTGCACCGTGATTGGGGTAATAGGCTGCCATCTGTTCAGAGGACGCCAAATTATGACTTTTCCTTCCTTTGAAGGCTTCAGTCATTATCTTCATCAATGTCTGGGCAAGACTTTCGCCTGTTACGGTTGTCCTTTCTGTTGCCCATTTGTGAGATACCCTTTCTGGGGACAGCCCTGTACATTTCTCAATATAGGGGGCAAAGAAGTTATCAAAAAGCGTGTCGCCGAACCTCTGGGTCATCCACTCCCTCACCGAGGACATGCCGCCGTCTTTCTTGCGCGTGAGTCTTGACCTGGCCAGGTCCCAGATAATTCGTTGCGTAAGAGACAAGGGGAGCCGGGCTAACATGTTCATCATCTTTAGAGGATAAAGAAGGGTCTCATCCCCTACCTTGATAACGAAGTGCCCTTTCACAACAGTCAGTTGGTCGTCGCTCCCGTTTCCCAACAGTGACTCATAGACAGACGCATATTCCTCAAAAAAAAGATGCGGCCCCAGATCAAACATGTAGCAATCGCCCATGTATGATCTTTCGACTGTCTGCAACATCCCGCCCACGGTCGGTTGAGTTTCGATCAACTCAATCTGCATGCCCGCAGATGCGAGAATCTGACCAATTCTCAGACCAGTGAGCCCGGCGCCAATAATAATGACCTTTCTATCTCCCTTGCCCATCATCCATTTCTCCTGGGCCAAACTCCTCCCAGTATTCCCACTGGTCGGGGTGACGCCTGATATCCCCTTCAAAAACAGCGATAAGCTTCTCAATAACATCGCTTGCGAATGCCCTGCCCTCGTTTTCGTAATCTATCTCTATTGGAGGGGAAATGACCATCCTATAGGTTCCATCATCTTTTCTGAAAACCGCAGCCGGCAATATAGGCGTCCTTTTCCTTCTCGAAAGAGTGGCGACCCCACTGGCAAAATAGGCATTCTGTCCAAGGAAATTGACGCAGACTGAACCGCTGAATGTTTCAGTCAGAATCCCCTTGCCGTCTATGGCCACCATTAGGACTTCATTGTCATCAAGGCAGGAGAAGGCCCTTCTTAATCCCTTGCTGAGATAGATATAGTTGACCTTAAAACTCCTTTCTATCTTCAGCCTTTGCTTTAAGGAAACTTTTTCCCGAATGTAAGTCAATTCCTCCTTGGGCATGTGATAGGCGATCTGATTGATCGAATACTTTTTCAGTCCCAAGACGATGATCAGCAGGAGTTTCGCACCGAAATGGCAGTGCCCAATGATGGCGCCTCTGCCCTGGGCCAGGGCATTGTCGAGGTTCTCCAAGCCTTCAACACTAACTATTGACGCAATATTCCTTTCAACTATTTGTGGGTACTTAAAAAATTCAAGAATCAGCGTGTAGTGGTTCGCAAGAATTTTCTTCACAATGTCACGGCTTCTTCGGTTTGTCATAGTATTTCCGAAGGCATGGCGCAAATTCATCCCAATTTTCTCTGCTCTTCCCTTGAACAGATAATAATCGAGGTGGCCTGTCATTTTTCCAATAAATCCAACTGTCCTGCACGGCAATAGGTTTGCCAGCCATCGTATTGGATGCCAGAAAACCAGCCTGCCCGCGTCCTTGAGAATATTGTCCTGCACCTTCATCGTTTACTCACATCCGAATCCAAAAAATAGACATTCAGGACCTATCCCCTGAGAGTCCCTTAATCGGGTTGAACGATCACTTTTGGATCCATTTTTTGCCACGATTTCTTCTCAAAAAGGTCTTTGCTCTGGGCAAAAGCATATCCTGCAGTGTCAAGATTACATTAAAAACAAAATCCCCATAGTGTCTGGTACCTGGGCAGCTATAAAAGAGGGACTTCAGACCTTGTTCATTATGTGGAAGCAGATCGGTTTTTTCTGATATGAGTCCCTCGGATTTGGCGATCTCAAAAATGCCAGTCTCCGGTTCTATCCTTATCCAACCAAGGTGTACGACAGCTCTGCCCAGAAAAAGTGCGTTCACTTTAAAGAAAAAAAAGAGAGTCTTCAGTATCCCCAAAAATGTTTGCCCGGGCGGCGTGCAGAAGACATGGAACTCAACTCTTACGCCCTTTGTTTTCACGAGCATCCTTATTACAGTTGAAATATCCTGTTCGGTGATGCCTTTGCCCAAGGCCTTCAACGATCTGTCAGTAACAGCATCAGGGGAAAAGGAAAAGTTCTTACAGCCTGCTCCTATCGCCAGATTGAGGAGTTCTTCTGAGAATCCTCGGATATTAAAATACGCACTCCACTCCACATCCAGACGTCTATTTATCATTTCCTTGCAGATATCCTCAGCATGTTGACTGGGAACATTGAATACACTGTCAATGAACATAAACCGCCTGATGTTGTATTCACGCTTCAAGCATTCTATCTCGTCGGCTACCTGGCGGGCCGACCTAGCCCTTATTTGCCGCCCATTAAGAAAAGGGTAGCTACAGTAAGCACACATCAGGGGGCATCCGCGTTTTGTTTGGATACCGATATTGGTATAAACCGGGTGGTCATAACTCTTTACATTGAGAAAATGCCTCTCGGGTGCAGGAAGGCTTATCACGTCTAAAAGAGGTCTATGGCCGGTGAACACCACCCCGTCGGCCTTTCTGACAAAGATCCCCTTTACTGTCTCAGGTCTGCTTAGATTCTGTAATAGTTCAGGGGTCGACTCTTCACCCTCAAGATACACACCAAAATCTATTTGTGGGATCCTGGTCATAATCTCCCGGGCAAACATGGAAAAACCGCTTCCCCCAATCACAATCCTTGCCGAAACTTGATTCTCCTTTATGATGTGAACTGTCGGTTCCAGTGTCTGATAATAGAAGAACGGATCCCGCTTTTGGGTCGTATCAATATTTCTTAGGGAAATACCTGCAATATCAGGCTCGAAAGTCAGTATCCTTGACATTAGTTCATCATACGGATCGTCATATGCATTTAAATCGATAATCTGAACATCATGTCCCTTCAACGCAGTGGCGATATAGCACAATCCAATCGGGAAAATAATTCCATCAGGTTCATATCTTCCATGATAGGCCTGAATCAAAAGCACTTTCACTTATGTTGCTCCTGGTCGAGGAGGTTGGCCCAAAGCCGCCCAGTTTGAAGTTTTATCCCAATCCATACTGCGTTACAGGATGGGGCCAACCCCAAAGAATGGAACGGAACCGAGACGTTACAGAATATAAACCCCAAGCGCCTCTGCATGGGCGGGGGTGCATGTTGCTTCGCTGTTTCAGGCCAGGTCCATAGAAAGATATCCTGTATGAATCGGCACTGCCGCGTTTAGCCGCTGTTTGCCGCGATTTTCCAAATTCATCGATCCAAGCAAAAGTGCAAGCATGAACCATAGATGCGGCAGCCAGATATCGCAGTCAAAAAGGGACTCAAATAAGGCGCTACCAGAAGCCCCGAAAAAGGTCAACTTGAGAAACCATAAGATTCTATTATTCCCGCTATTGCTCTCGTCTTTCGAAAAAATATTGTGATAACTGTATATACCAACCAAAAAAAAGGCAAACAACATCAACATGCCGGCAGGGGCGCCATATTCGGCTGTCAGTGTCAGAAAAAAATTATGCCCGTGCGGAAGGTTGAACAACAAATCTTTTCTTAAAGCCTCTGGGCCGATTCCGGTAAAAGGGTTTTTTATAATTCTGTCGAACGTCTGCTCCCAGATATACACTCGATGTGGAATGGATCCCACTTGAAATTGACTTGAAGCCGGTACTTTTGTAACAAGTTTGCTGATGATTTCGTCTGTGGCAGCTAAATGGGGCGCTTGGATCAATTTGGAGCCGCACCACCCCACAATGTTCAAACAGATGAACAGAGCTAGAATGTGTATGAAATATTTCCGAAAAGGGAGAACCGCGAGCCATGCAAGGATTAAAAGAAGAAGGGATGCAGTCAGAGATAATTTCATGACGTTATTATAGAGAATCATTTCGAACAGGCAGATCAATAATACCAATGTCGCCCTAATAATCCACGATTTGTAGTGTTTAGCCAGGAACACAGAGAATAGTATCCCCCCCAACACTAACATCCCCAGTTGATGCTTGCCGCACAATCCGAATCCATTCACAAGTCCCACCAGCTTTTCCATGACCCCGCCGGGCCGGTTGAACAGGGCAATTTTGATTGATGCGGAGAGATCAGGAGACAAATATATCATTTTGGTGGTTTCAAAGGCCTGGTGAGTTGCATAGATTGAAATCAAGGAGAAAATGAAAGCAACACCACAGTAAAGAGACATTACTTTAATAAATTTATCGTATCTATCCAGATGTATAATCAAGAGCGCCATCATCACAAAATTGCAGTTCAGTTTCCACCATCCAAAAAATGCCACGTCGGCTTTCGAAGACAATAAGGCGATAAAGGCTGACCAAGCGATAAAGGTGGTGAAAAGGAAAAAGATCCATTTGTATAGATGCGGCACTGAACATAACGCCCCATTTTGATTCCGATGGTAACCGATCAAGTACCACAGAATAATGACTGCCAGGGTAATCAAATTGTTAATTTCGAAGAAATGTACCCAAACATACCCGTAATAGTAACTGGCATTTTCAAAATGGAGTTCTATCGTGCAGCTCTCCAATGCGTATGATGCGGTCATGAGATAGACAAGGAGCATCGGTCTAACACAAAAGGCCAAAATAGTGGCTGCCAATATGAGGAAGATGGCCAGATGAAGCGGGAAAAACACTGCAAGGGGACTGAAAACAATGGAGATGAGAACCAAGCCCCATGCCGGGGGCAGAAATGGTGACATATCCGATGTGCTGCTGAAAACGGTCATTTTGGCCTTCGAAAAGACTGAAAGGGCTGCCTGATAAGGTGTTGTGTCAACCGCCAAAGACCTCTTACTGAGAAGACATTGGCTGTAAACGGAAGGCAATTAAGAACTATTGCGCTGATTCCTGCTCTGTCGCCTCTGGACAATTGGCTTATACTGAGAATCTCACCAAACTCGGAGATAGAATGTTTGCCTGATTTTAGCACCAAAACGATGTCTTGATCCATTCCATCAATCAGAGGGAATAGGGTGTCGTTCAAGGGGGTGTCCAAGAATACAATTTTGTCATACCGTCCGGAAAGGTTTGAGAGTATCTCAGGCAGGACTTTTCTGATGTTTGAATCCCATTCAATGGTGCCAGATGTTCCAGCCGGAATACAGTCCATATGAGAAACCGGAGATTGAACTATTACACTATCTATGTCCTTATCCCCTTGGAGGAAGTCCGTAAGTCCCGGCCTATCCTCCATGCCCAATGCCTTTGAACATTTTCTATGTATGTAGTCACCATCTACCAGGAGGACTGATCTGCCTGACCTGTTGAAACACCACGCAAGCGTCCTGCCCACCGTGGCCTTCCCTTCCCCTTCGATCGCGTTGACTACCCTGATTAGTTTTGCGTCAAAGAGAGACCCCGAGACACCACGCAGATAGATCGCGAGGACGGATTCAAAGTCACCGATTATTTTTGAAGGTTTGCCAATCGTCGGCACTTCGACAATGGTAAAATTGTAACCAAATTCGGAAAGTTGCCATTTGTAATAGAGCAGGTTGGATCGCATTTCCCAGGCGATTGCAAGGAACGAAAACAGAAAAAATGAAAGCACACATGAAATTAGAAGAATTTGTTTCCTTTTTGGGAACAACTTGTAATCCTTCAAATTGTCGGTATTGATCCAAGCTCTTGAGACCACCCTGAAGAAAGGAAGCGAATTGTTGCAAGTGCTACGAATTTTAATAATGCTTTTTTGGCTGCTGTTTTTCAAGTCACTATAAGTGCCAAGTTCATTAGTTAAGTAATCAATCGCCGTCTGTGCTTTTATTAGTTCATTAAGCCGCTTTTTGTATGTATCCAGTCTTACCTGAAGATGTTCAACAGTGCTTTTGAAAATTAGATGATTTATGGTTAGATTTAGAATGGTTGATAATATTTCGTCTCTCACAGGAGAAGTTTCTTTTGCTTCCTCATAGAAAGATTTTTCTGCCTCTTTTCTCAGGGTTTCTTTGGCATTATGCAGCTTTTCCTTAGCCCGAAGATAGTCGGGATGTGTAGGTGTATATTCAAGAGATAACGCTATCAATTCTCCACTCAGATCTACAATTTTTGAATTCAACTCAGTCACAAGGGGATTTGTTCTCATAATGTGACGGTATTTCAAGAGCTTCTCATGATTTGTGGCTTCAGCAGAAAGGTGTTCGATCTTTCTACTGTATGTCTTCTCCTCAAGGATACTGGAAGACAGGCTCGTCTCAATTTCCAGAATTTGTCCGGTCAGCTTCTCAGATTCATTTGACGAGTCCGGCATATTGTGCTGAAGCCGTATTTTCTGAATATCGCCTTGAATGCTCTTGATCTTTGTTTTGCTTTCTTCAAGTTGGCTTTCTAAATTTGTCATCAAAACCTTTAGCATATCCCTAAATTGACCGGCATTCTTTTGGAGAAAAGCCTCTGTATAGGCTTCTGAAACAATAACAGCCTTATGCGGTTCTTCTGAATATCCCGTTATGGCAAACTGCTGAGTATCTGCTATCCAGTCTACATCAATCCCCTGTCCGCTATTCTTGAACAGCAATTTGAAGAGGCCGGGTTCTATCAGGTTTTCAGGAAGCACCTCTTCGCCAGAGCTATCCGTGATGTTGCACCTATTGATAACCTCTCGGGCAAGATCTACTGAACGCATCAATGTAATGCTATGGATGGCAAAATATTCAAATCTGATATAGTCGGTTGATTGTGTTGTGGGATAGGCGAGGTCGATCCCTCTCAGCACCTTTTCAGCGTCCGAATCCAGGGTCAGAATCGTTGTCGCTTTATAAATAGGTGAAAACAGAAATGTTAAACAGGTGACAGCGATGGCCACCAAAAAAATCCCCCAAAGAACCAGGGGCAGATTGATCCCCGCTATAGCAAAAAGCCAGTTGCCAGGATTCCTGTTTTCCATGTTATGTTGCCCTCGCCAGGATTACGTTAACAGTCAGGACCTGACATCGAATCATAAAAGGCTTAGTAGAACTATTTTCTAAAATCATCCTATTCCATAGACGCTCAAGTTCTATCTTTCCGAAGTTACCAGAACAGGCTCTACAGAAATGGGGATATTTGAAGCGCTATCCATGGTATAGATACCGCTCCTACTGATAACCTTGACACTTCCAGAAATCAGCCTGCTCAAATCTATGGTTGGAGTGATTCCATTGGGAACAATCAAAAACGAGTGTTCATGTATATGCCTCGTAAAATCATAGACTTTATTCTGATCCAGAGTATATTCAGCATAGTAGACAAAAGAGTGCGGACCATAACCTTTCAGGTGATAATAGATGTTCTTGGTCAGGAAATCAGATTGCCCCACATCAGATTTTCCAGCAGCGCCATACATCAATGTATCTGGATTCTTTTTTTCCCACTTCAAATACTCTGTTGCAACATCTGCAGACGTGGCATATCTTGAAACATCCCTGAAATTTTCGTTTATCCATTCATAAAATTGTGCGAAGGTCTTACGAATTTCTTTTCCATCTCCTCCTATAAGACCTGCATTCAGATCCAACGGGTGTATGTCAAACGCAAAAATCCACGGACGTGGAGGGAGATCCAGTACGTTATAGGTCTTCCATTCAATGTATTCTAAGATGAAATCCTTCTGTATCATCGGGAGTGTCAGGTTGACTCTTTGAGGCGGACCCAACGGAACGTGTATGATCCCCATGAAACCCGGAGTAGGCTTTGGGATCGCAATAAACCTTCCCTTCAAGTCTTCTAAGGGAACTCTTCTCCGAAGACCATCGGAATTGGTCCGATAGGGGTGGTTGAGCAAACCGTAACCAGTAACGATATCAAAATAATTTGGGTACGGATTGTTGTTTGCGTCTCGAGCACCGTAAAGTGTCTCTGGATCTTCGGATTCGACCACAACGCCATGAATGAGATGGTTGTCTGTTTTCGAACACCCTAAGGATTCAAATATGCGGTTAATCATTGAAATTTGGTCCCTGAATATCTTTTGGGCATCTTTTGAATCCCAACTTTGGGCCCAAACATATGGCGTGTTATTCGTTTTATAGTTTTCGTGTAGATGAGTCCCGAGGAAATGCGTCTTGCCAGGCATAAAATCACGAAAATCGGTTACATGCTTTTGTCTGATAACATATTCAGCATAAAATCCTGTAATTTCCGCTGTGATCTTAAACCCTTTCTGCTTAGCCAAGTTACATAGCCATAGGAATGCATCCCTATGTTTTTCATATTGAATCATTAATTCCTCGGGACTATCCTCCTTTCTTCCCCAAGGATCCATATGCAAATTGAGAGCTATATTTATTGAAGGCTGCTTCCTCTTCACCACGGGAATCGTCTGGTTGCTGGACTCAGCATCTTTTTCAGTGTTTGCGTGAGTAAGGTCACTGGAAACGTGCAAGGCAAACAATACTGTCATTAGAAGAGGAAGAAAGGCACGGACTATGGGCAGCATATGTAAAACCATCCTTCTTTTCCTACTATGATTGTTTCCGCTTACAGACTATCCCGTAGTATGGTTTGACTTCCATTATCAGTAGTGGTTCACAGAAATGTTCTGCAAGCATACCTCTTGTAATGCTGACGCTTTTCAAAGGAAACAAACGGATTGGAGGCAAGGCGTAGTCGTCCTTCAGAGCAACGAAATCAGGAGACAACCTCGATTCAACGGTACCTCATAGCTGCTTTTCCGATCACAAAATTGATGGTCTCGTAAAAGGCTAATTGATGCCGCGCTGCGGCACTGTGACCGAAAATAACTTATCTATTATATTAAGACGTTATGATTTAGTTATTTGAAAGTCACGAAACGCTATTCCCCGTCGTTCCGGCGAAAGCCGGAATCCAGTCCCGCCGCAGCGGGATTCAATAACTTATAAAACCTCTGGACCCCGTTTTTCAACTGGGTAAAGACTTTTTACGAATGCATCAAAATTAAGTTAATAAACGACTCCACCTGTTATGTCTTTGCCCTTCAGCACATTGCGTACATCCTGGCTCATGATGATGCCTCTTTCAATATTCAGGATAGGGCTGAGAATGTTGTTTAGCCTCTTCATAAACCTCTCAACATCAACAATCGTGCTTGGTGGAACATAAATGAGATCGCGGTTTTTCAAGCGGTAATCCGGAAGCACCTCGCCCTTTTTAAACATGTCTTGGATATCCAGGTTCAAGGCGCTTATTTTGCCTAAGCCATTCTCACTTCTTACGAGCAACACCGCATCCTGGTTTGCGTCCTGAGTAAACCCTTGCGCCAATGATATGGCATCCCAGACCAGCATATCCCTGTTGAGGGTAAAAGATCCGGGAGAATTGACCTCGCCCAGGACGTAGACATTCTGGCTGGTTAATGTAGATACATTGACATCGACCTTGGGATTGACGATGTATTTTGAGAGCCGCAAGCGGACCTCTTCTCTCAACTGGGCGGTGGTCAAGCCAGATGCCTTTATGTCTCCTATGAGGGGGAGTGAAATATCTCCGGAGGGGTCTATCTGTACGGTCTTTGCGAGGTCGTCATGGCGCCATACGCTGAGGCTGATCTTGTCGCCGGCACCCAAGACAAAGGGGGCCGGTGGAGAGACATCCCCTTTATTGACGGTAATCTCTTCGGACGTCGTTTTTGCCGAACAGGACAGTATCAGGGCTAAAAACAGAAACCAGGAAAAGTACCTATAGTGTCTCATGGCCGTCCCCAATGATCAGAGATCCCCACTTGTTTTCTCTACGTTGCACAAAAGCCCCCTTAGTTGATAACTCCCGAAGGCCGGGTCATAAGGGGGCGCATTGGATGTCAGCAGATTGGCATTGGACGCCCAGACCCCGAAATCAGGGCCGCCCCTTTCAGGAAACCACCACCCGTGATCAATGTTGATGACCCCTGTTCGAATATCCTCGGTCACCGCAGCCCTCATTTGTATCTGCCCTCGAGGAGAGCTGACAGTTACCCAATCCCCATCTGCAACGCCATGCAGGGAAGCCGTTGCCGGATGCATTTCTGCGGTCGGATCGGGCCTCCTCTTCCTGAGAGACTGTATCTGTCTGTGTTCACTGTGAAAAAACTCAATCCTTCTGCTTCCCGTCGTCAACACATAAGGAAACTCCCTGTATAAATCCGGCTGGCTGACCGGGCTCTCCGGGGGTTCCTGATAGGCGGGAAGGGGATCGTATCCCTGTCTTTCCAGGAATCTGGAATAGAGTTCAACTTTTTTCGAAGGGGTCCTGAACCCGTTCTTCTCAAATTTTCTGTACTCATGGCGCGGATAACTATATATTTTATTTCTTAAATCTTCAAAAGTCAAACCCAGCGGCTCGAGCCGGAAATCAATGATATCCCGAAGCGATTGATCTGACCCTGGCAGATCCAGCCTTCTGGCAAGGTCGATCATAATCTCCTCGTCCTGTCTGCACAGGCCGGTCTGAACCACCTTCTGTTGGGCGAAAACGGCATTTTCAGCAACAAAAGGGAGTTCGATGATCTGGTTGATCTCCGGCCAGAAGGCGGCAGGGAGCACATAGTCGGCCAGACCAGCGGTTGGGGTCATGAATAGATCCGTTACAACGAGCAGGTCCAGTTTTTGCAGCGATTCATAGACCTCCCTGGAATTGGCGACGGTGACCATCGGATTCCCCCCGAAAACCAAAAGCGCCCTTATTCGATAGGGATCCCCTGTCCGCATGGCCTTGAAGAGGCCGGGAACATGCGCCGAAGGGATAAGCGACCGGAAGCCTCCCAATAGCTTGAACTGACCGGCCCCTATCCTTTTTTCTGCCATCCCTTTGGGCAGTTGGTCCCTCATGACCGGGTAGGGCCTGACAATATTCATGCCCAGTATGTCCCCGCCAGGAATATCGATATTCCCGGTCAGGCCTCTGAGCAGGGAGATGGCCCTCACGGTTTGAAGCGAGTTGGTGTTGTGTTCAATGGCAACTCCCCACTCCAAAACAGAAGGCTTTTCAAGAGCATATCTCCTTGCGGCTGCCACAATCATCTCTGCCGGGACCCAAGTGATGCCTTCGGCCCATGTGGGGGTGTAAAGGGCAACATGGGCTTTCAACCGGTTGAAGCCAACCGTCCATTTTTCTACAAAGTCCTTGTCATAGATGCCTTCGTGGGTAATGACATGAATCATCGCAAGGGCAAGGGCGGCATCCGTCCCGGGCCTTATCGGCAGCCATATTCGGCATTGTCTGGCGGTTTCCGACCTCCTCGGATCGATGGCAATTCCAAAGCTGCCCCATTTTAAGGCCCGTCTGACTGGGAAGGAGAGTTCTCCGTCAGGCCCGCTTACAATCGGGTTGTGACCCCAGAACAGGATGGTTTTGGGGGCTACTTTTCCGTAGTAGTCTGCCACAACGAATCCCCCATATGTCAGTTGGCTGACGGTTATCCTCGGCAGCAGACAATTGGCAAGGCCCGGTTCATACCAGTTGGGCGTTCCAAGGGAGTTGGCAAAACGGATGACATGCATAAAATGATGCCTTCCCGTGCCCTGGCCAAGGGCGATCGATTCGGGGCCCGATTCGCCTCTGATCCTGTCGAGCTTGCCGGCAATCTCGCTCAAGGCCCTTTCCCAGGTTATTTCTTCCCAACGGTTGGATCCTCTCGCCCCCACACGCTTCAAGGGGGTAAGGAGTCTGGAAGGGTGATACATGATTTCAGGCGTGGCAAGACCTTTGATGCACATTCTGCCCAGACTGAAAGGAGAATCTGGATCAGGCTTTACCCTCATGAGTCTGCCATCTCTTACGAACAGGAGCGCCCCACATCCCCCATGGCAGATCCGGCAGACACTCCTGAAGACCTCTTCCTTGCTTTTCAACTTCATGGTTCTTCTTTATGGCTTCTCAGGGGTTGAATCGTTAACCGATGCTGTCATCAGGTCTTGAATGTCCATCGGTCTAACGAGACAAGCTAAAATACTCCAGGGCCAGAATATAGCTTAGGTATCCAAAGCCGACGATGGATCCTGCACATACAGGGGCGAGATAGGAATGATGACGGAATCCTTCACGATTATAGATATTGGAGATATGAACCTCGACAACGGGGACAGAAATGCTTGAAACAGCGTCTCGTATCGCAATGCTGGTATGTGAATATGCACCGGCATTAATGATGATCCCGGAAAAACGCGTCGGGGCCTCCTGGATGCGGTTAATCAGCTCGCCCTCCATGTTGCTCTGGAAAAATTCAACCCGAATATTCCTCTTTTCTGCATGGGATTTGATTTTCCGGCAGATTTCATCTAATCCCATATCCCCATATTGATCCGGTTCCCTTCTACCCAGCATATTCAGGTTAGGACCATTGATCACCAGGATAGATATGTTATCCATTTCTTTGAAGCCCCCGCAGAATGCTGTTCACCTCTTCAATGTCCATAGCCTGCCCCCATTCAGCAGATCCTACGTCTCGCAGTGTTACCCATCGGGATTTGCCATGCTCCTTTTTCTTGTCATAAGAAAAATGCCTCAATATCGCGTCAACTTCAAAATCCGAAGGAAGGGAGGTTGGCAGTTCGAAAAAACCCAGAATCCCTTTAAATTCCTCTAAGGATTGAATGCTCAATACCCCTTTTTCAACAAGATGGCGAATGATGACAAGGCTGCCCAATGCCACTGCCTCTCCGTGCAGATACACGCGATAGCCGGTATAACTCTCCAGTGCATGTCCTACGGTATGGCCAAAATTCAGGATAGCCCGGATGCCCTTATCCTTCTCATCCTGACCGACGATCTGGGCCTTCAATTCGCAGCATCGATAGACCAGATAAGCAACGACATCCCTGTCTCGGGCGGCTACGCGGTCCCTGTTGGCCAGGATAAACCTGTAAAAGGCCTCATCCAGTATTAGCCCATATTTGATGACCTCCATTACGCCCGCGTTGAATTGTCTTTCAGGCAGTGTATTTAGAAAACTGAGATCACAGAATACGGCTTTGGGATGATGGAAAGACCCAACCATATTCTTCCCTTTGATAAGGTTGATTCCGGTTTTTCCGCCGATGCTGCTGTCCACCATGGCCAGGAGCGTAGTCGGGATCTGCGCGTAATCAACCCCTCTCATAAACGTGGCAGCCGCAAAGCCTGCCAAATCGCCGATGACGCCGCCGCCAAAGGCGATCACACACCCATCACGACCCAGTCCTTTCGATGAAAGTTCCTCGTATATGCCATTCAATGTCTCGATGCTCTTGTATCTCTCCCCGTCTGGGACGGTCATATGAGAAAGGAAAGGGAGGTCATTTTCCATCTGGCGGATAAGATTCTCGTTATAGAGGTCGAAGACCGTATCATTTGTTAACAGAAAGACGCTGGGATACCCCTTAAAAAACCCTTTGAATGAATCCAAAAGCGGCTCACCGATAGTGATGGGATAAGTGGAGGTGCTCGTTTTAACTTCCACATGATATATGACATTTCCGCTATGGTTGATACGGCTTCTCATCACCAGCCTCGCAACGAACCTCTCAAATAGGGCCTACGGTTTGCAGGATCACGATAATTCAAAAAAACCTTCCAGATAACGAACGAGCTCTTCAGCCTCCTTGAGGTCCAACTGTTGTTCTGAATCTGAAAGAGCGATCTTCGGATCATGGTGGGATTCAAACATGATTCCGTGCGCCCCGGCCGACAGAGCCGCCCGGGCCATGGGTTTAACAATGTCCTTCCTGCCCAGGGAATGGCTGATGTCAACGATAACGGGAAGGGCTGTTTCCTTGGCTAAGATAGGGATAGACGAGATATCGAGGGTGTTTCTGGTCTGGGTTTCATAGGTCCTGATCCCCCTTTCGCATAACATGATCTCATGGTTTCCCCCTATATAAACATACTCTGCCGCGAGAATGAGTTCATCGATGGTAGCCATCATACCCCTTTTTATCATCACCGGCTTATGGATCTTTCCAAGCTCCTTTAGAAGGGCATAATTAAACATGTTTCGGGTCCCGACCTGCAGAATGTCGGCATATTCAGCAACCAGCGGAACACTTCTTGTATCGATGACCTCTGAAATGACCGCCATATGGAGTTCATCAGCGACACGTCTCAGTATCTTCAGTCCCTCCTCCTCAAGTCCTTGAAAGCTGTAGGGAGAGGTCCGCGGCTTGAATGCCCCTCCCCTCAAGATGCGAACCCCGAGTTGATGAAGTCTCTCGGCGGTTGTGCGAAGCTGCTCATAGCTTTCGACCGCGCACGGGCCAGCCATCAGGACCGGCCGTTGACCCCCTATTTCGACGCCATTGACGACAATGACCTGGCCTTCGCGGTCAGGCAGCCGGTCCACTTCCAGCCTTCTTCGTTTTCCCACACCCATTTCTTCAACCGAGGCCCTGAACAGGTCTTTGAAGATTCTTTTCATGAGATCATAAGGCATGGGCCCCTTGTTTTTCTCCCTGATTTCTCTAAGCATCTCAGATTCTCTAACCGGGTCGAAGTGGGGCAGGCCCATTTCATCTTTCACGTGACCGATTCTGTTTGATATCTGGAAGAACTCATTGAGATGATTCATTATCTTCTCATTGACGTGGGTCATCTGGGACCTGAGTTCTTTCAATCTTTCCTTATTATCATCCATAATAATTCAACAGTCTCCGCGTGTTGTTTTAATGATTGAGCAAATCCTGAAACGAAGCCAGAACCTTGCAATTTTCTTGTAGGATCCGCTCCGGCGAGCCAAGGATATCCGCAAGCCCTTCCGGCCCCCTGACAACCTCCGTCACAAATTCATGCAAGGATAATCTCCCGTTTCTGCAAAGACTCAGGATTGTCTCAAACGCGCCGCCGAGGTGCCCCCGTGAGCCTGTCAGCGTCACTGCATTGCTAATCATGTGATCCACGTCACGAATTTCCAGAGAGCCCCCGCTTCTTGCCAGGAGGACAATTCGACCATTGGCATTCACGCGACGGAATATCCTTGTGACATTGTCCAGACGGCCCGATGCCTCAATAATCACATCTACCGATTTCGGGCAGTTATTTAAGAAATCCTCCACATCATATGTCTGATTACACCATTTTTCGGCCAATTTCCTCCTGAATGGTATCGGCTCCACTGTATGGACTTGTGAGGCCCCAAAGATATCCCTGGCCATCATGGCAGAGAACAGCCCTATAGGGCCTGCCCCGAAAACAACCACCACATCTCCTTCGGATACCTGGCCGTTCTGGCATGCGACGAATGCCACGCCTGCAGGTTCCAGACAGGCCATCCCTTTAAGATCCTGGTCGGTCAAGACATATTGCGCAATATCGTGGGCCAGTAAGGCGGGTACATCAACCATTGTGCCAAAGAGGCCGTCCCGCTCAAGCCCCAGCAAGCGGGCATTTCGGCACTGATTGAATCTTCCGCTGCGGCATTCGTTGCAGTGGTGACAGACGATGATGGATTCAAATGCCACCAGTGCGCCGGATTTCACGTTGTGGACATGGCTACCAGTCGCAATAACCTTGCCAACGCCTTCATGTCCCAAGACCCGTCCGGTTTCCGGGATATCCGCCGGCGCCGAACAGCGAATATACCCGGTGTTAGGATTGGTTTCCACTAAATGGACATCCGTTCCGCAAATTCCGGCGTAGATCATTTCTACACGGATATCATCCGGGTCCAGATCGCCCAATGGACGTGTTTCGACGGCTATGCGTGGGTTCTGGTACAGTTCATGGGGACCCGGTTGGACAATCCCCTTCATTGGCAACCTATCGGCATACAGTACAACGGCTTTTGATTCCATGGCACGGGTTTCCTGTCTCTCTTGTCACAATAACCGATATAGGACCTTCCCTCCTGGACTCTTCGGCAATTCTGCTCGAAACTCTATGACGCGGGGTACCTTGTATTTCGCCATACGCTCCTCACAATACCTGCGTATCTCCATCTTGTCCATTTCTTCTCCCGCTTTCAGGACGATAACGGCCTTGGGCATTTCCCCGTGTAACCGATCATAAACCCTGGTAACCGCTGCTTCGGCAATCTTTGGATGCGAACTCAAGACATCCTCAATCTCCACAGGGAATACCTTCATTCCTGCCACTTTCATCATCCCGCTTTTCCTGGCGACAAAATAGAAATAGCCATCAGCGTCCTTTCTTGCCAGGTCATCTGTATAGAACCACCCATCCTTCATGCACTTCCGGGTTTCTTCCAAGTTTTCAAGATATCCGGCAGAGACGGCAGGTCCTTTGACGGCCATCTCGCCAATATCGTTTTCTGCCAGGTCCTCTCCATTTTCCCCCACGATTTTTGCCTGGTAGTACGGGCAGGGTCTTCCGATCGATCCTTCCTTTTTTGTATCGTCAACCGGATTGGCGAAGGCGATTCCCATGGTTTCGGTACTTCCCCAAACCGGTATCATCGAGATCCCGAACCTTTCTCTGAATTGATGGGCCAAGGAGGGATAAATGTGCATGCCGCCGCTTTCGGGGACCCTCAGAGAATTGGAATCGAAAGGATTGGACTCATGGAACCGGATCAAGGTTTGGTATATGGATGCAACCCCCATCATACAGGTCACCCGATTATCTGAAATAGCCTTAGCGATCGTTTTGGGGGCGATACTATCTATCAGGACAATGGTTCCTCCCAAATAGAGTGGACGGGCAAACAGCTCGTGAGGATGGCCGAAAACAGGAAAGAGGCAGAGATGGATGTCATCTGGGGTGAGATTCAGGGCTTCGATTGAGGCGAGGGTATTCCAGTAAATATTTTCGTGGGTGGCGACAGCCGCCTTAGGAACGCCGGTGGTCCCTGATGTGAAGTTCAAATATACGACATCATCCTCCTGGACCTTCACATCAGGCCTGCCGCGAGGACGCCCTGAGAGGATGCCTCTCCATGGGCTGTATCGCCCCCCCCCCATTTTCCCGATAACAAGGATACGTTCCTCCGGACAAGTGAGGTCGAGTTTTGAAAGCAAAGGCTGGAATTCTGCTTCCACTACCAGGGCCGACGGTTTGGTAAGATTCAGGATGTATTGGATGTGGGCAAGTGTCTGCGTGTAGTCCACCGGGAAGACAATACCGCCGGCAGCAGCAACACCCAGAAAGGAGACAACAACCTCAGGCGATTTTTTCAGCATCACACCCACATACCCCCCTTTTTTGAGGCCGGTTGCCACCAGAAAATTTGCCAGGGCGTTGGACTGGATGTACACGTCATCATAGGAGAGTGTTTTTTGTGCACAAATGATGGCAGTTTTTTCGGAGAAAGACCCTTTGGTTTTTTCCAACATTTCAACGATGGTCATGGCGTTTATTTAACAATGGTCCTACTGATGAGAGGCTGCGGTTTTGATTGAGAAACGGCCGACAATTATGCTGCTCCTGACCCTTTCAAGACCGCTGGAATTGTTTTCAACAGGATTTGGAAATCAAGCCGCAACGACCACTGATCAATATATTTCAAATCCAGTCCCATCCACTCGTCAAATGGAATGGCATTTCTGCCGTTGACCTGCCAGAGACAGGTCATCCCGGGAAGCACGCAGAGACGACGACGATACCAATCTTCATTAAATCCATGATAATCCCGCACCGGCAGGGGTCTCGGCCCTACCAGGCTCATGTCGCCTTTCAGGACATTGAAAAGCTGAGGGAATTCATCGATACTTGACTTGCGCAAAAATTTGCCGATTCTCGTAAGCCTCGGATCATTCGCCATTTTAAAAACGGGGCCGCTGATTTCGTTAAGGTGTTCCAGTTCGAAAAGCCTTTGCTCTGCCCCCTGGCACATGGTCCTGAATTTGTACAGACGGAATTTGCGCCTGTTAAAACCGATCCTTTCCTGAACGAAAAAGACCGGCCCTGGCGACGTAACCTTGACGAGAACAGCGGCGATGGCCAACAAGGGCGACAAAATAACCAGTAATGCCAGCGAACCCACGATATCCATCAACCGTTTTCCCATGAAAAAGTTGGCATCCACCGGACCGGGATAAGATGTAAACACCGACTCGTCTTCAAAGGGTATGCCTTCTGAAAGGGCCTGCATCGACTCTAAGTGCCCGGAGAAATAGCGGATGATCATGCCGCATTTTCGACAGAAAACAACAAGTCGCGACAACTCGCCTTCAATGACGTCTCTGGGGTGGCTGATCCAGACCTCATCCACCGCCCGGTCTCTGACAAAAGATGGAAAGCCCTTGAAATCGGTCACGACAGGATAACCGGTTTCCTGTACCTTTCGAATCCCTTCTCCGTTTCCGTTCACAAAACCTGTCAGGCAGTAGCCAAGTTTTGCCTTGGTTTCAATCAGATGGGCCAAATTGATCGCTCGATCATCTGTCCCGATAATCAGAACATATCTCAGATTCCTACCCTTCACCCTGATCCAGCCGAGCCCCCATCTGAGCAAGAGTCTGTTCAAGATGCCAATGGCGGTGGCCGTTACCCAGAAGACTCCCAGAAAAAGGGGAGTAACCATCACAACATTGAATAGTCTCGCTGCAATAAACAGGGTTAACGTTCCACACAGGTCGGCCTTTAGCAGATCGGTGATTTCCTGTTTTCGAGTGGAAACACGCCGCGATCGGTAGAATCCGAAGAGGATAAATAGAATGTGCCATGACAGCAGCAGTGATGAGAAAAAGATGATTTCCTTTATGGACATCTGGAGGGAAAGGAGTCGCTCAATAGAGAGTGGGACCGAGTAGCGCGATAGCGTCCCTGCTGCGAGAAGATAAGAGAGGGCCATGATCGCGATATCAAATAGTTTGAGGGCGCTAAGAAGAATATGGCGGCGAAGCAGCATAATGGTCAGAGAAATCCCTTTTTGAAATTTTCAAAACAAATAACAGCAAGTTATATAGTAACTCCACAGTCCAAAGTTTCCATATCCTATTGATATTGTCAGAAGTGTAAATTCCAGGCCGTCATTCCGGAGAGAGCCGGAATCCATTATTATTCCAATGGCTTAGTCGTTCTGGATGCTGGATCAAGTCCGGCATGACGAAAGAACTTTTAACTTTCAACATAGTAATCATTATCAATAATAAATCCATATATCCCACAGTCAAGATAAGGCATCAATGTTTAGTCAGCACCAAACGCTCCGGAGAGAAAATGAAATCGTCGTCATTGAAAACCCCAGGGTGCGTTCTCAGCTCTTGGAAACCTCCAGATCCGGCGCGTTGATCTTCTCCCTGAGCCTTGGCGAGGTCTTGAAACGGACCGTCCTGCTGGACCTGAGGATAATCATTTCTCCTGTCTGCGGATTTCTCCCTTTTCTGGCCCACTTGAATTTTACCTCCAACCTGCCGAAGCCGCTGATGCGTACATCTTCACCGCGAGACAGGGCGCCTTTGATCTTTTCAAACAGGGAGTCGACGATCTCACCAGCACGCTTCCGACTTAGGAACGTGCGATCCAGTTCCGGAAAGAGGAAGAGCTGGGGGCTTTTCCGCCGCGGCTTGAAACCCACATTTTCCATTACGCTCCTGACAATACGTTCTTTGTTCAGCGTCATTGCGTGCCCCCCCCCTTGTGACATGTGTCCTTCGCCCTATGCCCCTTGCCCTTTGCTCTATGCTCCCTGCCCCCTGCCCTCTCCGCCAAACTGCATATCATGAAGCTGCCTGAATCGTCCCTTTAAACTCAACAGCTCCTCAAGGGTCCCCGATTCAATGATTCTGCCTGCCTCTAAGACGAAAATACGGTCTGCCCGCATGATGGTGCTCAGCCGGTGGGCGACGATCAGGATCGTCCGGGTCCCCTTTAATCCCTCAATCGCCTTCTGGACACGCCTCTCACTCTCTGCGTCGAGGGCTGAGGCCGCCTCGTCCAGCATCAAAACGGCCGGATTGACCAGTATCGCCCTTGCAATGGCGATCCGCTGTCTCTGTCCGCCTGAGAGGAGGCTTCCCTGATCCCCGACCGTAGTCTGGTACCCATGGGGCTGGGCCAAGATAAAGTCGTGGGCATGAGCAGCTTTTGCCGCTGAGATAATGGCCTCCATCCCCTTTTGTGGATCACCATAGCCGATGTTATATTGGATCGTCTCATTAAACAGGAGGGTTTCCTGGTTGACAATCCCGATCTGCCTGCGAAGCGATTTCAGCGTCGCCTCCCGAATATCGACGCCGTCAATGGAGATCTTCCCCTCGACGACGTCATAAAAACGGGGGATCAGGGACAGAAGTGTACTTTTTCCGGCCCCGGTAGACCCGACAAAGGCCGCCATCTCCCCTTGTTTGAGGCAGAACGAGACATCCTTGAGCACCCAGTCGCCGGGTGAATAGCCGAAACTCACCTTATCGAACGCGATGCTTTCCCTGTGGCGCGGGAGCGGTTTTGCACCGGGCGCATCCCGAATATCCGGGACGGATTCCATGATTCCGAAAACACGCTGGGTGGCGCCTTGAAGCGTCTTGATTTGATTATTTACCAGGGCCAGCCTCTTGATGGGTCTGTAGACCCGTGAAAACGCGTAGGCCATTGCCATGAGTTCGCCGAGGCTATGGTGAAAATAGACTTTTCCAACAATCAACACGCCGGGCATGACCAGAAAAACAACGGAGTCCATCATCGGACCGAGCCCTAACTGCCACCGATTCCAGCTCATGATCCGTTGGTAGAGGTTATCGGTCAACTCACTGAACCGCTTGACCTCCCTCTTTCCCGTAAAAAACCCGTGTACCAGTCTGAGGCAGAGGAGGGTTTCATGATAGGTGGAGGTGACCTCTGCGGTGGCCTCCTGAACCCGAAAGGAATGTTTCTTGACCTTCCTGCCGAAGAGCCTCACCAGGAGTGCAATCAAGGGCACCACAATGAAGACCAGCAAGGTCAGCTTGAGGTTCATTACAAAGAGATAGATCAGGAACACCAGGGCTTCGAGCGGATACTCGATCAACCCTAAGAGCACCTCGGCGATCAGGCCCTGTAAGACGGCGAGGTCTGCCGTGGACCTGGCAATCAGTTCCCCTGATTTCCGTTTGTTATAAAACTCAAGCGAGAGAGAGATGAACTGGGTGAAGAGGTCGATTCGAAGAGACTTCACTGCCCGGTTGGAAAAGGCGGCAGCCGAAAGGCCGCTGAAATAGCTGGTGGCGGACCTAACGAATACCGCCACAAAGGCAACCAGCGTAAGGAGCGCCAGGAGGCGATTGGGTGAAATCCCCTCCACAATGGTCAACTCGGTGCGTTTCCAGGAAAACCATGAAGCGGCATCAAAGTGGACCCAGGGAATCTTCCAGGCGACAGGCGCTGATCCTGTCTTCATCCCCTCGTCGACAAAAGGTTGAAGAAGGTAGGCAGGAACCACGACGAACACCGAGGATATGGCCATCAGCACCAGCGAACAGATGACCATCCCACGATGACGCCGGACGTAGGCGGTAATATCCTTGCCTAAGATAAAATCTAACATGAAAGGCTGCGCGGTGCTGGATGCTGGATACGGGATGCTGGATGCTGGATACGGGTAATTTGAAACTGGATGCTGGCTCTTTCAACTTTCAACTTTCAACTCCACAATCCACACTTCGTTGCTGGATACGGGATACTGCACACTGGATACGGGACGCATACCATAGATCATGGCCATCTCTATCGGCATATTGAAAATTCCCCAATCCAAAAGAGGTCCGCTGTCATGCTGACTGGCACAATCCAAGATCCCATATCCCAGCTCTACAGCGCGCCGATAAGCCTTGAGATGACAATCCGCTGCACCTCTGAGGTCCCTTCTCCGATCTCCAGGAGCTTCTGGTCCCTGTAGAATCGTTCCACGTCGTATTCTTTCATCAGTCCGTACCCCCCGTGGAGCTGGACGGCGTGGTTGGCGCATCGATACATGACCTCGGAACAGTGGAGCTTGGCCATGGCCGCTTCTTTGGAAAAGGGCTTGTTATTGTCTCTCAGCCAGCAGGCCTTATAAAGGATAAGCCGGGCGCATTCGATCTCAAGGGCCATGTCGGCCAGCTTAAATGCATTCACCTGGAAATTGGAGATAGGCTTGCCGAACTGCTCCCGTTCCCTGCTGTATTTGAGGGCCAGGTCAAAACACCCCTGGGCCCCCCCCAGGCCCATGGCGCCGATGGAGAGGCGTCCACCATCCAGGGTCTGCAACATCTGGTAAAACCCATGACCTCTTGGACCCAAAAGGTTCTCTTGAGGGACGCGGCAGTCGTCAAAGTAGAGTTCACTGGTATTGGATGCCCGCCACATCAGTTTGCCGTGCATCTCCCTGGCCTCGAACCCCGGGGCGCCCGACTCTACAAGTATGCACGAAAGTTCAGGCCGACCATCTTCACGGGTCCCCGTGCGACACAGGGCCGTCACGCCCGATGTAATCCGGGTGGAGGCATTGGTAATAAAGATCTTGCTCCCGTTAACCACCCATTTGTCGCCGTCCAGGGCCCCCGTAGTCTTGGAATTGCCGGCATCGGAACCGGCGTTGGGTTCGGTGAGACCAAACCCCCACAGGGCCTCCCCGCTGCACAATGCGGGAAGATATTTCATTTTTTGATCTTCATTCCCGAAATAGTAGAGGGGCCCTATACCCAGGGAATTGCCCGCCGCAACCGTAGCGGCATGTGAGCCGTCCACCCTGGCAATCTCTTCAGTGGCAATGATGTAAGAAACGTAATCCATACCCTGGCCGCCATATTTCTCAGAAACAAACATCCCGAAAAGGCCCAGATCAGCCATCTTCCGCATGGTTTCATAGGAAAATTCCTCTTTTTCATCCAGTTCCCTGGCAACCGGCTTGATCTCCTTCTCGGCAAAGTCACGGACCGAATTGCGCAGGATCTCCTGTTCCATCGAAAGGCTGAAGTCCATAATCGCTCCTTAGATATTGAGGAATTGCGA
Organism: Thermodesulfobacteriota bacterium; assembly: GCA_030837545.1. Lineage (GTDB taxonomy): Bacteria > Desulfobacterota > DSM-4660 > Desulfatiglandales > Desulfatiglandaceae > AUK324. The sequence goes on along the minus strand of JAUPKI010000317.1, from coordinate 15,745 downwards.
ATTCAGGAATTCAGGGATTAAAAACAGCCCCCCTGACCCCATCCGCAGATTCCCTCACATTGTCCGCATGTCTCATTCAACCATTCATCCGCCCAAATAACAATTTTCGTCAATCCTCAATCCTCAGCTCCCTAAATCCCTAAATTTCGCGAGAGGGGTCTAACGAATAAGGAACTAAACGAACCAGTTTATAGGCGTACGTTCCGGTTTTGTCAATTATAAAAGCCAGGGAGACCCCGAGATCCCGCACCTTTCGGAATTGCTTGATTCGCTGCACCGTTTGGTATATGTAAGTATCGATGGCTTTCAATTTGACGAGATAAGGAGGCTGATTATGAAGGGACCCGCACGATTGGTTCGGTCCGACAGGATAGCGTCATACGAAAATCTTGCACCCATGTATGAATGGTCGGAAGGGAAGGCATATCTTGTCATCGACAGGGTATCTTTCAAGGGAAAGGTCGGTGCCATCCTGTGTTATGCCAACCCGCCCGTCCATCAGGTGGGAAACCCCGGTCTGGATGCCTATCTGGAAGGTCTGGACAGGGTCTATGAACAAAGGGATGGTCTTGAATTTCTGATCCTTTACGGCGCCAATGACCCTGTCCATGCCGGCGGAGATCTCAAGGAAAGCCTCGACAGACTGGAGGGCACCCTCAAGGCCAGAAAGGAGAAGGCGTCTGCCGGGGCATCGGCAGAAGAGACCGACCAACTCTTTGACTGGGCCGACAACCGCCTGAAAAAAGGGATTTCCCTCCATGGAATCATCAGGAAAATCGCCCTGGACATGCGAGTGGTCGCTGTCTGTGGGGGCGGAACGCGGTTTGGCGGATCTGCGGAGATCCCCCTCATGGCCGATTACCTGGTAGGCGATTCCAGGAGCGGCATGTGCTTCAGCGAGGCCATGATCGGCCTCATACCGGGATGGGCAGGGATCGCCCGGACCCTGATCAAGGCCGGTCCGGTCAATGCGGCGTGTATGGCCATGACGTCGCAAGAGGTAAAGGCCGACCTGCTCAAGGGCATCGGGATCTATAACGCGGTGGTCTATGTTCCCTTTCCCTTTCCCAAGAGGGGAAAAACCGCTGATCCCGACGCGGACAAGGCCGAGTATCTGGCGACCCTGGAGACCCACACGGATGAGAGCGGGCTCCTTCTCCTTCCAAAGGCCTTCGATATGGCGACCTGTCCCGAAGACGCCATCCCCAGAGTGCATGGGGATGAGAGACGGATTCTGGCCGCCGAAGAGGATGTTTACCGAGAGGTGGCCAGAAGAAAAGACCCGAAAAGCTACGCCCACCTCTGGGGAAAACCGTTGAGAGAGGCAAACGATGAGATCGCGCGCCTGGGAAGGCCCCTGGCCCCCCAGTCCATAGAGGCCCTGAACAAACTTCTAAAAGACTATGGTCCGGGCGGATTTGATGAACGTCTCTTCGTGGAAAGGGAGATGAAGGCGGATGCGAGGCTTTACCGTGATCCCCGATTCCGTGCAGGTCTGATCGCAACACTTCAACAAACCGTAGCAGATTACAGGGAGGCCGACTGACATGAGACAGTATTTTGAAAAAATGACCCCGATAGGAAAGCAACTCAACGAGAAAGACCGGGAGCAGAACCGGGAAAACGCCCTTGAGATATCCAGGATGGATAGAGAGATCGCCGAGGCCATCGAGAAAAGAAGGCTTACGGGGATCCCGGTCGAACATATCCACAAGAGAGGGGAAAAGACTGCCTGGGAACGCATCGATCTCCTGGTGGATCCCGGCACCTTTCTGCCCCTCAACAGCCTTTACGATCCGGAGTTCAACCAGGAAGAAAGCACCGGGGTCTGGACCGGATTAGGGAAGATATCCGGTCGATATGCGGTGATCATCGCGTCCGACAACAAGGTCCTTGCCGGGGCGTGGATCCCCGGCCAGCGGGAGCATGTGTTCCGGGCCCAGGATATGGCCGAGCAACTGAACATCCCCCTCGTCTGGGTGCTCAACTGCAGCGGCGTCAAGCTGACGGAACAGGAAAAGGTCTATGCGGGGAGGCGGTCCGGAGGGAGGACCTTTTTCAGGCATTCCGAACTTGCTGAAAAGGGGATCCCTGTGATTGTGGGGATGTTCGGCACCAATCCCGCGGGCGGCGGCTATCATGCCATCAGCCCGGCCATCATCTTCGCCCATGAGAAATCCAACATGGCCGTGGGCGGTGGCGGCATCGTCAGCGGGATGTCCCCCAAGGGTCATTTCGACCTGGAGGGGGCCGAGACCCTGATCGAGGCGACCCGGCAGTTCAAAGAGGTCCCGCCCGGCGGCGTCCGGATCCACCATGACAAGACAGGGTTCATGAGAAAGGTCTTTGATACGGAAGAAGGGGTCCTCAACGCCGTCAAGACGTGCATGGCCGGCATGCCCCTGTATGATCCTTCCACCTTTAGGGTTGCCGAGCCGGCCGATCCGTTGTATCCGCCGGAGGATCTCAACTTTGTCGTCCCTTACAATCAGAAAAGGACCTACAGCATGGAACAGGTCCTGGCAAGGCTATTCGACGGGAGCGAACATATGGAATACCGGCCGGACTATGGTCCCGAGGTCTATTGCGGCCTGGCCAAGGTAGACGGCTTTCCGGTGGGCGTCATCGCCAACCGGCAGGGGTTCTTAGGCAAGAGCTATCCCCAGTACGCAGAAGGCAAATACCTCGGGATAGGGGGCAAGCTCTACCGCGAAGGTCTCATCAAGATGAACGAGCTGGTCATGTTCTGCGGCAGAGACAAACTGCCCCTCATCTGGTTCCAGGATACGAGCGGCATTGATGTGGGCGATATCGCTGAACAGGCAGAGCTGTTGGGGCTTGGCCAGTCGCTGATCTACTCCATCGAGTGCTCGCATGTGCCCATGATGTGCGTTGTGCTGAGAAAGGGAACGGCCGCGGCCCATTACATCATGGGAGGCCCCCAGGCCACTCGGAACAATGCCTTCACACTCGGCGTGGGGACGACGGAAATATACGTCATGCACGGGGAGACCGCTGCGGCGGCGGCCTTTGCAAGGCGATTGGTCAAAGAAAAGGACGCCGGGCATCCCCTCGATCCGGTCATCGAAAAAATGAACGCCCTGGCCCAGCAGTATTATGACCAGTCCAGGCCCATATATTGCGCCAAGGCGGGGCTGGTGGACGAGATCGCCCCGATGGCGGCACTCAGGGACTATTTCATAGGGTTTGCCAGGTGCTGCTACCAGAACCCGAAGAGCATCTGTCCCCACCACCAGATGCTGCTCCCGAGATCCGTGAAAGGTTAGGCGTCAATGTCATTGACCTAAGGGCTCATCTCCTCATGCACAACCAAAGGGCGTCATTCCGGCGAAGGCCGGAATCCAGTCTGTTCAAGATCTTCTGGACCCCGGCCTTCGCCGGGGTGACGGCGGGGATCAAGCGGATTATCCTTAAGCCAATGACAGTGGATTAGGCGCTTTCACCATAGACACGAAGGACGACGTGGTGAATTAGACCAGATAATAAGGAGGAGACAATGAGTGAGCATGATATGTTTAAGGTCCATCCAAGAATGCCCAGAAGGGTGAGACTGGGCGATATCACCATCAGGGACGGGTTTCAGCACGAGGAGGAATGGATTCCCACGGAGGCAAAGATCTATTATCTCCAGGAACTGGCCTTTGCAGGCGTGAAACGGATGGAGGTGACCAACCTGGGGAACCCCCGGATCATGCCCCAGTTCAAGGACGCCGAAGAGGTCCTAAAGGGGGTGCATGACGACATATTTAAAAAGCGGCTGGCCAACAAGGGCCTGAAACATGAGGATATCGAATGGACGTGCGTGACCATCCGTGAACCGGCCGTGGATCAGGCCATCCGGCTCAAGGAAAAGGGCTATGGGCCCGACAGGGTCCTGATGATGGTCTCCACGGACGAAGAGCACCATTTTGCCAACAGCGGGACCACGCTTCCCGATTACTGGAAGGAGGCGGAACGGTACATCAAGAAGTGCAAGGCGGCGGGCATCAAGATATGCGGCACCGTCAGCACCATCTGGGGAAGCCCCATATCAGGTCCTACCCGATTCGAGGATGCCCTGGAGTTCACCAAGCGATGGCTCAGCATCGGGGCCGATGATATCGAGCATGCAGACCATGACGGCTCCGCACCGCCCAACCAGGTATACCGATATTTTTCCATGGTACTGGACGAACTCCCCAATACGGACCTCCATATCGCCCATTTTCACGTGACCCGGGGATGGGGCCTGGCCAATGTCCTGGCGGCCCTCCAGTCCGGGATCGACATCTTCGAGGGGACCATCGGCGGGATGGGCGGTCAGCCTGCCAACTTCCTGGGCAAGGTCCCGGTGCCCGGTACAGGCTCCTATTACTACAAGGACCCCAATGTGGTGGGCCTGGTCACCTTTGAAGACATGTGCGTGATGCTGGATGAGATGGGGATCGATATCGGCGGGATCGACATCGACCGGATCCTGGAGATCGGCCGGATGATGGAAAAGACCGCGGGCAGGAGACTCCGTTCGGAATCGATCTTAAACGGCCGGATCCCCAAAAAACCGCGCGAGGATTTCAAGCGGCCGGGGCTGCCGATAGCCAAAGAAAAACTAAAGGAAAAACCAGGTCAGAACATACCTGACGGGTGGCCGGAAAAGGCCCAGGTGCCCCCGGAACTCCTGCGCGGCAGGTAGATCGCCGCAGACACAGCCAGCCCTTTTCTAAGACCCTCTCTTCCAATCCTTCCCCCTCCTTTCCTCGTTGCGGGGGAGGGATCGTGAGAGAGGGATCCTTTCATAGAGGTCTCTCCTCACCCTTTCAGCGAGCGCGATCACGCTATCCTCATCGATCCCGGTCTGTACCTCTAATTCATTAAAGAGATGAATCAGCCTCTCGGTCGGCTGGTTGCCGGGGGCCCCGGTGACGCAGCCCCCTGTGCCCCCGAGGGATGCGTCGAAGCGCCGGAGACCCAGATCAAATGCGATCTGTGAATTGGCCAGGGCCTGGTCCCCGGACACGTGGTGCGGATGGTATCCGATGCGATCGCGGTCCCTCCCTTTCCTCAGATCGAGGATCGTCTCCAAAATCCTTGCTGTCTCATCCTTCCCTGCTACCCCCTGAAGGTCCGAAAGGGTCACAGTCCGGGCCCCCTGATCAAAAAGGAGGTCCATATGGCGAGCTATCTCAACCAGGCCCGCCCGGATCACCTCCCCCTTTCCTGGGTCCCTATATCCAAATGCCGCAGAGATATAGGCTACCACCCGGATATGCCTCGAAGCGGCGTCCTTCAGGATCGTCCTGTATTCGGCTATCGTTTCGCTTACCGGTCTCCCCAGGTTCGCCAGATTGTGGGCCTCCACTGCGGAAAAGAATATCCCCAGGGTATGATTGAACCCGTCCGGTCCCAGGTCGAGTCGAAGAAAGGAGCTGTACCCGGTCAGATTGGGAACCAGCGTGATGATATGGACACGATCCATCCTCCCCAAATCTGTCGAGATCTTTCTGATGGCCTCCTCATGCATGGCAGGGGCGACCTTCGGATGAATGCAGGATAGGACCTCGATGCTGGGAAAACCGAGATCCATCAGCTCCAATGCCAGGCTGGCCCTCATTTCCGGCGTAAAGATGTGCAGGTGGGTCCCCGGCACATTCTGGCCGAACTCCCTCAATGTGACATCGGTGATAATGACCCTGTCCATATTCCCCTTTTTTCTATGTCAAGGACAAAGAGATGGCAAACAGACTCGAATTCATTAGGGTGCAACCTTTTTTGCCGCTTCCGGTGATCTCACCCTGGGCATCGTCGCTCAGGTACAGGTAGGCGTCGGCATGGTTGGTGATGTCCAGAGGATCGAAACCGCCTGCAGGGCCTTCCCAGGCCATGGGTTGATTGCGGTGAAGATCGTGGGCCATCACGTCGTAGTCATTGTGAAATTCGTTGTCCCAGTCCATACAAGCCCATATCAAAAAAAATAGCCATATTAACAGTCTCATAATTGTCCTTACACTGTCATTCCGGGCGAAAGCCGGAATCCAGTCTGTTTCTGGATGCCGGATCGAGTCCGGCATGACGAAAATGTCAATAGTATTACGAGACAGTTAATAAGTGACCACAAACAGCCGCACGTGCAGCCAATTTGCTTTTTTTCCAGCGTCCCCACCCTCCCGCGTGGGTCCGGCTGATCTCCCCCGCGTTTATTACTGAATCGGCGCCAGCAGCCGTGAAATGCGCACCGCCAGCCGAAACCAGAGGCGCCGTTCGGTCAGTGCCCCTGGATGAATCTGACGGCAGCCTGCCAGGTCGTCCCGGAACATCGCTTCCACCTCCCCTGCAAAACCAGGGTCGTTGACGACAATGGTGATCAGGGACACGGCCCAGGCGATGGCCCCCTGGGCCGTGCGGTTCCTCATGACTGCATCGACGGCCATCACCACCGCTGTCACATACATCGCCCCGGCCAGGAGTCCCAGTTCGGCGACAACGTGTTCTGTTAGAAAGGTCGTCATGTGTACTCTGGGCGTTTACAGATGGGTTGATTGAACGCTCTTTGAACGGATCCAGGGCTGAGATGGCCTCCTATGGATTCCCTTCCGATACTTGGGCCTTCTCTTTCAGCCTTCCTGTAACCAGTTTGTGCAATGTACTCGAAATATATGTCTGGTACGGCATCCCTTCCCGGGCGGCACGTTTCTGTATCTTTTCCAGATCACGGGAGGATATTCGGATGTTGATCCGCCTGTCTTTCTGGAGAGCATACCGTGCCGCTGCCTCCAAGTCTCTTTTCTCCTGGGAAAAATCAGGGATACTCTCCAGTTCTCCTGCCTCGAAGTCCCTCAGGATCTGGAGCTCTTCTTCGTCAAATGGCATTTTCTTTTTGTTCATGACAGATACTCCTGAGTCGCCTTGCGGCTTGGAATGATGGTTTTGAGAAACCGGGTTCCCCTGGCCTTCACGTATGGAACCAACCACACATAGCCTTCCACGTTGAGAACGATGATATTCTGGTTGGGGTAGCGCTCGCGATTGGGATGCCTGATCACATCTAAAACGTCTCCGTTCTGAATATGCACCAGGATATCCTCGAAACAGATGCAGCGACTGCGTTCAAGCAGCTCATTCTTTTCGTCATTCCAATCAAAGTCGCTCATGCGGGCAGCCTAACAGGGCGTGTGCCTTTTGTCAACGAGTTGCACATTCTTTTAACTTTCTTTCTGGGCCGATTCATATTATAAGCTTGAGAGTCCAAAGTTCTCTCGTCATGCGGACTTGATCCAGCATCCAGAGCAATTGACCTATCGAGATAATAATGGATTCCGGCTTTCGCCGGAATGACGGCTCGGAATTTATACATTCAATAATATCAATATATTACGAGAACTTTGGACTGTGGAGTTATAAGGATGTGAAGGCAATATGCCGCATCCAGGCATTGGGAGGTGCCTTACCTTACCCAATTAGCCATATAGACCACTCACTTCATGAAACGTTAAGAATCTAAAAATGAAAGACTACCTTGTCTGCCCCAACTGCGGGAAGATCGTGGAGAAATACCGCAATCCTTTTCCGACGGTTGACATCATTATCGAGATGGAGCCGGGGCATCCTGTAAACGAGCCCCGCGGTTCAGGACCATCTATCGTTTTAATACAGAGAAAGAATCCGCCTCCCGGCTGGGCGCTTCCGGGCGGCTTTGTGGATTACGGGGAAAGTCTCGAGTCAGCGGCCAGGAGAGAGGCATTGGAGGAGGCATCGCTTGAGGTGGAGCTGTTGTATCAATTGGGCGCCTATTCAGATCCGTCGCGGGACCCACGCCATCATACCATTTCGGTGGTCTTTGTCGGCAGGGCAACCGGAACCCTTAGGGCCGCTGACGACGCGGCAGATATCGGCATCTTTGATCGGGACTCCCTCCCTACCCCTCTGGCCTTTGATCACCATCGTATTTTAAGAGATTACTTCGAGCAATGGCATTTAGACGGTTAAGGTCCATCCTTTTTCTGACATTCCTCCTTTTCCTCTTGTTCTTCGGATCAGTCCTCCTCCTCCATTCCCTGATCCAGAAGCCATCGGTTCAGGACTACCTCCTGCAGCGACTCTCTGAGGCCGTGGGATATGAAATCCATGCGAACCGGATACAACTCATCTTCTGGAAAGGGGTCGGCATCCAGGCCCGGGATTTTGAGGTCAGGACGCCCGGGGACGTCAAGGCAATTGCCGCATCCAGAATCAGGATCACCCTTTCCCTGCCGGAATTAGTCAGGGGACGCATTGTGCCTACCGGCCTTGCCCTTGAGGAGCCTCAGATAGAACTGGACGTAGGTGACGGCAGGTGGTTTTCATCATCCGGCGGCGATAACGCATTTTTTGGGGAATCGCCTCTCAAGGCACTGGCAGGGTTCCCCTCCGTCACTCTGGAAAGGGCGCAGATTGCCCTGAGAGGAACGCCGTTCGTGTCCAGGGCACTGTTTGTCCGCCTCTCCCGGAGGTCCAGAGATCCGGCCACGTTCGATGTGATTCTGAACGGGAAGGTCGATTACAGGGGGGCCGAGGTCCCCCTCTCTGCCAGGGGACATATCGCCTGGGACGCAATATCCGGACCGTCAGCCCATGTAGAGGTGAAGGCGCATGGAATCCCCCTGTCGCATATCCAGTTGCCGGATCTGCCGGTGAAGAAGGGGACGGCAGACATGGATGTAACAGCCTCCGGGTCCCTGAACGCCGGCATCTCGGCAAAGGGAAAGATCATTATCAACGATCTCGACTTCGCGATTATCGATGACGGCGACACGAAGTCGTTCTCCTTTGCCAGGCTCCTTCTCCCTTTTGACGCATCCTATTCAGAATCCGCACTAAAAATTCCATCCTTCCAGGTGAGAGGCCCCGGCTTCACATTGGATGTCATCTCCAGACTGGACCTGAAGGACAAATCGAATCCCTATCTCAGTCTCAGCGTCACGAGCGATGTCATGCCGGTTGAAACCTTCCGAAGGATTTTTCCGTCATCGCTCCTTCCCCGATGGGTAGATGCCCGGCTTTTTCCCATATTTTCAGCCGGCCAGGTCCGGGTGGATCGCTTCTCCCTCGATGGAAAGCTGAATCAGATCAAGGATCTCGATCTCCCGCCAAGTGCCAGCGCCCTCCTGTTGCAACTTACCTGCAGGGATCTCACCGCATTCAAAGATGCCGGGGGAATACCGGTGGAGGGGGTCTCGGGAAGGCTGGAGATTAAAAATGGCGGTATCCGCGTGTCCGGCGTCAAGGCCCATTTCAGGGATTCACAGATTGAGGAGGGGTCCCTCAACGTGAGCAGCCTTTATGACGATGCCCCAAGCATCCGTGTGGCCGCGGCCGGGTCGGTTGATATCATAGACCTGTTGCAGCAGAAGGATTTGCCCCTCATTCCCGATGAGGTGCGCAGGCATCTTGAGGGATTTTCCTCTACTACCGGAAAGATCGACGGAAATATCGAGGTAGGCTATGAGAGAAACTGGCCATATCCCAAAATGTTGAAGGGGAACCTCTCATTCAGGGATTGCACCATGGCCGGCAGCGCCGCGTTGATTTTTCCGGTGTTCCTGAAAGAGGGGGAGTTGATTGTCGATGGGACAGAAAAAAGACGGTTTGCAGTAAAAGGCCGGTGGGGCAGATCTGCGATAGATGCCTCCGGTCACATCGGGGGGGCCTGGGAATCCGGCGAGGCCCGCGTCCTGGCAGAGGCGGACGTGGGGGAATTGATCGGGCATTTTTACCCCGATCTTCATTCAACGATCTTTTTCAGAGGGCCGGTACCGTGCCGATTGACCCTTGTCAAAGGGGAAAAAGACTGGCGCTTTAGCGGAAGCCTCGACATGAAAGGCATCTCCCTTGAGACAGACTCGATGACGGTCGAGCCTTTCGGGGTCAAGGGGGACCTCGGTTTCAGCGGGGGACTTGCACCGGGGGAGATGTTCCATATCTCGAACCTGACATGCACCTTAGGAGAATCATCCTTTGGATTAACCGGCACGTATGATCTATTAAAAGAAGGCCGCTTCGATCTCAGGGCATCCAGCAAAAAGATCCGGCTGGAGGATCTGGGCGTTCGTTTCAAGAAGGGAAATCTGAAGGGGAAGGGGACGCTCGCGTTCGACGCATCCATCCAGGGGTCCCGTTCGCAACCGAAGATGACGGTTGTTACCGGAGAGGCAAGGGGAAGCGATCTCTCTTTTCTCACGGCCGATTTTCCCCATCCGGTCGAACAGTGCAATCTTGCCCTGACATTCCAGGGAAAAGACCTTTCCATCGAGTCTATCGATATGAAATTAGGGGAAAACTCCGTCCACATCGAGGGGAAATTGCAGGGATGGGACGGGATGAGGGGCGATATAACGGTCCGATCCGATTTCATGGATCTCTCCGATCTGATTTCCGCCGGGATTATCGCCTATTTCAAGCAAACGCCCAAGCAGTTCCAAAATGGTGTCGGTCCTAACCAGGCCCCGGCCCCCCCTGCATGGCGGGAAGGCGCGGGTCGGCTCATGGAAAAGTCGGATATCCATCTGGATATAACGGCATCGAGGGGTCAATGGGAAGGGTTTCACTACGGTCCGCTCAGGGTGGAGTGCGCCCTGCGATCCGGGGATCTTTATATCACGCGATCCAGCGCGGCATGGGAACATGGCGAATTGCGGCTGAGGGGACATGTGAAAAGGGGAAAATCCCCAGAAATGCTCTTTTCCGGTTACATCGACATGACCCGGCAGCCCTTAGGTGAACTTCCGCCGTCCCTTGATTTCATCTCCTCCCGAGCCGAGGGCATGTTGACCCTGGAGGCGCTCCTGTTTGCCAAAGGGGGCAACAGGGAAAACCTGGTTTCGAGCCTTACCGGCAGCGTCAATGTCCTGCTCGATCAGTGCGTTCTGAAGAAATCCAATGTCTTTATCAAAATCCTGGATTTCCTGAGCCTTCAGGGGATGTTTGAGGGGAGGCCGCCCCATCTGTCAAAGGAAGGGATCTATTTCGAAAGCATCGGCGCGCAGTTTGACCTGCATAAAGGGATCGCAAAGACAGAGGACGTCACCATGCGGGGCCCGGCATTCAACGCGGCGGCCATGGGAGAGGCCAATCTCTCCACGGCCAGGGTGAATGGGGAAATAGGGATCCAGCCCCTTGGGACCATCGACTTTTTGATCAGCAAGGTCCCTGTGGCGGGATACCTCTTGACCGGTGACAAAAAAAGCCTTTACGGAGAGTATTTCAAGATCGACGGACCGTTATCCGATCCGGACGTACGATATATGCCCCTGAAAAGCTTGGGAAACGGGACAGTCGGCTTTCTGACGCGCCTCCTCCTCACCCCGAAACGGATGTACAAGAGTATCTCAGACGCAGCACGCGACTTCGAGGGCAAGGGATACCCTCTGCCGGACGAACATCTTAAAACCGAAAACGATATGGGGGGTGGAGGGGGTACAGAATTCAGGAATTCAAGAATTCAGGAATTGAGGGATTGAGGGATCGGCATCTGTGAAATCTGTGCCTGCCCCATTTATCCCGTTAAATCTTCGTAGCCCTTATTTAACTGGGATGAAATGCCTTTTGTGTTCTATTTCATCGGGGTAATTTGTGGATACTATCCTGTCCCCACCTCGTCCCCCGTATCGCATTCGAGGAGATCGCGAATGCCCGGCCTAAGGTAGATCTGACTTAGGTCAAGCCGGCGCAAGGCCTTTACCAATGTGCGGACCTGATCTTCCAAGGGCGCCTTTGCATTGACAATAATCACTGTCTTGCCCCTGATCCGGCACATCCCCCCCGGGGAAAGAACCGTTTCGCCTTCCATTGGCTCATAACGGATCTCAACCCCGAGTTGTTCGGCGACGGCCTCGAGATAACCCAGAACCGCTCTGGCATCCAACCTGAATCCTCTGCTGATTGATTAACGTAGCCGTTTAATATCCTCTACCAGTTTACGAACCGCATCGGCCGAATGGTCAAGGGCCGCTTTTTCGGCATCGGTCAGCTTGATCTCGATGATCTCTTCCACTCCGTTTTCACCCAATTTGACCGGGACGCCGATGAAGAGGTCATGAATGCCATACTCTCCACTCAGGCAGGCGGCGCAGGGGAGGATCTTCTTCTTGTCCTTGAGGATGGCCTCGGCCATCTCGATGGCCGCAGAGGAGGGCGCGTAATAGGCACTCCCGGTCTTGAGAAGGCCCACAATCTCGGCCCCGCCGTTGCGGGTCCGTTCCACCAGGGCATCGATCCGCTCCTGGGAGAGCAGTTCCGTGATCGGGATGCCGGCCACAGTGGAATACCGGGGAAGGGGGACCATGGTATCGCCATGCCCCCCCAGTACAAAGGCGTGGGTGTTCTCCACCGACACGTTCAGTTCCATGGCAATAAAGGCACGGAAACGGGCCGAGTCGAGGACCCCGGCCATCCCAATGACGCGATTCTTGGGGAACCCGCTCACATCATAGGCCACATGGCACATGGCATCCAGGGGATTGCTCACGATGATCAGGATGGCGTTGGGGGCCACTGCCGCCACTTCCTTTGTCACAGCGGCCATGATCTTCATGTTGGTCGAGAGCAGGTCGTCCCGGCTCATGCCGGGCTTTCGTGGGATGCCGGCTGTGATAATGACGATATCCGAATCCTTGGCCGGACCATAATCCCCGCTGGCCCCGATGATCTTTGCATCATGGCCCTCGATGGGCCCTGCCTCGGTCAAGTCAAGGGCCTTGCCTGCAGGAACCCCTTCCAGTATGTCGATCAACGCCACATCGGCCAGTTCCTTTTCCGCGAGGCGCATGGCAGCGGTGGCGCCCACGTTCCCAGCCCCGATAACAGTCGCTTTCTTTCTCATCCTGATCCTCCCTCTTTTTGGCGGTTGACGTACGGGTGACTTTTTTTCTGGATTCTGAATACAGGGGATTATAAAAGAGATATGTCAGCGGGTCAAGAAAATGGAGGCGACGGCTTTATTGATGGTTTCTGAAACAGTAGACAAAATAGGAACCCTGATCCGTCAGGCGGCCGAACGTCAGCGACCCTATGTGGAGCGGGTGTGCGCGGGATGCAAGGCCCCCTGCTGCGAAAGGGTCCACTACCTCTATACCGAGAAGGACATTCTTTACCTGAGGCTGTCAGGGCTCAAACAGACCTGGCGACGGGAAGGGTTCATGAAAAAGGGGTGTTGGTTCCTGGGGCCATCGGGATGTTCCCTGGATCTCCACTCAAGGCCGTTTATCTGCCACAGCTACATCTGCTCCGAACTGGAAGGGGCCATAAGGGAGAGCGGTCCGACCGTGATGGATGAACTCAGGGAAACCTTCAGGGTCATCGGCATGTTGCGGGGTCAAATGTGGGCCGAGTACCTGGATGAAACCCGAAGAAGAGAGAATAATTCCATACCATCATAAAGGGACCTCTTCTCACCAGGACGAAACATTTATCTTGACCAACCCGCAATGGAACATGTATTCCCAACCTGTTCAAGATCAAGGAGTGGGGTGTTGGGAGTGGGGTGTTTAAAGTTCAAGTCGAGGTTTTCTCTTCTGTCTTGCCTCACTCACAACTCGTCACTTCAAACTCGTAACTCGTAACTTATGAAACTACTGATCTGCGGCGGAAAGGGTCAACTGGGGACGGATTGCCATGCCATCCTCGCTCGAAACCATGAGGTGATGTCCGTGGACCTGGATGAACTGGACATCACCGACCCTTTACAGGTGGAGAGCGCAATAGCCGGCTTTGGTCCGAACGTCATTGTGAACTGTGCGGCATACACGGCCGTGGACGCCTGCGAAACCCGATCGGAGATGGCATGGAAGGTGAATGCGGAGGGCCCCAGAAACCTGGCTGCGGCAGCGAAGCGGTATGGCGCCCAATTGATACATATTTCAACAGATTATGTGTTTGACGGGGGGAAGGCGCCGCCGGAATCCTATGTGGAGACCGATGAAACCCATCCTGTATCATGCTATGGCAGGAGCAAGTTGGCGGGAGAGAATGCGGTTAAAGAAGCCACGAACAACTATATGATCCTGCGCACCGCATGGCTGTATGGCATCGGGGGCCCCAATTTTCTCAAGACCATGCTCAGTCTGACCCTGAAAGACCCCACACGGGAAATAAAGGTGGTCAACGACCAGTTCGGTTCTCCGACCTGGAGCTACCGGCTGGCCCTGCAGATCGAGAAACTGATCAACGAAGAGGGTCAGGGGGTCTATCACGCCACCGCAGAGGGGCATGGCACCTGGTTTCAACTGGCATCGGAATTCCTTGACCAAATGGTCGTGCCCCATTGCGTGGTTCCCTGCACCACGGCGGACTATCCCACCCTGGCCACAAGACCCATGAACTCCATCCTGGAGAACCGGCGGCTCAAGGAATCGGGCATGAACCTGATGCAGGACTGGCGAAGCGATCTAAGGCAATTCGTCGCTGAGTTCAGGGACCGACTGATCAGCGAGGCACGAGAGGAACCAAGATGAAACAACTTCTGGTGACAGGGGGATGCGGATTTATCGGGACCAATTTTATCCGCTATCTCCTCCAAGAATCCGACTTTGACGGCCGCGTGGTGAACGTGGACGCCCTCACCTATGCCGGCAATCCGGAAAACCTGACCGATATAGAAGGGCTCTTTCCAGGACGGTATGTTTTTGTCAAAGCGGACATCTGCGACAGGGAGCGCATGGCGCGTGTCTTTGAGGAGTACGGAATAGACGCCGTCTGTCACTTTGCAGCCGAATCCCATGTAGATCGATCCATCGTGAGGCCCGATGCATTTATCCAGACCAATATTATCGGCACCTTCAATCTCCTGGAGCTGTCAAGGGAACATCAGGAGCGCCTGACCCTCTTTCACCACATCAGCACCGATGAGGTGTTCGGAAGTCTGGGGAAAGAGGGGTATTTTACGGAGGAAACGCCCTACAGGCCCAACAGCCCCTATTCCGCCTCAAAGGCATCCTCCGATCATCTGGTGAGGGCCTATCATAAAACCTACTCGCTCCCCGTCACCATCTCCAACTGCTCCAACAATTACGGTCCCTACCAGTTTCCCGAAAAACTCATCCCCCTCATGATCCTCAATGCCCTGGAGGGGAAACCCCTTCCAGTGTACGGGGACGGCCTCAATGTCAGGGACTGGCTCTATGTCAGGGATCACTGCTCGGCCGTCTGGCGCATCATGAAACACGGGGAAAGGGGCGAGACCTACAATGTGGGCGGGAAGACCGAGATGGAGAATATCCGGATCGTGGAGATGATCTGTGATATCATGGACGAACTCGTTCCGCCCGGAAAGGGCCTGCCCCGCAGAAAGCTCATCACGTTTGTCAAGGACCGGCCCGGGCATGACCGCCGATATGCTATCGATTGCACCAAATTGACGAGGGAGTTGGGATGGGAGCCGGAGGAGACATTTGAAGCCGGAATCCGCAAGACCATTCACTGGTATCTGGATCATACGGAATGGGTCAACCGGGTGCGAAGCGGGGAGTACCAGGCCTGGATTGAGGCCCAATATGGAAGGTGACGACTTGTCAAGTTTGGAGTAACGAGTTTGGAGTGCCTAAAGTTCAAAAAGGAAATTCCCGATTAGAACTTCGAACTCCAAATTTGATGGTATCGTAAAAAGTCAGAAAATGTCCTTTTTCGTCATTCCGGCGAAAACCGGAATCCAGTAAAATCATATAGTTAAAATCGTTCTGGACCCCGGTTTTCACCGGGGTGACGACTTTTTACGAGT
>JAUPKI010000316.1 GCA_030837545.1 Thermodesulfobacteriota bacterium | reverse complement strand
GCGGGGAGGCGGTCATCGCATTTGAGGATGTCTTTGTGCCCACAGAGAGGGTGTTCATGGATGGTGAGACGGACTTTACAGGGGCGCTCGTCTATCGATTCGCCGCCCACCACCGCGCCAATTACGGGGCCTGCAAGACCGGCCTCATGGATGTCCTGACCGGGGCTGTCAGCTATCTGACCCAGATCCAGGGGACCGCAAAGGCCTCCCATGTCAAGGACAAGGTCACCGAGATGATCCACCTGTGCGAGACCCTCTACAGCTCCTCCATCGCCTGCTCGGCAGAAGGGTGGGCCACCCCCTCCGGGGCCTATATGGTGGACACCATGCTCGCCAACGTGTGTAAACAGAACGTGACCCGGTTTCATTTTGAGATCGCCCGTCTGGCCGTTGACCTGGCGGGCGGGTTTATCGCGACCCTCCCCAGCCAGTACGACCTGGAGAACGAAGAGATCGGCCATCTGGTTGAGAAATATTTTTCAGGGGCAAAGGGTATCCCGACGAAACACCGGATCAAGATCGCCCGGCTGATCGAGGCCATGACCGGAGGCACGGCCCTGGTGGAATCCATGCACGGCGCCGGCTCCCCCCAGGCCCAGCGGGTGATGATCTTCAGGGAGGGTCAATTAGACAAAAAGATTCGACTGGCCAAAGCCTTGCTGGGGATCCCGCTCAAAAGATAGTCAGGAAGTGGTCATGAGTCGGTCGCTTTACCTCGCTTCTTCAGCAGATCCAGTTTCTGGATGACGTTGTCCTGGATCCAGTGGCTGTCCCACCACTCGATCGGATTGACGAACAGGCCGTTGACCATGACGCCGTAGTGGAGGTGGTCTCCCCCGGCCAATCCGGTCTGTCCGGTCGTTCCCACGATGTCGCCCTTCTTGACCTCCTGCCCCTTCTGTACGCTGATCTTGCTGAGATGGGAATAGGTCGAGGCAAGCCCCTGGCCGTGATCCAGGACCACGGTCAGCCCGTAGATGCCGAGGTCTTCGGCATAAACCACCCGGCCGTTGTTGGCGGCCTGGACCTCGGAATTGGCCAAGGAGGCCAGATCCACACCCATATGGGTCTGTTCATCGACCTTCTCGCCGTTGTAATAATACAACCGACGATCTCCAAACCGTGCCATACTCGCGGCATTCTTGAGTCTCAGCCAGTCCCCCTCCCAGAGCATCTTAGGACTTGTTTCTTTTCTAAGGTCGCGGAAGGTAAGTTCGTTTTCACGTCTCAGCCCCTGATTGATCTTGAGGAACTTTTCGATCTCTCGCCCGGTCACATCCTTCAGATAGGACCCAAAATAGGGAAGGATTTGCTCCAGAAACCGATCCGTTATGTCCATTTTATCCGTACGGAACCGCTTCTGGCGAATATGACCGTTATATATGCCCCTTGAACGGTTGCCTGCCCGATCCTCGGCCCAGAGATAGATCTCCGGTCTTTTTTTGACATCGAGCGGAATGCAGAAATAGCAGACATGCATCCCTTCCTCGGCTCCTTCTGCAGCGGGAAAACCTGGAAAAAACATGTCATTGACAAAGAGGCCGCTCAGGGTCGCATCGGAGGACGTCTGGTAAACCGCCAATCCGGTTCCGCCCGCATTGACGTAGTTGAGACTGCTCAGCGCCCTGATGGCCGGCGGAATGGTATCCACGGTCATCTTGTGTTCGACGATGGCCAGGTTTCCGTCCCCACCGCTTCTTCGGGAATAATCCCAGGCAGATACATAGAGGTCCACCTGGCCTTGGCCCAGGTTCAGTCCAGAGGGGTCCATAGGGAAACGGGCCTCGAACCGATGGGTTCCCTTGCGGTTGAGCAGCCCTTCAAAGGGGAACGTCTTCTCGAAGACCGTGATCTTCCTGTCCGCCTGCTTCACACATGCCTCGACCCGCCGAATTCCCCTTTTCACATCGGTGACGGTCAGCACAACCTCCTGTTTTTCGGGAAAAAAATCGGGCAGCGGCACCAATTGGATCTGGGGTTTTTCTGACTCGAAAATGGTCATGAATAACCATCCCAGAAGACCTAAGACCACCAATATGGAGATAACGGCCGAGACAAGGCCTATATTTCTTTTTTTAGCCATATGGTTAGATGACCCTGTAAGTATGATGTTGTCGCTCAACCCAGAAAGATTGAGCTTGAAGTTATGTGCGTGACCAGGTAGAGATCATTGATCCCATTGAGATCTTTAAATAGCAATAAAGCACCCTTAAGGCAATGGTTTTCCGGAACAGCAGGAGGCTTCTATGGAATGGAAACAGGTTATCGGCGTCATAGGGGCCGGGGCATGCCCTGCCGCCACCTACGAACTTGCGAGAAAAATCGGTTTTGAAATAGGAAAAAGGGGATGGATCCTTGTCTGCGGCGGTCTCAAAGGCGTCATGGAAGGGGCCGCCCGTGGATGCCTGGAGGCAGGCGGGATGACGGTGGGTGTCCTTCCGGGGCTCAACAGGGGATCGGCCAATCCCTATATCACCGTTGCGCTCCCCACAGGCCTTGGGGATGGACGCAACCTTCTGGTCGTCCGGTCATCCGATCTCCTAATTGCAATATCCGGCGGATACGGGACCCTATCGGAAATCGCCCTGGCCCTCAAGGCAGACAAGCCGGTCATCGGGCTTGAGACCTGGAAAGACATCCCCGGTATCCACTACGCCCACGATCCCCTGGAGGCGGTTCAGCTCATCATGACCCTCCTCCCGCAATCGTCATAATCAAGGTAAAGATGAACGTCCAACATCGAACATCGAACGTCCAACGTCGAATAAAGACCAAATGTCAACCGTTAGATGACTACGCTCTTTTTTATGCCGCCTTGATGCCCTCAAGAAATATCGCACACAATTGCCTTGGCTTATCATCCATATGTCCATGACGATAAATGAAGGGTCAAGTTATTACGCCCGTTTCGTCATGATCTTCTTCCGTTCGATGTTCAATGTTGGATGTTCGACGTTCGAAGTTCGTTGCACCCGGCCCATCAACTCCCAATTTTCTTACCGATCTCCCTCACCTTCCCCATGACCTCATCCGCATCGAGGGTTGTAAATTTCCTGTCCCGCATGAGGATCCGCCCGTTGACGATGACATCCCTTACATCGCCGCCATTTGCGGAATAGACCAGGGCCGAGGCAGGGTCGTACACGGGACAGAGATGGGGCGCGGTAAGATCGACAATGATAATATCCGCCCTTTTCCCCTTTTCGAGGCTCCCGATCTCTGCCTCAAGGCCCATGACAGCCGCACCCCCGGTGGTCGCCAGTCCGAGAACCGTCCCTGCATTCAGGCTCATCGGGTCCCGGTCAAAGACCTTGGCGCATTTGGCCGCGGTCTCCATTTCACAGAAAAGATCCAGGTCGTTGTTGGAGGCGCACCCGTCCGTGCCCAAACCTACGGTGACCCCGGCTCGTATCATGGCGGCGACCGGGGCCACGCCCGACCCCAGCTTCATATTGCTCTCGGGGACGTGTACGATCTTGGCCCCTGTTTCTGCGAGGCGCTTGATCTCCGAAGCGTCGAGGTGCACGCCGTGGGCCGCCATCAGCGAGCGGTCCAACAGGCCCAATTGATCCAGGTAATGAACCGGCCGTTTGCCGAATTGTCTGATAATTTCACGCACTTCTTCTGCCGTCTCGGACAGATGGATCTGGAGGGGCAGATCGTATTCTCTCGATATCTTCCGTGCCTCTCTCAGGGTGCGGGCTGAACATGTGAGAGGACTGTGGCAGAAGATCCCCGGCGTGATGAGATCGGAGAAACCGGCCCACTTCTCCAGGAAATCCCTGGCCGTTCTCAGATTCTCTCGAGGGTCCGGGACCCCGGGTGCGGGAAAATCGAGGACCCCCTGGGCGATGAGCCCCCTGAGTCCGGCAGCATGAGCGGCCCGAACGGTCTGATCCTGGAAAAAGTAGCCGTCCGCAAAACAAGTGGTCCCGGAGGCGATCATTTCGAGACACCCGAGGAGTGCGCCCCAATAGACGGTCTCCGGGTTCAAAACGGCCCCCTCGGCCGGAAAGATCTTCTCAGACAGCCACTGTTTCAAAGGAAGGTCATCCGCAAATCCCCTGAACAGGGTCATGGCAGCATGGGAGTGGGCGTTGATCAGTCCAGGCAGCACGATGGCATTCGTGGCATCGATCCTTTCAAAGCGGCTATCCGGCGGGAGCGGGACCTCGCTGATCCTTCCGATATCGACGATTCGCCCGTCGGATACGACCATCCTCGCGCCGGGAATGGACGCCCCGCCCCGGGCCATGGTAATGGCGGTCCCCCCTTCGATGACCAGGCTCACACCCCTTTGAGAACCGTGAACCTGGAAACCCCTGTCATCCTGTAAGCCCATAAAACAGATCCTCCTGATCCTAAATTTGCTTGACACCTCCTGCCCACTGAGAGAGATTACCCTCCTGTTTGTCCTGTCACGACCGTCTCCTGCGTATCCGGTCTCAGGCGTTTTAGAAGTGCCTAAAGTGAGCTAAAATGCCTAAAGCTGAAAACCAGCAACCCGTGCATTAGGCACGAGGCATAAGGCGTTAGGCGCAAGGGTTAAAGCTGAAAGCTCAAAGCTGAAAGCCATGAAGTGTGGAGTGTGGAGTTAAAAATCGAAATCGGAACTCTTCCTTTATAAACTTTAGGCACTTTAAACTCGT
Source organism: Thermodesulfobacteriota bacterium (assembly GCA_030837545.1). Lineage (GTDB taxonomy): Bacteria > Desulfobacterota > DSM-4660 > Desulfatiglandales > Desulfatiglandaceae > AUK324. Next base: position 1,693 of record JAUPKI010000316.1, on the reverse strand, counting down.
AACTCCAAACTTCGAAAATCCAGCATCCAGTTTCACTCAAGGAGTCATCCATGGCTATTGTCGCACCATTTAGGGGGTTAACCTATAACTTTCACCTTAGACAAGACCTTTCCCGTCTGGTAGCGCCCCCGTATGATGTCATCTCCGAAGCGGAACAGCTTCGATATTATCAGGAAGATCCCCACAATGTCATCCGGCTTATTTTGGGCAGAAAGCGGACCGGCGACTCGGACTGGGACAACGTCTATACCCGGGCCGCAGACGATTTTCAGCGATGGCAGTCAGACGGAACCCTGATTCGATCCAGGGAACCATCCCTTTACGTGACTGCCATGACATACGATCCCGGCAATGGCGAGTCCGAGAGGGTCCGGTGGGGCATCATTGCCCTCGTACGGATCGAGGATCCGGCCTCGGGGGTGATCCTTCCCCATGAGAGGACCTTCTCCGCCCACAAGGATGATCGCTTACGATTATACAGGGCGTGCAACGCCCAGTTCAGTCAGATCTTCGGGCTGTATGAAGACCCTGACAATGAAGTGCTGAACGCATGCAGCGAGGCATTGACCAGCTCCCCTCAGATGGACTTTCATCTTGATGACGGGACCAGGCATCAGCTCTGGGTCGTCAACCGAAGAATTCTGTTCAGGAAGGTGTTCGAAGACATGGCCGACAAATCCATCTTCATTGCCGATGGCCATCACCGCTACGAGACAGCCCGGAACTACCGGGACATCATGCGGGCCAGATATGGCCAGAGACCGGCAAACCGGTCCTACGAGTTCGTCATGATGTACCTTTCCAGCATGAACGACAAGGGTCTTACCATCCTTCCTTCCCACAGGCTGATCAAGGAAGTGCCCGGATTTAACACCGAATCTTTTCTTGAAAAATTGGAACAATGGTTTGATGTGGCGTCATTTCCCCTCGACACAGGGAACATCTCTCATGCGTCGCAGGACCTGAAGGACAGGCTTGGAAAGGCGGGGGAACGCCGGGCCGCCTTCGGCTGGTACACGCAGGGGAGCGACCAGTGGCGTCTCCTTTCCCGCAAGCCGGATATGGAAGGGGAGATGGGGGATGACCTCCATCCTTCCCTCAAGGTCCTTGACGTCCTCGTCCTTTCCCGGCTCATTTTTCAGAAAGGACTCGGTTTCAGCAAAGAGGATCTGGACGATGAGGAAATATTCCAGTATCAGAGCGATAGCTCAAAGGCCCTTTCAGATGTGGCATCGGGGAACCATCAGATGGTGTTTCTGCTGAACCCCACCCGGATGGAACAGGTCAAAGAGGTGGCGGGCAATGGCCTGGTCATGCCGAGGAAATCGACCTATTTCTATCCCAAGGTGTTGACGGGCCTCGTCTTCAACAGGATCGATCCCCACGAGATCATCCAGGTCCCGTGAGGCGGGTTGCGGGATGCGGGATGCGGGGTTATTGAGTTTATTGGGTTTGTTGGGTTCGTTGGGTTTGTTGGGTTTGTTGAGTCCGAAGGAGAGGTTGTGGTGGCTTGATGCGGATCGAACGTCCAAGGTCCAGAGTCCGGAGTTTAGGGCCAATCGTCCATCGTCAATCGTCCATCGTCAATCCGAAGCTCCTTCCCGGCGAGTCTATCGACCGGTTTCTGGAAGGCCGGCTGCAGATCATCCAATCCGAAGACGGCTACCGGTTCTCCATCGACGCGATCCTCTTG
>JAUPKI010000315.1 GCA_030837545.1 Thermodesulfobacteriota bacterium | reverse complement strand
CGGGTCCGCTTCAAAACGGCCGAGCAGATGATTGACGAGTTGGACAGCCTTTACCATATCGGGTGGCGCGGGCAGATCTTTTTTGTGGATGACAATTTTATCGGCAACAAGGCCTATCTGAAGTCCCATCTTCTGCCCGCATTGATTCAATGGCAGAAAGGGAGGAAGCAAATACCTTTTAACACAGAGGCCTCGGTCAATCTGGCCGATGACGAGCCGCTGATGAAGATGATGGTTGAGGCAGGTTTCGATTCGGTCTTTATCGGGATCGAAACGCCCAGTGAAGAAGGTCTGGCGGAATGCAACAAACGACAAAATCGGAACAGAAACCTGGTTGAGAGTGTAAAGCTCATACAACGAGCCGGACTGCAAGTGCAGGGAGGCTTTATTGTCGGCTTCGACAGCGATACGCCCTCTATTTTTCAGCGGCAGATTGAGTTTATCCAGAAAAGCGGGATCGTGACGGCAATGGTGGGGATACTCAACGCCCCTCCCGGCACAGGGCTCTTCGAACGGATGAAAAAGGAGGGCCGTCTGTCCGGCATTATCTCTGGAGATAACGTCGACGGCACAACGAATATCCTTCCCAAAATGGGTCTGGATGCGCTGCGCGAAGGGTATAACCGCATGATGCACCATATTTACTCACCTGAGCACTACTATAAACGGGTGGTAACCTTCCTTCGGGAGTATAAGAGACCCAAGATCAGAACCCCACTGAATTTTCAGCGTCTGCTGGCAGTGCCGCGTGCAAGCATCCGGCTGGGCATTTTCGGCAAAGAGCGATTCCAATTTTGGAAGATTTTGTTCTGGACGCTTTTTCGCCGACCTAAGATGCTTCCGCTGGCGATTACGCTGGCTATCTATGGCTATCATTTCCGCAAAATATGCAGCCTGAAGATTGCTCAGTGAATCGAAAAAGGGCCATCAACCATATGAGATCTTTGGGCCATATGATGAATGATGGGGAATGATTGAATAAGATGCTTTTTGAAATGAAAAGGAGATCCGATGGGCGACAAAGGAAAAAAGGATAAAGGCAGACGCGAAGAACAGAAAAAAAGCAAGCAAACAGCAAAGGAGAAGAGGAAGGAAAAGAAAGATAAAACCAAATCGATTTGGGAAAAAGAAGAATGAAAAAATATCTGCAATCCTGAACGGCCCCTTCAACGATTCAGAGACGGTGCACCGGTATTGGCAACCGGATAACGTGTAAGACTGAACGCTGCCCGCCGATACCTCGAAGTGATGCGACGCAAACGAAAATTCCTCTCGGTTCATCCAGATTGGTGTTTCTCAGGATCAGAGGCAACCCCTTAGCAGGAGTTGCGATTTTCCGCTGCCGAGCCCTCATTCGTAGATCTTTTCATCCTCGGCAAAGGCTTCCGGGGCATCGGCCTCATAATCCCGCTCTTGGGCCGGGGCTTTGCGCTTCAGGCGCTCCCGGTACCACTCATGAGCGATGATCATACTCATCACCTCGCTGGAACCGGTCCAGATGGACGCGAGCCGGATATCCCGATGGATGCGTTCAATGGGAAAGATGTTGGTGTAGCCGATGCCGCCCACTACCTGCATGGCATGGTGAACCACCTTCTGACACGATTCGGTAATGAATTTCTTGCATTCGGAAACCATCCTGCGCACCCGATGCATGTCAACGCCCGAATCCACTGCCCGTGCCGTGGCATAGCCCAGGGCGCGGGCCGCATCCAGAAGGGTCGCAGCCTCCGCCACCTGAAAGCTCACCCCCTGAAAGGTGTTGATGGCGGCGCCAAAGGCCTTCCTTCTGGATGTGTACCGGGTGGCCACGTCCAGGGCCACGCGGGCCGATCCGATGGCCATGACCGAAGATCCCAGCCGCTCCGGAATCATCATGGTGTTGAACACGTCGTAGGCCCCATTTTTTCTCCCCACAATGTTTTCTCTCGGCACCTTTACATCTTTAAAAACCAGCCGGGCCGTGCCCCCGCCGCGACACCCCATGAGGCCGTAGAGATATGTTGTTTCAACCCCCGGCCCGCGATCCACGATAAACGCGGTCAGGGAATCCTGGGGCCTTGTTTCGGGATTGAAGTCGGTACGGGCATAAACGAGAAAGAAATCGGCCCCTTCACCCCCCACGATAAACCGTTTCTGGCCGTTAAGAAGGAAATAATCGCCCCTGTCTTCGGCCCTCGTGGTGGCCCCGAAGAAATCCGATCCTCCCCGGGGTTCTGTCAGGCACTCGGCCGCAAACATGTCTCCCTTCAGCAGAGGTTTCACATATTTTTCCTTCTGCGACTCCGTGCCGTGCAGCATAATGGCGTCGCAGACCAGCTCAGCCCCCACCCCGAACACACAGGCAAATTCGTATCCGAGGGTGCCGATTTCCTCTAAAATAACGCAGGCGGTCACCCAATCCATTTCGCGACCGCCCCATTGTCGGGGATATCGGCATCCCAGGAGATTTCGCCGGCCTGCCTCCTTCAGAAATGCCTTGGGGAATCTGATACGGTCCGCATCCATGTCGAGAACCATTTCCCGAGGCACCCACCTTACGAAATCACGCGCCTCATCCCGGATCTTCTTCTGGGCTTCGTCCAGTAGATAATCAAACATCGTCCCTCCTATGGAAATTGAAACGACTCATGGGGTCCTCATATTTTATGATTTGAAACACCATCCTGCAATTCGTCACTGGGAGCGCCATAGAACGGGAGGGCGCCGAATATATCATCATCCGACAGTGTTGCCGGGTGGAGCAGGATATCGAGGCGTCATGTTTGCGACAGAGCACAATCCAAACCGGCCAGTCAAGTCTTTGCGGAATCCATCCGGTTAATTGCCGTCAGAATCGCCTCCAGCACTCCCCCTCCGATGGCCAGGGCCTTGTCAGAGATGGTCCAGCAGCTTTCCCGGTTATCCCGGGGGTCCACATCCCCGCTCTTCAGCCCTTTCTCCACAAAGATGGCGTCATGGAGCAGTCCGCGTAGCATTCCGGAAATGGGCGCCCGAATGGGTGTGTTGTCTGCGTAGGCCACGATGTCCCCCTTCTCCACGTGTTCTCCGATGGAAAGGATTCCCTTGAAGAGGCCCGGTCCGGGGGCCCGAATGACACGTTCTGAGCTGAACCCCTTCACTTCCCCGGGGATGCCGGTGTTGGGCAAGGCTGAACCTTCCCAGATGACCCTCCCGAGCGTGTGCCCCCGTTTGGTTTCAACCACGGCGTGGACATCCGTGCCGGCTTCAAATCCGGGTCCCAGGCCTATGACGAAGGGCGCATCCTCCTTCCTGGTATGGATGTTCCTCTTGGCCATGATGGCATCCACCACGGCAAACGGTTCGATCTCCCCCACAATGTCTGCATGAGGATCCACCCGCACCGGGATCGCCCCCTCCTCCAGCGCCTTCAGGATATCGGCCTTGTCTTGCACCCGCCGGGCTGTCACGCCCTCTACGGTGGTTTCCCCTTCGTAAACCGCATCCGAGAACGAGACCGTTCGGCGAACCGTCAGGGGCTGGGAAATCTCGGTCATTACCACACGAAAACCGCTCCGCCACAACCGCGCAGCCACCCCGGTCGCCAAATCCCCCGCACCCTTGATGACGATCCTTTTCCTACTAAACATCTCCCAGACTCCCCCGACAGCAATCATTACAGCGTTTTCGAATAAAACGCATTTGTAAGCGTTCACAGGTTTCGGGTCAAGGTTTCCCGCTGCAAAGCGGGATTGGCGGTAAGTACAGCATTAAAGACCCGATTCGAAGACAACGGGGCGTTTTTTTGTTAAAGTGCATTCTTTGGGTCGCCTGTTTCCTGGTTTGAAATGATACATCCGGTGCCGCTTATGGCATTTAGGCCACCAAAACCGAATG
>JAUPKI010000314.1 GCA_030837545.1 Thermodesulfobacteriota bacterium | reverse complement strand
CTTGGTATAGGGAGACGGTCATGAAAAAATACAGATCTATGAGATGGGAAGTATGATATAAGCTGACGATGGCACGGAAAGCCCGCATCGATGCCCCCGGTGCACTCCAGCATGTTATACGCCGCGGAATAGAGCGGCGCAGCATATTTGATGATGATGCCGATCGGGACAATTTTATTGAACGTCTCGGGACTATTTTAAAAGAGATGTCAACGCCTTGTTACCGTTGGGCGCTGCTATCTTAGTTCAAGATAGGGCATAGCATGTCTGAGGAAACAATAATTGATAGGCAATCCGGTGTGGACAGGGGATTAGTCGCCATGTTCTTAAGGATGTCGCCCGAGGAGCGATTGCGGGCCAACGACAACGCTTTCCGTACAATTCTGGAGTTGAGAGATGCCTACAGGCGGCAGAAAGCCAACGAGCGCAAGCCTAGGTGAAGTTCTGGAGGGACTCTTAGAGGCAGGTGTCGATTTTATTCTGGTCGGAGGCCTTGCGGCCGTAATCCAGGGCGCCCCTGTCACAACAATGGATGTGGACGTTGTTCACAGCCAGTCTCCCGAGAACATCGCCAGACTACTTTCCTTTCTAAAATCGGTTGACGCTGTTCATCGTCGCTTGGACGACAGGTTGATTGAACCGAAGGAGCGCGACCTATCGGGGAAGGGTCACGTGTTTCTCACAACCCGGATCGGTCCGCTAGACATATTGGCTGTTATTGAGGGAGGAAGATCCTATGAGGAACTCTTAGAGCACACCGTGGAGATTGATTTCAGGGGCCACAGGCTTCGAGTGCTGGACCTAAAGACGTTAATCGAACTCAAGAAGGCTTCGACGGATCCCAAAGACAAACAGCGGCTTCCTGTGCTTAAAGAAACTCTGCGGCAGTTGGGGGAGAAATATGGCCGCGGGGAGGACAAGGAAGACAGCGACAACGAGTAATTGCCGGAAATCCAGCCGACTCGTTACACTCGCGGCTGATTCTTGCGTTAGCCAGGAGAGTATGACGTGGGATTCATGAAGGGGTTTGTTGTAACAGGAAAATTTAGGAACCAGTCACACCAGAGATCAACACTCAGCCCATCCGTATCATTTCCGAACGCTGAAATCTGAACGCTGAGATCTATCCGCGGACGGCAGATAAACCCGAGCATAGGAGGCGGCGATGGAAAAGCCCTGGTACAAATTATGGCCGAAGGTCTATCCCAGGTCCCTTCAGTACTATGAAGGAAATGTCGTGGACTTCCTGGACGCCAGCGCAGAGCGTTTCCCGGAACGGCCTGCCCTGATCTTTATGGAAAAAGCGATGAGCTTCAGGGAGCTCTGTGAGCAATCCCGGCGACTGGCAGCGGCCCTGGCCCATATGGGGGTGGAAAAAGGGGACAGGGTCGCCCTATTCATGCCCAATTGCCCCCAGTTCGCTGTCGCCTATTACGGGGTCCTGAGACTGGGGGCCATTGTGACCATGTGCTCACCCCTCAACAGCGAGGCCGAACTCAGGCACCAGCTCAACGACGCCGGGGCCGAGACCCTGATCACCCTCAGGCTCAATATCCTGATCAACAAACTCATGGCGGTGAAGGCCGAAACCGGCCTGAAGACGGTCATTGTCTCGGGGATAGAGGAGGTCCTCCCACCCATCAAAAAATATGGCTTCCTCCTGCTTAAAAGGAAGGATATTGCCCCGTTGAGGGCGGACCCTGCGGCGGGGATCTATTCCTTCAAGGACCTGATTGCCGACTACCCGCCCGACCCTCCCGAAGTGACTATCCATGCAAGGGACGATGTGGCTGTTCTGGCCTACACCGGAGGCACGACCGGACTTCCCAAGGGGGCCATGATCACCCACTACAACACCATCGTCAACGTCAGCCAGGTGGCCAACTGGAATGCCCCTGTGTTTGAACAGGAGGTTGTCGAGAATCTGCGGCCGGACAACTGCAATCCTCAAGGGTTTCATCATATGGCCATTACGGTGGTCCCCTGGTTTCATGCCATGGGGACCATCGCCTATCTGAACTACCCCATCTTTGTCGGGACGACCCTCTATGTCCTGCCGCGATTCGATGTTCGAGAGTACTTAAGGGTGCTCAAGAAGTACCCCATCGATGCACTGGGCGGGGCGCCGCCCATATACACAGCCCTGCTGAATCATCCTGATTTTCCCCAATGTGCCGCCAGTTTTAAGAAGGTCAGGATTGCAGCCAGCGGGGCCGGTCCCCTGCCTATGGAATATTTGAACCGAATGAAAGAGGTGATTGGAGGGGTTTTGGTGGAAGGCTATGGCATGACCGAATGCACCATGGCCATATGTCTCAATCCTGCGGCCCGCGAAGGGGTCCGAAAGGCCGGGTCTGTGGGCGTCCCGATTTTCGATTCCGAGGTCAAGATCGTGGATTTGACCGATGACACGCGGGAGTTGCCCATGGGAGAGGAGGGTGAGATCCTTCAGAAGGGCCCCCAGGTCATGAAGGGCTACTGGAACCGGCCCGAAGAGACGGCCGTGGCCCTCAAAGACGGGTGGCTCCACTCGGGGGACATCGGCCGCATGGATGAAGATGGTTACCTCTATATCGTCGACCGGATCAAGGACATGATCAAATACAAGGGATATAACGTCTTCCCAAGAAACCTGGAAGAACTCCTTTATCAGCATCCCAAGATCAAGGAGGCCGCGGTCATTGGCATTCCGGATCCGGCCGTGACCGAGTATCCCAGGGCCTATGTGGTGCTCAAAGAGGGGGAAACGGCCAGTGCCGAGGAGATCCTCGATGACATCAATTCCCAGGTCGGGGGCTACGAAAAGATTCGGGAGGTGATCTTTCGAGAGGCGCTTCCCGTGAGCCTGGCAGGGAAGGTCCTGAAAAGGGATTTGCGAAAAGAGGCGCTGGCAGAGAAAGCGGGCGTATGAGCGGGTCGATGACCGACCCATCCGATAGGGGGTCATGGAACCCGCCATGCCCAGGGCCTGTCAGCCTCCCCATTACAGGGCACCCAGGAAATCCTCTATGGATATCCTGTCGAGTTCCTCTCTCAATTGGTCATCGGTTAAGATATCGCCTTTGAGTTCATCCATTGTCTTGGGGTGAATCAGTTTCCAGAGGGATGCATCGCTCGGGTCGTCAAGCCATTCCTTCACCCGACTTACAGGGGCACTGATTTCATCCAGCTCTTGCCACAGGGCGTCGGCCGCCTGTTTCGGATTTGCGGCCGCCAGATGCGGGGCAGAAAAACGCCGGTCCAGTATAACGGACAGGGGGATGTCGACCTCCTTTTCGATGAGCCGTTGGAGCTTCTGCCGGTAGGCCATTTCGTAGAGGGGAGGGGATACCCCTGTCTCAATGAGCGCTCTCTCGATGAGAACCCCATACATGCGGCAGAGGGCCCGGTCGCGACGGAGAGGTTCCGGAACCCAGGGCGCCCATTGCGCAAGGTCCTTCTCCCTGGTATTGACGGCTGTTTCAGGGTTTTGTTTTCCGTCCACTTCGGCAACATGGGCCGGAGATCTTGGAAACACCCCGATCCGGTCTCCTGGCCTCAAGGAGACGAATGCTCCGTCGGCTGTCTCATAGCCCACTTCATGATGCCCGCAGGTCGGGCACCGTCGGGATGTGACGATGCCGAGCACTAACCCCTGACTTTTTATTTCTGGCATGTGGTTTTCTGCCATCCGCTTTCAATCAACCATCGTAAATCAACCATCCCAAATCGTAGCCGTTCACGGGTTCAAAGGTTATATTGTCATCACCACAGGTCATTTTGCAAACGTTTTATACGGGAAAACGAACTGCTTCGACATTCCCACAAACCTGGAACATGGTATTTGTCAATTATGTGGCAAAGCCAGCATTCCTTACGAGGGCTTGAGGTCTTCAATCCCTTCTTTGTCCTTAACCCTGAACGTTGAACCCGGAACCTGTGAACCCTTACCCCAAATCCTATATCCGGGTTAGGGCTTTCATTCCACCACCCACACGGTGCAGTTGCGTGCGTGGTTGACGATCTTGCTGGAGATGCTTCCGAAGAGAAACTCTTCGCTACGCGAGAGCCCCTGCCTGCCGACCACAATGGTGCTGTATCGGGCTTCGTCACGTTCCGCCAGGATGCACTCGGCCATGGAAGGACAGTAGCGGAGCGTGGAGCGGACGCTGACATCTTTCGGGTCAAATCCTTTCCCGATCAGGGCCTGGCGGCACTCTTCCAGCAGGGCTTCGATTTTCTGAACGTATTTGGCCAGCCATTCTTCCCTCTGGGCGGTAGTGGGGAAGTAATCGTCTTCCGGTTCGGGAACCACGTGCAGGACGGCGACCTTGAAGCCCGGAAGGCCCCCCAGGAGCTGCCCCACGTAGGAGACCGCTCGACGCGCGTTCTCCGACTCGTCCACGGCAATCAGGATGTTCTTGTTGAAGGTATTTTCCGCTTCGGTCATGTCTTTCCTCCTTTAACCATCACACAGAGCCACAAAGCCCACAAAGAAAAAGACAACCAAATGCATTTGGTTATGAGATCTTTGGTTATGAAGATCTTCGCGTCTTTGTGTCTCCGTGTGAGTCCCGCCTATATTGGCGGGATTGCTTCCGGATTGTCCGGAGTAGGTCTAATGAGCGCTTTGACCTCTCCCAGATCATTTAAAAGCTGGGATGTATGCTCATAAAACCGATTAGCGCCTCTTGAAAAGTGCATCAGCACCCGGTTGAGGGATTCGGGGATATAAGGATATAGCTTTTTGAGATTGACGACACGATTATGGAAAACAATATTCAGATCCGCCTCGCTCAGGGTGTCAAGGCAAGGGTTATCTTCCTTTTTGAGATCCTGGAGCAGCACATCTCCCTTGCCTGCCAAGAACGCCAGGATGTTGCCCAGCCCAAACAGATCATAGCCATATATATTTTCCCTGTGGCGATAATTGAAGTCAAAATCGATCCAGCGATAATCGCCTGTTTCCTGGTCGATCAAGATGTGGTCCCGCCGTATGTCACCGTGCTTCTCCCCATGGTCGTGCAGAAAGCGTATGGCCTGTATGCATTCAATAAATTGGTCCAGTATCCTTGAAAAGTGCTCATGGTAATAGGTCTCGTGGTTCATATCCATTCTGCTCACGTGGGTTGCCAGGGTTTTCCCTTTAATAAAATCGAGCACGCGAATGATGTTGCCTTTTTCGTCCGGTTTGGCGTATCCATGCATGAAGTTCCTGTGCTCGGAGACAAGATCGAGGATGCGGGCCTCCTTTTTGGGGCTTCGAAAACACTCGAATTCAATTCCCCCGACACGGGACATAAACCTTTCATAAAAGACCAGCTTCATGATCTTGAGGCTGCCGTCTTCAAGATCAATTACCCGTTTGACCCAGTGCTTGATCTCGTCTTTCAATCCGAACCGGAGTTCCTTGGCATTATGACGAATAAGGTAGGGCCGGTTGTCCAGGATCACCACGTCGTCATAGTCTACCCTGAAAAAATCACTGGTATCCGTGTGAATCCGAAACCGCTTGGGCATCTGATGGGGCGGGAGCCATCGGGCGACCATCTGCATCAGGGTTTCCTGGGAGGGGATATTGTTCATAACTAACCGTATCTACGGAACCAAATGGGACTGTTGGTGATGTTAGGGCAAAGGCCGCCCGTCATAAGGGGAAATATAGCGAAACAGGCGGGACCCGTCAAGGAGTACCTCGGAGATCTTATCGGCGGCTGGAGATTTTTACGGAAACGGGCGCCCAATGCCTCGCCGACCATACAACGTTACCCTAACGCTACAGATGGTTACCATCTGAATTGGTAACGTTCAGACAATGCAAATGTGGAGGTTTAACTGATGAAGATATCTACTTGTGGAAAGGGAGGAAGTGGAAAGAGCACGGTTGTCGCCTTGCTGGCGAACGCGGCGCAGGGGAGAGGACATTTATCAAAGGAACGATCAGAACCGTGGATCTCATGGCCAGCGCAGTCATGGTCGATAAGAGCGGCCCCAACTGATGGGACCCCGCAGATCCACCCATATAAGGGGATCGGAATCCCATCCGATGATGGGGATAGAACCGGGTCCGGAATCTGGGACAATCATTGACTGCGTCGGCATGTAGCTGCTATGCTATCAATTGGCAATAGGGGAATGCGGCGTACCGTGGGTGGTCACAGTCGCCTGGGTTGGAATGGATTCACAGGGTGGGGATAGAAATGGATATTGACATCAAGGTCGAGAATTATTTGAAAGAGCGTTTCGGGCAAGCGACCCGGTTGATCTCTATGGAGCCGCTGGGAGAAGGGGTGCACGGGACGGCCTATCGGGTGAAATTCAGCCATCCAGAGGGCGAAAACCGGCTGATCATGAAGACCCTCTTTCACTCCCGGTTCGGACATGATCATTATTCCGACAGAGCCCAGGTCCTCCTCCTCGCCCAGGCCAACTATAACGAGATGCCCAAGCACGTGAGGGCCACGGATGTGGTGGGAGAGTCGTCTGACAGACTCATATCCGTTAAAGATGCGCGAGAATTCTACATCTTCATGGAGGAGGCCAAAGGGGTCTCTTACTTTGAGGATCTGGATGCGATTCTGAAACGGGGACGTCTGAACGACCTGGATAGGGAACGGTGCCGGATGCTCGCGCATTTTATAGCGGATGTTCATGCCCTCAAATATTCCGGGGAGGACGCAAGAACTCTTTACAGGAGGCGCATTCGTGATCTGATCGGGCATGGGGAGTGCATCATGGGGATCATCGATGCCTATGACCCTGTTGCCTTTGTGACGGACAGAGAACTTGTGGCCTATGCCGGGGAGTCTTTGCAATGGTGGGGGAAGATCAGGGATCGTGGCGAACGGTTGTGCAGCGTCCATGGCGACTTTCATCCGGGTAATATTCGACTGGACGGAGACGACTTCATTCTGCTGGACCGATCCAGGGGGAGCTGGGGTGAACCGGCCGACGATGTATCCTGTCTCACTGTGAATTATATCCACTATGCGGTGAAGGACAGGGGGACTTTTGAAGGCCCCTTTGCCGAGCTGTTCCGAATCTTCTTGGACGCGTATCTCGAAAAGACCGGAGACGACGGGTTTTTTGAGGTCTGTCAGCCCTTTTTCG
>JAUPKI010000313.1 GCA_030837545.1 Thermodesulfobacteriota bacterium | reverse complement strand
TGCAATATCGAAATTGCGGCACGGGCAATGCTCTTGAGTTTCGGGTCATAGGCAGGGACGCAGCAGGGAAAATAAAGGAGGTCCATATCCCGGGTGTATGTCCCGACATGGAGGTCTCGCGCCCAGTCGGCACGCTTCGTCCGCTCTTCTCCCCATGGATTGCCGTTGCCCCCGAGGCTCCCCATGGCGCTCCGAAGGCTGGGTTGCGCCATGCTGTACTGGTATTCCAGCATGATGGACCGGACCGACCCCATGATATCCGTAATAGCCACACCCCTGGGGCATCGACTGACGCACATGTTGCATGTCGTGCACAGCCACCACGCCTCATCCTCGATATCCGCCAGACCGAACTTGGCCTGACAGATCATCTGGTGGGGCGAAAAGCTTTTGACACTGTTCCAGGGACAGCTTACGGTGCAGAGCCCGCACTGAAAACAGAGCCGGAATGCATCCCCCCCCGCATCCCTGATCAGGTCTGAAACCTCTTTCAATGGGGCAACGGCTTCCACAAAAAAACCCCTTGCATTATAAATTTAGGAATTTAGGAATTACGAATTATTTGTCACGGGACCTCTATTCTCAGCCCCTCACGCCTTGCGCCTTGCGCCTCAATGCATATACCTTCCCCCGTCCACCACAACCGTCTGCCCCGTAATGAAATCGCTCTCCGGGGAGGCCAGGAACAGGGCCGCGCCGGTAATGTCGTCCGGTGTTCCCAGGCGCTGAAGTGGGGTTCGCGAGGTGTCATATTTGTGCACATCTGCCAGGGAACGGCTCGCCTCTGTATCCGTGAACCCCGGCGCCACCGCGTTGATGCAGATGTTGTGGGGACCCAGCTCCACGGCCAGGGCCCGGGTCATGGCCAGGATGCCGCCTTTCGAGGTCACATAGTGGACAAAGCCGTGGGACCCGGTAAAGGCGGTTTCCGAGCAGAGATTGACGATCTTCCCATATTGCTGCGCCTTCATGGCAGGGTAAACCGCACGGACGCATAAAAAGGCCCCCTTGATGTTCACCCTCATCACCCGGTCCCACTCGCCCAGGTCGATCTGATCGAACGGTTTTCGCACCAGACCCTCATACACCGCGGCATTGTTGATGAGGATGTCGACCCGGCCAAAGGCCGATAGGGTTGCCTCTGCCATGGCCCGGCAGCCGTTCTCGCTGGAGACATCGCCCTCGAAAAACCGCGCCTCGCCCCCCAGGTCTTGGATCTGCCGCACTGTTTCCTTCATATCCGCCAGGTCCCTGTCCTGAAGCACGATGTTCATGACCATGACCCGGGCCCCCTCCCCTGCCAGACGCAGCGCGAAGGCCCTGCCCAGCCCACGCGCCCCGCCCGTCACGATAGCCACCCTCTCTCTTAAACGCATGTTGGACTCCTTACTTCAAGAGATGAACGTCCAATCCCGCCGCAGGCGGGAAACATCGAACGTCCAACGTCGAATAGAAGGACCAATTTCGAAGATACTTCACCGTTCAGAGTTCTTGATAAACGATACACGCTCAATAAGTTTCAACTCCTCCGGCTATCCCCGAGTTCCATTCTTGTTCATAATTCGATGTTGAGCGTTCAATGTTCGATGTTCATTACTTTCAATATTCCGGCTTTCGAAGCCCGTAGTCCTCGGCGATCAACTGGTAGCAGTTATAGCTGGACCCCCGTCCGATGGCCGGGCCTCCGGCAACCCCCGATGAGCACATGTAGAGGCCTTTGATGAAGGTCTTCAAGCCTCCCGGCAGTCCGCGGAATCGGCCGCTTTGTGAGCCGCCGCAGTTCCCTTCGGACCAGCCCCCTTCTCTCATGTCCAGATGGGTGTCCTGAATATCGATGGGGGTTGCGACCCGCTCCCCGATCAGGTTGTCTTTGGTCATATTGGGGGCGTATTTGCGCCATTGTTCCATCATGGAATCGATGAATTCATCGTGCAACTGCCGCCACTCCTTTCGGGAGAATATCCGAGCGGGTGCGGTAAATTCCTCCACATGGATGCTGTGTTTCCCTTGCGGGGCCCGGGTCGGGTCCCAGATGCTGTCCGGCGCCGACAGGAGGTGAAACTTGGAAGGCATTCCAAGCAGAAAGATCTCATGCATGTATTTGTCTTCCGTGTAGGCCAAATCCTTGGGCAGATAGTAGGTGCGAGGGGTGCAATTGATATCCGGATTCTCTTTTGCCGCCTTGTAGTTTGGAAGTTCGTGCACGCCGATGGGTCCCCAGAAAAGCTGTGCGCGATCAAAGAAGTAGGTGTCCACCTTCCGCTTCATCTGGGTCGAAAGATTCTCTTCGCCGATCATGCGGAGAAAAAGCTGAGGCGTGGCATTGTCGGATACCACCATCTGCTTTGCCTCGATCTCGGCGCCGTCCAGCAGTCGAATGCCTTTGGCTTTGCCGTTTTCGATCAGGACCCTGTCCACCTCGGAATTGATGAAATACTCCACCCCTAACTTCTTCCCTGCCGAGACGAGGGAATCCGTAATGGACTGGGTGCCCCCTTTGGCGATGGCCGCTGTTTCCCATCCCAAAACCAGGTGGAGGGTGGCAAAGGCATACATGATGCCCGGCACATCATCCGGATAGATGCCACAGGAGGTGAGGAACCCTCTCATGGTGAGGATCCTCAGCTCAGGGCTCTCGAAGACATAGTGGGCCCATTCCTTGGCAGTCATGAACTGCATGGACGGATCAAACCCGCTTTTGGGATCGGTCATCAGCCTTTCCAGGGCATCCGGCACGCCATAGGGCGTAGGCACAGAGTATCGATAGTCATGAAACGCGGGCCGAATGAGATCTTTATATTTTTCCGTCCAGTACAGATAGGCCTCGGCATCGGCCTTGGAAAATCGGGCAATCTGATCGTAGGTCTTTTTGACGTTGGTTTCGCTGTACTCGGTTTTTCCGGTCTGAGGGTCCACCACCGGAAACCCGGCATAGGCTACATAAGAGGTCCCGTCATCAAAAACGGCCCCTTCATTGGTATCCGGAAACACATACTCTAATCCCTCGTCCCGAAGGTTGAACTCCTTGTAGGCAGGATGCCCGTAAAAGCGCGTAAAATGGGCGCAGAAGTTGCCACGGAAACCGGGGGCCGGAGAGTCGTCAAAGGATACAGCGCCGCCGCCCAGATGATCCAGACGTTCAAAAACCCCTACCGTCAACCCGGCCTTGGCCAGGTAAGGGGCAATGATCGTCCCATGATGTCCGCCGCCAATCACCACCGCGTCGTAAGATTTGTCCGCCATTCGATTTACCTCCTCATTAATATGAATAATTGATGCTGGATACTGGTTTTCAAGTTTGAAGTTGCAAGTTTGAAGTGCCTAAAGTTAAAAAATTTCGATTTGAACTCCCAACTCCACTTTCAAAGTTTGAAGTTACGAGTTTGAAGTGCCTAAAGTTAGAAAATAAAGAATTCCGATTTCAACTTTTAACTCCAAACTTCACACTTCACACTTTTGCTCACTTTAGTCACTTCTCCCGGTTCTCAAAAGCGTTATCTGAGAGACATGAACACCGCTGCCAGCTTTCCCGCCTTTTCTTCGGGGGTCCCTTCCATGAACTGACAATCCCTTCCCATATCCGGGGGTGAAGAGAGCGCCGTTATCGCCATTTTCTGAAGGGCCTCCGGGTGTACGCCGATATCCCCGACGCTCCATGAAGGAATGGAACGGGCCCCCTGAATCATCTTCAACATCTTGGTCCTGGAAATGTACCTCAGCTCGCCCACCTCATTGCTGACCGTCACCAGCGCGGGCATCGTTGCTTTGACCCTTTCATAGCCTTCGGGTATGCCCTTTTTCACCACCACGCTCCCGTCTTCGATGCTGATTTCCCGCGCCAGATTGATGCAGGGGAGGCCAAGCATTTCGCCCAGTATCAGGCCCACCTGACCGGAATCCCAGTCCCCGGCCTGCCTGCCGGTGAGAATCAGATCATATCCGCCCACGGTCTGAATGGCCCCGGCCAGGGCAGCGGCCGTGGAATGGCTGTCCAGCTTATCAAAGGCCTCGTCTTCCAAAAGGATCAATTCATCGGCGCCGGCCGCAAGGGTCTTTCTCAGTACCGTGTCCGAGACCTTTTTGCCGAGGCTCAGGACCGTGATTTTCGCCCCGACCGCTTCCTTGATTCGAACCGCAGCCTCAAGGGCATTTTCATCAAAGGGGCTGATGACCTGGGGGGCATCGACGAGCACCTCCAGCTTTTGGGCATCCACGCTCACATCGGAAAGGGGCGCTTCCGGATCTGGGATCTGTGTCGCACATACGATGATGCGTATCTCTGTCATGACAACTCCTCCAGTTTTTCTACAAGCGCAGGTATAATTTCTTCATAATCTTCCACAAGGCCGTAATCCGCCACCTTGAACATGTTGCATCCAGGGTCCGTGTTGATGG
>JAUPKI010000312.1 GCA_030837545.1 Thermodesulfobacteriota bacterium | reverse complement strand
GTCGATGGAGGTTTCTCTGATCACGCCGATAGCGATGGAGAAGGAGTTGCGGTTTGCGATCCGCGAGGGTGGAAGGACCGTTGGCGCGGGCGTTATCAGCGAGATCATCGAATAAGGGAGAACGGTATGATAACCAACCAGAAGATCCGGATTCGATTGAAGGCCTATGATCATAAGCTCCTGGACCAGTCGGCCATGGAGATTGTTGAAACGGCCAAGGAGACAGGCGCCAGGGTGGCCGGGCCTATTCCACTCCCTACGATCATCAATAAATACTGTGTTCTCAGATCCCCCCATGTGGACAAGAAGTCCAGAGAGCAGTTCGAGATAAGGACGCATAAGCGATTGTTGGACATATTGGAACCTACCCAGCAGACCGTGGACTCGCTGATGAAGCTTGATCTGGCGGCAGGGGTGGATGTGGAGATCAAACTATAGGGTTCCCATGTGAGCGGGAATTGAAAAGAGTGCAGGGTTCATTTGGAGCTAAATCCCCATGATCAACAAGCTTTTTGGCAAAAAAATCGGCATGACGAGTTTCTTCCTTGAGGAGGGAAAAAGCGTCCCAGTAACGGTGCTTAAGATTGGACCTTGCGTGGTGGTACAGAAAAAGACCCGTGAAAAGGAAGGCTATAACGCCCTGCAAATCGGTTACGGTCCTAAAAAGGAAGGCCGAGTCAACCGACCTCTGAAAGGCCATTTTAAGGCCGTGGGAGACCGGTGTTTCAGCCAATTGAGAGAGGTGAGGGTGGAGGATCCGGGGGCCTTTCAGTTGGGGGATGAAATTCGGTCCGATGTCTTCACCATCGGCGAGTCCGTCCATGTAAGAGGACTCAGCAAAGGAAGGGGATTCAGCGGGGTTGTGAAGCGATGGGGGTTTTCTGGAGGGAAAGCGACCCATGGCTCTCGGTCGCACAGGATCCCAGGGTCGATAGGGGCCTGCGCAACGCCGGGAAGAGTTCAAAAGGGGAGGAAAATGCCCGGCCGGATGGGAAACCAGAATGTCACCATCAAGAATCTAAAGGTCGTCGATGTCAGACCGGAGATGGATCTGGTCTTGGTCAAAGGTGCGGTGCCCGGAGCAACCAACAGCTTTCTTGAAATTTGCAAGGCCAATGCGGGTGTGTGATGCCGGGGGCTGCGTCGCCCTGGAGCAGTCAGCCTGATCTATGGAATCCAATGAGTATGGTATTCGGCAGAGACCCAAAACCTTGAACTCTTGAACCTCTGAACCTGAAGTTTCATATGAGGTGGATATATGCCTGTGGCGGATGTAGTTAATTATCAAAACAAGAAGGTGTCTGAAATTGAGCTGAAGGACGAGGTCTTTGCTGTCCCCATCAAGAAGCATGTCCTCCATCAGGTGGTGGTGGGGCAGCTTTCCGGGCGCAGGGCCGGAACTGCCGCCACAAAGGGCCGGTCAGATGTCAAGTGCTCCGGAAACAAGCTCTGGCGACAAAAGGGGACTGGTCGGGCCAGGGTGGGGAGTGGGTCATCTCCTACTCGAAAGGGGGGCGGCGTGGCCTTTGGACCATCCCCTCGGGACTATTCCCAGAAGATATCCAAGAAGGTGAGAAAATCGGCGTTGTGTATGGCCCTGACCGATAAGGTTCAGGATAATCATTTGATTGTTGTGGACGATCTTAGCTTTCCTGAAATCAAAACAAAGAAATTCGTGGAGGTCCTGAGGCGGTTTGATGTCAAGAAAGCCCTGATCGTAACGGGTGGAAAATCAGGGAATCTGGAGAAATCCTCTAAAAACGTCCCACTCATCAAGGTGATGCGGTATGAGGGATTAAATGTGTACGACCTTTTGAGATATGATCACCTTTTTATCGAACAGCCCGCAGTTCAAAAGATAGAGGAGGCGTTGGTTTCATAGTGGACATCTATCAAGTCATCAAGGAGCCGCACATTACCGAAAAGGCCAATATACAGAAAAACGAGACGAATCAGGTCACCTTCAATGTGCACAGGGGCGCCAACAAAATAGAAATCAAGCAGGCCGTTGAGACCCTTCTCAAGACGAAGGTCTTAGATGTCAGGACCATGAATGTGCAGGGAAAGCGGCGACGGATGGGTAAGACCATGGGAAGACGGTCTCATTGGAAAAAGGCCGTCGTGAGACTGGTGCCCGGCCAAAGCATAGAGTTCTTTGAAGGGATGTAAGGGGTTAAATTGGCGATGGATAATTGACGATCGTCGATGGGAATACCGAAAATAAGAGGAAAGAATGCAGGTGCAGGCGCCTCAGGTATGTTTCTAAGGGTTGCCGTTGATTGGAAAACCGAGTAGCTATTCTGGTGTAACGAAGCGGAGCAGAGAATGGGCATCAAACTTCATAAACCGACCTCGCCGGGGAGAAGGTTCCAGACGTCTTCCGAGTTCGAGGAGATAACGAAGGAAAGTCCCGAAAGAAGCCTCCTCAGGGCTTTGCGGAAGAAGGGCGGGAGGAATTCAAATGGCCGCATTACCGTTCGGCACAGGGGAGGGGGGCACAAACGGGCATACCGCCTGATCGATTTCAAACGGGACAAAGATGGGGTTCCGGCCGTGGTGGCATCCATTGAGTATGACCCGAACCGTTCTGCCAATATTGCTCTCCTCCACTATGTGGATGGAGAAAAGCGGTATATTCTGGCCCCCAATAAAGTTCAGACGGGGGACCGTGTGATGTCCGGTCACGGGGCGGAGATCAGGAATGGAAATGCCCTTCGCCTCCGGGATATCCCCCTGGGAACCTATATCCATAATATTGAGTTGAGCATAGGCCATGGTGGACAGTTAGCGCGAAGCGCAGGAAGTTACTGTCAGTTAATGGCCAAGGAGGGGAAATATGCACAGGTCAAGCTCCCCTCCGGAGAGGTTCGGATGGTCTTACAGGATTGCAGGGCGACGATTGGACAGGTCGGGAATCTGGACCACGAGAACATATCCATCGGAAAGGCCGGCAGGAATCGATGGCTGGGAAAAAGACCTCGCGTGAGGGGCGTTGCCATGAATCCGGTGGATCACCCCCATGGCGGCGGCGAAGGGAAATCCTCGGGCGGAAGGCATCCTGTGACGCCGTGGGGCGTTCCGACCAAGGGATACAGGACCCGGGTCAGGAAGGAGAGCGACAGGCTCATTGTCAAGCGCCGAACCAAGTAGGAATAACGACGTAAGCGGTGGATAATCCGTCATCTTTAAGTATGCAGCAACAGGAGAAGAGATTTTGCCGAGATCTATAAAAAAGGGGCCATTTGTGGATACCCACTTACTGAAGAAGGTGGAAGTGGCAGGTGAGACGGGCAGTAGACAGATCATAAAGACATGGTCCCGCAGATCCACGATCCTACCCGATTTTGTGGGGCTCACATTTGCCGTTCACAACGGCAAAAAATTTCTGCCGGTCTTTGTCTCGGAAGACATGGTCGGTCACAAATTGGGTGAATTTGCTCCTACAAGGACCTTCTATGGACACGCAGGGGATAAGAAATCGAAGTTAAAAGGGAAGCAGAAATAATCGGAATTTTTAGATTGCGAATTCAGGGATCCAGGAATTTGATGAGAATCTCTACAACCTTTGTGAAGAGTTAACATGGAAATAAAAGCGGCGGCAAGATTTGTCAGGATTTCACCTCGGAAGGCGCGTCTCGTCATGGGGCAGGTCAGAGGGAAGAAGGTGGAAGAGGCGCTGAATATGCTTTCTTTCGCGTCTCAACGGGGTGCTGGGATTGTGAAGAAACTGATCCATTCCGCAGTGGCGAATGCCCAGGAAAACGCCAAAATGGATGTGGACGCTCTTTACATCTCAAAAATATATGCTGATGAAGGTCCAACGTTGAAGAGATGGCGGCCGAGGGCCTTGGGACGAGCAACCCGAATACGGAAGAGGACCAGCCATCTGACGGTTGTGTTAGGCGAAAAATAGGGTCGTTGATGAGTCGTAGAGACATTTTGGTCACGCTGGAGGTGTATATTGGGACAAAAAGTTCATCCGATCAGCTTTAGATTGGGGATCAACAGGAGTTGGGATTCGAAATGGTTCGCCAGTGATCAATATAGCGATTTTGTTTTGGAGGATTTCCATATCCGGAAATTCTTGAAGAAAAGGGTCCTCCAGGCCGGTGTCTCAAAAATAGAGATCGAGAGGGCGGCGAATAAGGTCCGGGTGCGCATGCACGTGGCAAGACCTGGCATTGTTATCGGCAAAAAGGGCGTTGAGATCGAAAAGCTTAAGTCCGATTTGGAAAAAGAGATCAAGCGGGATGTCATCCTTGACATTCAGGAGGTGAGAAAAGCTGAAGTCGATGCCCAGCTTGTTGCTGAAAATGTTGCCATGCAGTTGGTGCGTCGAATTGCGTTTCGCCGGGCCATGAAAAAGAGCGTTACTTCCGCGTTGAGATTCGGGGCACAGGGCATAAAGATTGCTTGCAGCGGAAGACTGGGCGGCGCTGAAATGGCGCGAAGGGAATGGTATCGAGAAGGACGGGTGCCGCTGCATACGATCCGTGCGGACATTGACTATGGATTTGCAGAGGCCTTTACGACGTATGGCGTGATCGGCGTAAAGGTCACCATATTTAAGGGCGAGATATTACCGGATAAGAATCGTAAAGTTTAGGAAGATGTCATGCTGAGTCCAAAGAAGGTCAAGTATCGGAAAAGGCAACGGGGCAGGATGAAGGGGAAGGCCTACCGGGGCAGTACCCTTGAATTTGGTGAATACGGTCTGAAGGCTCTGGAATGCGGGCAGATGACTGCCCAGCAGATTGAATCGGGACGCGTTGCGGTCACCCGGCACGTGAAGCGTGGCGGAAAGGTCTGGATACGCATATTTCCAGACAAGCCGATCGGCAAGAAGCCTGCGGAGACGCGGATGGGCAAGGGGAAGGCGGCCCCCGATAAGTGGGTGGCTGTAGTGAAGCCCGGAAGGATTCTGTATGAATTGGAAGGTGTTCCGGAGAGTGTGGCAGGAGAGGCGTTCCGTTTGGCAGGGCACAAGCTTCCCTTCGCTACGAAATTTATCACCCGGGAGAACGTAATCTCATGAAGGCAAAGGAACTCAAAGAACTCAGCGTAGAGGAGCTGCGGGAAAGAGAGCGAGAGGCCAAGCAGGAGCTGTTTAACTTGAGGTTCCAGAAGGCCACGGGCCAGTTGGCGAATACTGCGATGATTTCCAAGACAAAGAAGGATCTGGCGCGGGTAAAAACCGTACTCAGGGGATGGTCGATTCAGGGGCAATCAGACAACACGAGGGTGTGATGGGAGAGCGTGGACAGCGAAAAAGACTGGTGGGGACGGTTATCGGCAACCGAATGGACAAGACGGCTGTGATCCTGGTCGAGCGACTGGTCAGACATGTCGCCTATAAGAAATTTGTGAGACGGCGTGCAAAATATCTGGCCCATGATGCCGGGAATGTCTGCGGCGTAGGCGACAAGGTGCGGATTGTTGAATGTCGGCCTCTCAGTAAGCGGAAGAGGTGGCAGGTCATCGACGTTGTAGAAAAAGGCCAAGCAGGATAACGGTCCGTTGGAGTTGAGAAAATGATACAGACTGAAACGAGATTACGGGTGGCTGATAATTCTGGCGCCAAATCGGTCTCCTGTATTAAGGTGTTGGGTGGGTCCAAGAGAAGATATGCAACGGTTGGAGATATCATTATTGTGGCCGTCAAGGAGGCCATGCCCAACTCCAAGGTCAAAAAGGGAGATGTTGCCCGGGCCGTGATCGTCAGAACGACCAAGGAGATCCGCAGAATGGACGGGACTCATATTCGATTTGATGATAACTCTGCTGTCTTGATCAATGCACAGGGCGAGCCTATTGGGACCCGTATTTTCGGACCTGTTGCAAGGGAATTGCGGGCCAAAAAATTCATGAAGATCATTTCCTTGGCCCCGGAGGTGCTCTGATCGAGCGCCCATCATTCGAATTTGGCTGACAGACATTATCTGTGCTGTGGAGCGATAAACGTGCGGAAAAAACATCTTAAAATTAAGAAAAGCGACAAGGTGATCGTTCTTGCTGGAAAAGAAGTGGGCAAGATTGGTACGGTGTTGAAGGTTGACAGCGAGAAGGGACGTGTCGTTGTTGAGAAGCTTAATATGATTAAACGGCATTCCAAGCCGAGCGCCAAGACCGGCCAGGGGGGGATCGTTGAAAAGGAGGGGCCTTTAAACATCTCCAATGTGATGATTGTCTGTGACAAGTGCACCGAACCGACGCGGGTTGGAAAGCGGGTGCTCGAAGACGGATCAAAGGTCCGAATATGCCGGAAATGCGGCGAGCCTATGGATAGGTAAGTGGGTATTCGCTCGGCGATGCTGGATTGTGGATTTAGGAAATGTCATGTTAGCCTGTTGGCGGCGTGTCATCTGACAGGGAGGGGCCATCGTTGTCTCGATTGAAAGAAAAATACCATTCTGAGGTCGTGCCTTCTATGATGAAAGAATTCGGCTATGGGAGTATCATGGCGGTTCCGCGCATCAAGAAGGTCGTTTTAAATATGGGCCTTGGAGAGGCCATACAGAACATTAAGATCCTTGACTCCGCGGTCGAGGAACTCACGATGATTGCTGGGCAGAGGGCGGTCGTCACCAAGGCCAGAAAGTCGATTGCCGGTTTCAAGCTCCGGCAGGGTATGCCGATTGGGTGCATGGTGACATTGCGGCGTCAAAAGATGTTCGATTTCCTGGACAAACTATTTAATGCCGGGTTGCCGCGGGTGAGGGACTTCAGAGGCCTTTCGGACAAGGCATTTGACGGTCGAGGCAATTGCAGCATAGGGATCAGGGAGTTCATCGTCTTTTCGGAAATCGACTATGATAAGATAGATAAGATGAAAGGTCTGAATGTCTCTATCGTCACAACGGCCAGAACCGATGCGGAAGGTCTTTTCCTATTAAAACAGTTAGGGATGCCTTTCCGGAATTAGGGGGGCAACAGGTAAAGAGGGAGGTTGTCTTGGCAAAGAAGTCGCTCGTTGTTAAGGCCCAGAGGAAGCAGAAGTTCAGCGCCCGTCAGTATAACAGGTGTCCGATCTGCGGGCGGAGCAGGGCCTATTTGAGAAAATTCGGGATCTGTCGAATCTGTTTTAGGAATATGGCTTCCAAGGGCGAAATCCCTGGGGTGGTGAAATCGAGCTGGTAAGGACGGCGCTTCCGGTTCGGATTCCCGACAGATGTTCCGAATACATAACCGTGGGGGGGCAGTGCAGATAAAATGACTATGACGGATCCAGTTGCCGATATGTTGACAAGGATAAGGAATGCCCTGAGGGCTTCCCATGAAGTGGTCAATATTCCGAGTTCCAAGTTGAAGATCAATGTGGCCAAGGTCTTGAAGTCTGAGGGCTACATAAAGAACTTCAGGATTATTTCCGATGGCCAACACCGGTATATCAGAATTTTCCTGAAATATGACAAAGAAGGCTCCCCGGTCATCGAAGGTCTCAAACGGGTGAGCAAGCCGAGTTGCCGGGTCTATGTGGGCCGTGACCGTCTCCCCAGGGTCCTGAACGGGTATGGCATCACCATCGTTTCTACGCCGAAGGGCCTGATGACAGACAATGAGGCGAGAAAGGCGGGGGTCGGCGGAGAGATCCTCTGCTCTGTTTGGTAAGCGATTCAATGCCGTCTGAGGCGGGAGAAAGAGGGGGAGGTTCTACATGTCACGCATAGGCAAACGTCCTATTTCAATACCGGCAAATGTCGATGTAACCGTCGATGGAGATCGCGTCAGGGTGAAAGGACCGAAGGGTGTGCTGGAGCGGTCTGTCCATCCCAAGATATCCATTGAGCTGGATGGAAACGCCCTTCGGGTGACGACTAACGATGAATCAAGGGAGGCCAGGTCTCTTCATGGTCTTTTCGGGGCGCTTGTCAGCAATATGGTCGAGGGCGTTACCAAGGGATTTCAAAAGGGACTCGAGATTGTCGGGGTAGGGTACAGGGCGGAACTAAAGGGGAGGACGGCTGTTTTCAGTCTTGGCTATTCTCACCCGATCCACTTCGATCTCCCGGAGGGAATCGATGCCGCCGTAGAAAAGAGCAAGATTGTCTTGAGCGGAATTGACAAGGAACTTTTGGGAGTGACCGCCGCCAAGATCCGCGGACTCCGGTCCCCGGAGCCCTATAAGGGCAAAGGGATCAAGTATGCTGACGAGGTCATTCGGAGAAAAGCAGGCAAGGCGGGGGCAAAATAGACATCAGCAGAAAAGGATGAAGAGGTTTCGGGGATGGGTGCCGTTAGCAGATCCGAGAGAAGATTGAAAAGAAAACGAAGGGTGCGGAAGAAGATCAAGGGCAGTTCAGAGATGGCCCGGTTGTGTGTGTATAGGAGTTCAAAACACATTTATGCCCAGATCGTAGACGATTCCGCGGGGAGGACTTTGGCAGAGGCGTCTTCCGTGTCGAAAGACCTTCGATCCAAGATCGGTAAGGATGGGACCAACAAGAAGGGCGCGGCAATGGTCGGTTCAGCGATCGGTGAATTGGCCTTGGCCAAGGGGATCAAACGGGTTGTTTTTGACCGGAACGGGTTTTTGTATCATGGTCGTGTGAAGGCAGTTGCCGAGGCGGTGCGCAAGAGTGGACTGGAGCTTTGATCTAACAGAAGCGGTATCCGGTTTCCTTTTCAGCGCACCTACAGGTCTTGGCCCCAACACTGAATGGCGAGAGATGATCTCTCCAGATAAACTGGTAAGAAACGATTGACAGGGAGATGACCATTGTTTCCAGGAGAAGATGAAGCGCAGTTGATTGAGAAGGTTGTCCACATCAACCGGGTGGCAAAGGTGGTAAAGGGCGGCAGACGATTCAGTTTCAGTGCCATTGTTGTCGTCGGAGACGGCAAGGGGATGGTCGGGAGCGGACTCGGCAAGGCCAATCAGGTTCCTGAAGCCATCCGGAAGGGGATTGAAAAGGCCAAAAGGGACATGAGAAACGTATGCCTGAGTGAGAGATCCATTCCGTATGAGGTCATCGGCAACTGTGGGGCAGGGCGTGTATTGTTGAAGCCTGCCGGGAAGGGTACCGGGCTGATTGCCGGAGGCGCGGTTCGTGCGGTTTTGGAGGCGGTTGGCGTTCAGAATATCCTTACCAAATGCCTGGGTTCCCATAATCCTCACAATGTTGTCAAGGCAACCATTAGAGGCCTGCGTCTGTTGCGGAACCCCGAAACAATTATGAACCGCAGGGGAAAAATGGTTGAAGAGGCTGCCGGTTAGCCTATCTATCCGGGTAATTGACGGCAAAGAGGCGTCCTGTATCTGGGGATGCATTCGGCTCGGCCGGGGCCAGAGGTGAGAATTGGAAATGATGGAAACAATCAAGGTAACGCTTGTCAAAAGTCGAATCGGCAGAAGCAAAAAGATTGGTCAAATCTTAAGGGGATTGGGTTTGACTAAGCTGAATAAGTCCGTGGAATTAAAAAATACGCCAGCTATCAGGGGCATGGTTGAGAAGGTCACGTTCCTAGTCAAGCTGGGTTGAGATACGGGGAAAAGAATGAAGATCAATGAGCTTTCACCCGCTGAGGGTTCCAAAAAGAAGCGAAAGAGGGTTGGAAGGGGACCAGGATCTGGCCACGGAAAGACCGCCTGCAGGGGCCAGAAGGGGCAGAATTCTCGTTCGGGGGGCGGTGTCAAACCAGGCTTCGAGGGTGGCCAGATGCCGCTTCAGAGACGTCTTCCCAAACGCGGCTTTACCAACATATTCAAAAAGGAATACGCCGTCATCAATGTTGATGATCTCAACCGCTTTGGGCCCGACGCGCTCGTTGATCCCGCGGCCTTCAGGGAGGCGGGGCTCGTCAAGAAAATGAGAGATGGGATTAAGTTGTTAGGCAACGGGGAACTTGCCCACCCTGTTGTTGTCAGGATACACAAGGCGAGCAAGGCAGCCATGGAAAAGGTCGAGGCGGCTGGCGGCAGGGTGGAGCTAATATAGGATTGTCGATTGTTGATTGAATAGCGGCTTATGAACAAGAAGATGGACACCCAGGAAGCACAGAAACGTTCTTTATTGAACCTGTATCATTTCTATGCGGTCAAGGTGGATGCAATACTGTTTAGCGAGAACCAATCATTTCTAACGACGTTGGGTGAGACGGGATAGACGTATGATCGGCGGATTTCAGAATATTGCCAAGATACCGGAGCTGAAGAAAAAGATCCTTTTTACGCTGCTTATGCTTGTGGTCTATCGCGTAGGGTGTCATATCCCGACCCCTGGGATTGATGGGGCAGCCCTGGCGGCATTTTTCAGCGCCAGACAGGGGACCCTTTTCGGCCTGTTTGACATGTTCTCCGGCGGCGCCTTGAGCCAGATGTCCGTGATGGCCCTGGGCATCATGCCCTATATCAGTGCGTCCATTATCTTAGAGCTGATGACGGTTGTGGTCCCATACCTTGAGAAACTGAAAAAGGAGGGCGAACAGGGCCGCAAGAAAATCACGCAATATACCCGTTATGGCACTGTTATATTAAGCATCATCCAGGGGTTCGGTATCGCTGTCGGTCTCGAGAACATGACCAGCCCGGGCGGGGCCATGATCGTACCTGCCGGCGGCTGGGGATTCAGACTTCTGACGGTTATCACCCTGACGGCCGGCACCTCTTTTCTCATGTGGCTGGGAGAGCAGATCACGGAGAGGGGAATTGGAAACGGGATATCGCTGATCATATTTGCGGGGATTGTTGCCGGGTTTCCGGTGGGCGTTGCCAATACCTTCAGACTCATGGGCACCGGCGAACTGACGCCCTTTTTTGTGATCCTGATCGTTGCGCTCATGGTTGTGGTGATTGGCGCCATTGTTTTTGTTGAGAGGGGCCAGAGACGGATCCCGGTTCAGTATGCCAAGCGGGTGATTGGGCGTAAGATGTATGGGGGTCAGAGCACCCATCTTCCGCTAAAGGTCAATACAGCGGGGGTGATTCCGCCTATTTTTGCCTCCTCCATCATCATGTTTCCGGCGACCATCGCCAATTTCTTGAGCGTGGATGAGTTTCCGTGGCTCCAATATGTGGTCAGTGCCCTGGCCCCCGGACATATCATCTACACGCTGATTTATGTGACCTTTATCTTCTTCTTCTGCTATTTTTATACGGCGGTTCATTTCAACCCGGTCGACGTTGCCGACAATATGAAACGGGCGGGAGGCTTCATCCCCGGTATCAGGCCGGGCAAGAATACGGCCGAGTATATTGACAGGGTGTTGACAAGGCTTACCTTTTCGGGCGCCGTGTATGTGTCAGCGGTCTGTGTCCTTCCCAACATCTTGATTTATCATTTAAATGTGCCGTTTTATTTTGGTGGGACCGCCCTCCTGATTGTGGTCGGTGTGGCCATGGACACCACAAACCAGATCGAGTCCCACCTATTGACCCGGCATTACGAAAGTTTTATGAAAAAGGGATTTGGAAAGACGAGATAGGTTCTCGGCAGATGTGTCTGAAGTGGGCGGATGATCGGGGAAGGTGGCATGCCCAAAGAAGAAGCGATTGAGGTGGAGGGGATTGTGATTGAGACGCTGCCCAATGCCATGTTCAGGGTCGAACTCAAGAATGGCCACCGGGTTCTGTCCCATATCTCCGGTCGAATCCGGAAGAATTTCATTAAGATTTTGCCCGGGGACATGGTGGTGGTGGAATTGTCCCCGTACGATTTGACCAGAGGACGGATTGTCTATCGGGGTACCAGGCAGTGATTGAGACTCCCCGGGTGTCGATAACCCTGACAGGCCTTTTTGAGGAAGAGCAAAAAGGTGGAAATATGAGGATGTTCATGTCATGAAAGTGAGGCCGTCAATCAAGAAGATCTGTAAACGGTGCAAGATCATTCGACGCAAGGGAATAACCCGTGTGATTTGCGACAATCCCCGTCATAAGCAGCGACAGGGATGATGGATGCTGTCAAGACGGCAGACGCCGGGCGTTTGATG
This sequence comes from Thermodesulfobacteriota bacterium, assembly GCA_030837545.1. Taxonomy (GTDB): domain Bacteria; phylum Desulfobacterota; class DSM-4660; order Desulfatiglandales; family Desulfatiglandaceae; genus AUK324. The sequence continues at coordinate 11,969 of JAUPKI010000312.1, read as the reverse complement.
ATGAGCAGGCTTTAGACTATTAAGGAAAGAGGAGCTGAAAGTGGCAAGGATCGCAGGTGTCGACTTACCAAGGGGAAAACGAATTGAGATTGCGCTGACCTATATCTATGGGATCGGGAGATCAACGTCGCAGAAGATACTCTCAGAGGCGGGCGTAGACTGGGGCGTTAAGTCCGATGATCTCACTCCCGACCAGATCACCAGCATCAGAAAGGTCATTGATGAGAAATGCAAGGTTGAAGGTGATCTGAGACGGGACATATCCATGAATATCAAGCGGCTGATGGATCTTGGCGCGTATCGTGGATTGAGACACAGGAGGGGTCTGCCTGTCAGGGGGCAACGGACCAGTACGAACGCAAGGACCAGAAAGGGACCTCGCAGGGCCATCATGGGAAAGAGAAAAAAATAGAGGTTTGAGGAAACAGCATGGCAAAAGCGGCAAGAAAGAGAACCAAATCCAAAAAGGAAAAGAAGAACGTCCCCTCCGGGATTGTCCATATTCAATCCACCTTTAACAATACCATTGTGACGATCACGGACCTTGCGGGAAATGTCATCGCTCAATCCAGTGCGGGAAGGGGCGGGATCAAGGGCTCCAGAAAAAGCACGCCTTTTGCGGCCCAGATCGCCGGTCGGGATGCACTCAGACAGGCAATGGACCAGGGGATGAGGGTGGCAGAGGTCCGGGTCAAGGGACCTGGCGTGGGCAGGGAGGCGGCCTTGAGGTCGCTTCAAGTAGAAGGCTTTACCGTGACCGTCATCAGGGATGTAACCCCTATTCCGCATAACGGCTGCCGTCCCCCGAAAAGGCGTCGGGTATGACGACGATGCTGGGTTGTGGACCGGACAAGAACTTAGAACAATGGATGACGACATACCAGGGCAGGAGGGGTTGTTTTGGCCAGATATAGGGATTCTTCATGTAAATTGTGCCGACGAGAGAATCTGAAGCTCTATTTGAAGGGCGACCGGTGTTATGGAGACAAGTGCGGCTTCGAGAGGCATGCATATGCGCCGGGCCAGCATGGCCAGAGACGCGGAGGAAAGGTCTCTGATTACAGGGTGCAGCTCAGGGAGAAGCAGAAAGTCAAGAGGATTTACGGCTTGCTGGAAAAGCAGTTCAGAGGCTATTATTACCGCGCTGACAGGCAGAAGGGGGTCACCGGCACCAACCTGTTAACGCTGCTTGAGTCTCGGTTGGACAATATTGTTTACCGGATGGGTTTTGCCGCCTCCCGTAACCAGGCAAGACAATTGGTCAGGCACAATCACTTTACAGTGAATGACAAGAAGGTCAATATACCCTCTTACCTGGTGAGACCGGGAGACGAAATCGCGGTGAAAGAGAAGAGTAAAAAGGCGCCCCAGGTCGTTGAGGCGATAGAGACTGTGGTCAGGAGAGGCATTCCGGACTGGATTGAAGTTGATAAGGAGAAGTTCAAGGGAACACTGAAAGCCCTTCCCAATCGAGAAGATCTCACGATGCCCATTCAGGAACAGCTCATTGTAGAATTGTATTCAAAATAAGGTATGGGAATCCGATTGTTGATGATGCTCTTTTGAAAATTTCCATTAAAAATCGTCAATAACAGTATGGGGAGGCTTTCTTGGTAGATCTAATAAGTAAAAACTGGCGCGAGTTGATTAAACCGAAACGAATCGAAATCGATGCGGAAAGCTACACCCATTCCTATGGGAGATTTGTGTGCGAGCCGCTCGAAAGGGGGTTCGGCATCACTGTCGGGAATTCGTTGAGGCGCGTTCTGCTGTCGTCCCTTCAGGGGGCGGCCATTGTGTCTGTCAAGTTTGATGAGGTGCTTCATGAGTTCTCAACCATTCCGGGGGTTTTAGAGGATGTAACGGATATCATTCTGAACCTGAAGGCGATTCGGCTCAAGATGGTCGATGCGGAGGAGGCCGTCATCCGTCTGAACCGGGAGGGAGAGGGCGCGGTTACGGCTGGCGATATTGAAACAGGCGGTCTTGTGGAAATCCTCAACCCTGATCAATCCATTGCCACCTTGAACAAGGAAGGGAAGGTGAGCATGGAGATGGTGGTCAGGACGGGAAAGGGTTACGTGCCGGCGGAAAAAAACAAGACGCCGGATATGCCCATCGGCGTCATACCGATCGATGCCGTATTTTCCTCCATCCAAAAGGTCAACTACGTGGTGACAAACGCCAGGGTGGGCCAGATGACCGATTATGATAAGCTGACACTGGAGGTCTGGACAGACGGAAGTGTGCTCCCTGAGGATGCTGTCGCCTATGCCGCCAAGATCCTCAAAGAGCAGATGAACCCATTCATCAATTTTGAGGAGGAATCAGAGCCGGTGGAAGAGGAAGAGGATGTGGAAAGAGAAAAATTGAATGAAAATCTCTTTCGGCCTGTTTCGGACCTCGAATTATCCGTACGCTCAGCCAACTGTCTCCAGAACGCCAAGATTTCTTTGATCGGGGAACTGGTTCAAAAGACAGATGCCGAGATGCTCAAGACCAAGAACTTTGGAAGGAAGTCTCTCAATGAGATCAAGGCGATTCTTGAAGACATGGGACTTTCTTTAGGCATGAAGATACCGCATTTCCCTTCTGCTCCGATTCCGGAGGACGAGAAAGAAGATAAGCACGCCGGAGCCGATACGGAAGGAGATGAGGATATGGAAGAAGAAGGATCTGCAGACGAAGCGGGCGATGGAGACAAAGGGGAAAAGGTAAAAAAGAAAAAGAAGAAAAAAGAGAAGACCCCTCCAGAAAAGGAAGGCGAGAAGAAGGGAAAGGGAAAAGATAAATGAGGCACAGGAAGGCAGGGAAACAGTTAGGACGCAATACAAGTCATCGCCGGGCGATGCTCAGGAATATGGTGACCTCCCTGTTCGCGCATGAACAGGTTGAGACAACCGATGCGAAGGCCAAGGTGATTCGTCCTGTGGCCGAAAAAATGATCACCCTTGCCAAGCGGGGGGATCTCCATGCCCGGCGCCAGGCCCTTGCCTATATGGAAGATAAATCGGTCGTTCATAAGCTGTTTGATCAGGCCAAGGATCGATTTCTTGACCGACAGGGGGGCTACCTCAGGATTGTAAAGAAGGGGGTGCGAAAAGGGGATGGCGCGCCTGTTTCCATTGTTCAACTTCTTTCCGCGGATGAAAACACGGCATTGCGGAAAGGGAAAGGGAGGTGATTGAGCCCGAAGGACCATCAGGAGGGCGCTGTCGTCTGTTTTTGGGCTTGCATCTGAGCGCCCGGTGGTGTAATATCTGCATGTGGTTCTGGGGTTGACGACTCAGCCAAAATCCATCTCCCGGCAAAACCTCAAGCAATATCCATTGATTAAATGATGATTGAATGGTGGCGCAATATGAAAGACCCTCTTGCCTGATTGAAGGCAAGGGGGTTTTTTTTGAGGAGTCTGCGGTGACGAAATTCGAACATAAAGATTTGTTGGGCATGGGACCGTTGTCTGTTCCAGAGATTAACCTGATTCTGGACACGGCTGAATCGTTGAAGGCGATTTCCGCGAGGGATATCAAGAAGGTCCCGACGCTAAGGGGCAAGAGCGTTGTCAATTTTTTTTATGAGCCGAGCACTCGAACCCGCATCTCATTTGACGTGGCGGCAAAGCAGCTCAGCGCGGATACGTTGAGTCTGTCCGCCACCACGAGCAGCATGGTGAAAGGCGAGACACTTCTGGATACGGCACGAAACCTTCAGGCCATGAGACCCGATCTGATTGTTTTGAGACATCCCTCGAGCGGGGCGCCCCATATGTTGGCAAAGGAGGTGGAGGCCGGGATCATCAATGCCGGAGACGGCATCAACGAGCACCCGACACAGGCCCTGCTCGACCTCTATACGATCCGGGAAAAGCTCGGCCGGATCCATGGGGTAAAGGTGGTCATTATCGGGGATATCTCCCACAGCCGGGTGGCGCGATCCAACATCATCGGATTGACCAAAATGGGGGCCGAGGTGACGGTGTCCGGACCTCCGACCATGATGCCGGTGGGGATCGAGTCTCTGGGGGTTCGGGTGACCCCTGATCCGGCCCAGGCGGTTCAGGGGAAAGACGTGGTGATGTTGCTGCGCATCCAGTTGGAAAGGCAGAGCAAGGTCCTGTTCCCGAGCATGAGGGAATATGCCTCTTTTTTCGGGCTGACCACGGAGATGTTGCAGGGCGCTAATGAGGGGGCCATTGTGATGCATCCAGGCCCCCTCAACAGGGGCGTGGAAATAACGCCGGAGGTGGCCGATGGTCCTTACTCCGTCATCCTTGACCAGGTAGCGAACGGGGTGGCCGTGCGAATGGCCGTATTATATCTTTTGATCGGAGGGGCGAAGGGTGATAACGTGGATCAGGGGCGGTAATCTCGTGGATCCCGTCAAAGGGACCGTGGAACAGGTGGATGTGATTGTTGAAAACGGAAAGATCTCCAGGATGCTTCCGCCAGGCGTTTTCCAGGAAGAGGGACCTGGAATCAGCCGGATTGAGGCATCCGGCAGGATGGTCGTTCCAGGTCTGATCGATATGCATGTCCATCTGAGAGAGCCGGGTCACGAGTATAAAGAAACCATCGCCTCCGGGGCAAGGGCCGCAGCCGCAGGCGGCTACACCGCCATTGCCTGCATGCCCAACACGGCGCCGCCCAACGACTGCCGGGCCGTTACCGAGTTTATCCTGGAGCAGGCGGGAAGGGCGGGATGGGTCAGGGTCTACCCGATCGCCGCCATATCCAAGGGGCAGGCCGGGGAGACGCTTACGGATTTCGGCGAACTGAAGGCCGCGGGGGCGGTGGGGGTTTCCGACGATGGATTCCCTGTGGTCAACAGCGAGTTAATGCGAAGGGCCCTTGAATACGCCTCCTTTTATGGGCTGCGCGTCATCTCCCACTGTGAGGACAGGGGTCTGTCAGGGAATGGGGTGATGCACGAGGGCGTTGTATCGACACGGATCGGTCTTGCCGGGATCCCCGACGCCAGTGAAGACATCATGGTTTACAGGGAGATTGCCCTGTCCCGATTGACCGGGCGGCCTGTCCATATTGCCCACGTCAGCACTGCTGGATCCGTGGATCTAATCCGAAGGGCAAAGAAGAAGGGCATTCGAGTGACGGCCGAGACCGCACCGCATTATTTCACCCTGGACCATCGTCGGGTCATCGGGTACGATACCCTTGCCAAGGTCAATCCTCCTCTCAGGAGCCCGGAAGACGTGGAGGCGATCAAGGCCGGCCTGAGAGAGGGCGTTATCGACGCCATCGCCACGGACCACGCGCCCCACAGCTCCCTGGAGAAGGAGGTGGAATTTGACAGGGCCGCCTTTGGAATGATCGGGCTTCAAACGGCCCTCCCTCTCACGCTCCAGTTGGTCCGGGACCGGGTCCTGGGCCTGGCCGAGGCCATCGGTAAGCTTTCGTGGGCAGGGGCAACGATCCTCGGGGTTCCGGGCGGCCGTCTTGTCGAAGGGGGAAACGCCGACCTGGCGGTTATCGACCTGGATTATGAATATCCCTTTGAGGCGGACCGGATTCTTTCCAAGAGCAAAAACTCCCCTTTTATAGGGGAGGTGTTGAAAGGGATCGCCGAACTGACCATGGTCGGAGGAAAGGTTGTCTGGGAGAAGCGATAGAATACTGGTGGTCGATGATCAGGCAAGCATGCGGGAGTTCTTGGAGATCATGCTGACCAAGGAAGGCTACCAGGTGCTTGCGGCAGAAGACGGCGAACAGGCCTGCGGGATCCTGGACAAGGAGACCTTTGACCTGGTTATCACGGATATCCGAATGAGAAATATCAATGGGATAGGGGTCCTGAAAAAGGCCAAGGACCGGAGTCCAGAGACCATGGTTATTCTGATTTCAGCCTTTGCCACGCCTGAGACCGCTGTGGAGGCCATGAAAGAGGGGGCCTATGATTATATACCGAAGCCGTTCAAGATCAATGATCTCAAGCGGGTTGTCAAAGATGCCTTAACGTCGAGGGCGCTTCCCGCAGAAGAGGGCAAGGGACCGAGAAGCCGTTTCCATTTTGATTCTCTGATCGGCGAAAGCCCCCAGATGAGAAAGGTGTACGATCTTATACAGCGGGTCTCACGGACAAGGACGAATGTCCTTATTACGGGCGAAAGCGGGACTGGAAAGGAGCTGGTTGCCAAGTCGATACACCACCTGAGCGATCGACGGGATAAGCCGATTGTCGTCATCAATTGCGCCGGCATCCCGGAGCCCCTGATAGAGAGCGAACTGTTTGGTCACCGAAAGGGGGCCTTCACCGGCGCGGTGGCGGATAAGGAAGGCCTCTTTGATGTGGCGGATGGGGGCACCGTCTTTCTCGATGAGGTGGGCGAGCTGTCGCCGATGATTCAGGTCAAGCTCTTGAGGGTGATCCAGGAACGGACCTTTACCGCGGTGGGCGGCATTGACGTGAAGACGGTCGATGTCCGGTTTATTTCCGCCACCAACAAGGACCTTGAAAAGGAGGTCATTCATAACAACTTCAGAGAAGACCTCTATTTCAGGCTGAACGTGATACCCATCGCCGTGCCTCCACTGAGGGAGAGGGAGGGGGACCTCCCCTTGCTGGCCCAGCATTTTCTTGAGCGATTTTCCCTTCAGATGGGCAAAGACATCAAGAAGATTTCCACCTATGCCATGGATATCCTCAGCCATTACCCATTTCCCGGCAATGTCCGGGAATTGGAGAATATCGTGGAACGAAGCGTGGCCCTCGAGACCTCCAACATTGTCCTCCCCGAGAGTCTTACCCTTTCGACCCTTAGAAGGGGTGTTGAGAAAAAGGGGCGACGGATGGGCGATCTGGGGCCTGAAGGGATCCCTCTGGAGAAGATGATGGCTGATGTTGAAAGGGAGTATCTGATTCAGGCCCTGGACGTTGCCCATGGATCGAAGCAGCGGGCCGCCGAGCTCCTGGGCATTACGCTGCGGTCGTTTCGGTACCGACTGGAAAAGCAGGGGATCGCCGGAGGGGAAGATTCATAGTCTCCCCTTTCCCCTCGTTCCCATGCTCCGCGTGGGGACGCATTTCCGGGACGCTCCGCGTCCTATTCCACCCTAACTTTACCATCCCCCCATCCAGCCATCCAGCCACGCCTTGTGAAATCGCTCAATTTAGGTCTAAGAAAATATCTCGTCCGGCGCAAGATTTCCCGGTCTTGGTTGTTTAAAGGGGTATGAAGGTCAGCGATGACAGGATCAAATTTCGTTTTCCCGGAGGCGTAAGGAGGGCATGGACGCTTTTTTTGTGCATTTTGATGTCTCAGGGGTGGACACATGGGTCTTTCTTCCGCCGCTGGTGGCCTTTGTTGTCTCTCTTTTTACCTCCATGGGCGGGGTCTCCGGCGCGTTTCTTCTGCTCCCCTTTCAGGTGAGCTTCCTCCGGTTCACCTCTCCGTCGGTGAGCGCCACCAATTTCGTATTCAATATCGTGGCCATCCCGAGCGGCGTCTACCGGTACCTCAAAGAGGGCCGCATGGCCTGGCCCCTGACCTGGGTCGTGATCGTCGGCACCCTTCCGGGCGTCTTTATCGGATATTATCTGCGGGTTCTATATCTGCCCGACCCGAAGACCTTTAAATTCTTTGTAGGGTGTGTGCTACTCTATATTGGGGTCCGTCTCCTTTATGAGATGACGCCTCGTTCCCAGAGAGGGAAAAAGGAAATGAAACTCCTGGAGGAAAAATTCAATCAGCATGTCAAAAAACTCAGGGAATCTCAAAAGCGACGCGTCTCGTCCGGTCTTCCAGCGGAGGCCGTGATCAAGACCCTTTCATTCTCCCTCTCGAGAGTGGAATATGAGTTCTGGGGGCAGCGGTTTTCGTTCCATACCATCGGCATGTTCTTGCTGGCATTTGTGGTCGGCATTATCGGAGGGACATACGGGATCGGCGGCGGCGCCATTATTGCCCCCTTCTGCGTGGCCATTTTCAATCTGCCGGTCTACACAGTGGCGGGTGCCGCCCTCATGGGCACCTTTCTTACGTCCATTGCAGGGGTCTTTTTCTACAGCGTGATCCCCGCGACAGAAGGGCTTACAACCAGACCGGACTGGCTTCTGGGCCTTCTCTTCGGGGCCGGCGGGTTTGCCGGCATGTACTGCGGGGCGAGGCTTCAAAAATATGTCCCCCAGAAGTTCATCAAGCTCATGCTCGGGGTGATCATCACCTTCCTGGCTGTCCGGTATATTTTCCAATTTTTCGGATAATCGGACCTCGACCTTTACTCCATCGGCTTCCACGTGAGCTGGTTGGGGATCAAACGCATCATCGCCAAGGCAGAGGATGACGATCACGGGGAAATCCTCCAGCAATTGGGAGCAACGGAGATTATCCGGCCAGACATGGACATGGCGCACGCCTGGCCATGCGCCTGACGTCGCCCAACATTGCAGGATACTCAGACGGTCAGTCCTCCGCCCCGACGCCAGAGAGGACCGTTGTGTTCTTTTCTATTTCACCACCAGGACAGAACAGGGGGCCAGACGCACCAGGTTCTGACAGGTTCCGCCCATAATGCGGTTGTACAGGGCAGAGTGGCCCATGAATCCGATGACCAGCAGATCGACGTCGTGGGCCTTGATGAACTCGACAATGGTTTGCACCTCATGGCCTACGAGGACATGAGAAAGGATCTCAATACCCTTTTCCGCAGCCACCTTCTTCGCCCGCAGGATGGCATCTCCGAATTTTCCGTTTGCCGCCAGCTTCTCCTCCACCACTTCTCCAATGGTCTCTGCATAACTGGGCACCTCCTCAATGGAGATGATATGGAGTTCGGCGCTCAACGCCTTCGCCAGATCAACGGCCTCTGCCAGAGCCTTGAAGGACCCTTCAGAACCATCAAGCCCATGTAGAATCTTTTTCATCATGACCTTCCTCCTCAATCAATTTGAACTCTGGTTGAAAGAACTTCTGAGCGATCAGGGTCGGTACGAGGGCACTGCCGATAACCGCGGTCACCAGAACCGTGTACTGATCCTGATCAATGATGCCGTTGGTCAGTCCAAAGAGGGCCGAAATAGTGCCGAAGGTGAGGCCGGTGGACATCATGAGCGTCGTGTACATGCCCTCCCGCTTCTCGAACCGAAACCCCCTAGTCAGGGGCCAGATGCCGATGAACTTGGTGAGCATTTTCACACCGAGCAGCAGCACAATGAGTCCGAATGAGGTGATCACCGTTTCGAATTTCACGAGGGAGCCTGCCTTCAAGAAATAGAAGGGGGTCAACAGGGTGAAGGCGATCACCCGCATCCTCTGGGCCAGGACCCTCTCCTTGAGGAAGAACGGCGCCAGAACCATTCCTACCAGGTAGGCGGGGAGGACCGCCTCGCTCTTGGCCATATTGCCCAGGCCCCCAAGAAAAAATAGAACGAGGAGAATAAATTTGATCTCCGGCTCGCTGATCCGGTTCCCCACTTTTTTGAAATACCACGGAACGAACCTGGGAAGCAACCACAGGGATAGGGCCATCACTGCGGCAAAGAGGACCAGCCACAGGTTGTAATTGGCAAAGATGATCCCCAGGGCCACGACCGTGCCGATGTCGTTGATAAAGCAGGCGGCGAGGATGATCTTGCCGATCTCGGTCCGGTTGAAACCGGTTTCTATCATCACCGCATAAACCACGGCAACCGATGTGGTGGACAGGGCAATCCCGGCAATCTGGGCCTGGGGCCATGGCCAGCCGCAAAGAAAATGCGTGTATGCCAGTACACCGAAATAAGGGGCAAAGAACCCCACGGCGCCAATGGTGGTGCTGGACCAGAAGTGCTTCTTGATCACGGCCGGATCGATCTCCGCCCCGGCCAGGAAGGTGAGGAGAATGGCCCCGACGCCGGCCAGGTAGTTGACCCACGGAGCGGCAAGGAGACCCAGTACATTGCCGGCAACCACGCCGATGACGATTTCCACGAGGGCCACAGAGATCCCGACCCGCATGGATACGAGCGATGACATCAGGGCAAGCCCCATCCAAAGGGCCGATTGAAACCACAGGTTTTCCATCTGTTACTCCCTTTCCCAACTGGTTGTTTTGAAATGGATCTTCGTCTCCCACAAAAAAGCCCTGCCAGGGGGGACCCTCGCAGGGCATGGAAACAAAAAACCCACCCGGAACTTCAGGTGGGGTAGAAATTCGCACTTCTACCCCGGATCATCAAAAGGTAGAAGTCATCATCCCTTCACAAAGGGCGGTTCATGGCAGACCTCATTGCCGCATATGGCGCTCTTCAATACTCAAGAAGGCGAATTCTGTCAAGTGGGTTTACCGGAAAAATGCGTTTTGAACCACGCGAATGACTCGAATGAGCAAAGGGCCTGGTTATCCTGTGAGAGAGGCTTTCCAGCCTCGATCCTCGTGGCGAGGACGCCACTCACACAGGGAATTTTCCTGTGCAGCAACGACGAACCCTTCTCCATGAGGATTTGGAAAAACAGGATCAGAGACTTGGCCTTAATTATTTTGCCCTAAATAATTTTGCCAATGCCGCCCTATCCTTCAGGTTCGGCAGCGGTTTCCGTTTCCGTTCCGTCTCCGGCCATCCGTTTGTAGGCAGCGTACCGCTCGCGCATGTCGGCCTCGGCCTTCTGAAAGAGGGCCTCGGCGTGCTCGGGAAAGGTCCGGGTCAGGGAGGAATACCGCACCTCGCCCATAAGGAATTCCCTGAAATCGCCAGTCGGCTCCTTGGAGTCCAGGACCAATGGGTTCTTGCCCTCGTCCTTGAGCCTCGGATCATAGCGGTAAAGGAGCCAGTACCCAGCCTCCACGGCCCGCTTTTCCTCCTCCTGACTGAGGCCCATATTGATGCCGTGATTGATGCAGGGGGCGTAGGCGATGACCAGGGAGGGTCCGCGATAGCTTTCCGCCTCCCGGACGGCCTTCAGGAGTTGATTTTTGTTGGCCCCCATGGCAACGGCGGCCACATAGACATATCCGTAGGTCATGGCCATCTGGCCCAGGTCCTTTTTACGGGTCGGCTTGCCCCCGGCCGCGAATTTGGCCACGGCCCCGGTGGGCGTTGCCTTGGAAGACTGACCCCCGGTATTGGAGTAGACCTCCGTATCTAATACGAGGATGTTGACGTCATGGCCCGAGGCGATCACATGATCGAGCCCACCGTAACCAATGTCATAGGCCCAGCCGTCCCCGCCGATGATCCAGATCGATTTTTTGGTGAGGTAGTCTCTTCTGTCCAGGATGTCCAGGAGCAGCGGGCTGAATTCGTTATCGGCGTCTCTCATCTCCGATTCGATCGCATCCACGAGCCTGTTCCCTGCCTCCTTGGATGCATCGCCGTCATCCATATGGTCCAGCCAGTCCTGCATGGCGCCATGAAGCTCATCCGAGATATCCCCTTCAAGGGCCTCGCGCACCAGGTCGGCCAGTTTCGAGCGCCGCTGGCTTACTGCCAGTTCCATGCCGAAACCGTATTCGGCATTGTCCTCGAACAGGGAATTGGCCCATGCCGGACCATGACCCTCTTCATTAACCGTATAGGGGCAGACCGGGGCAGACCCGCCATAGATGGACGAGCATCCGGTGGCGTTGGCGATCATCATCCGGTCGCCGAACAACTGGGTGACCAGCTTGATATAAGGGGTCTCGCCGCATCCGGGACAGGCCCCTGAAAACTCGAACAGGGGCTGTCGGAACTGGCATCCCTTCACCGATGTGGCCGGCATCACGTCGTCCAGGATGGGGAGGGTGGTGGAGAAGGCATGATTGGGTACCTGAACGTCCTTCTGCGTACCCAGCGGCTTCATGATGAGGGCCTTTTGCTTGGCCGGACAGACCTGGGCGCAGTTGCCGCACCCGGTGCAGTCGAGGGGGCTGATCTGTACCCGAAACCGCAACCCCTTCAGCTCCTTTCCCTTGGCCTCAACCGTGACAAAGTCGGCCGGGGCCTCCTTGAGGCCTTCTTCGTGCGCCAGCACCGGACGGATGTCCGCATGGGGG
>JAUPKI010000311.1 GCA_030837545.1 Thermodesulfobacteriota bacterium | reverse complement strand
GCTCTTTTAAAATTTAAAAAGTCACCTTCCAAGTGAATAATTGCCATTAAAGAACGTCCCTTATGTTGTGAGTTATCGTAACCAATAGAAAATACGGGATATTGGGAGATGCCTTACGTTGTCCAACCCCTATGGATTCAAATTGCCTTTCCGACACTCACAATATGTTGGGGTTAAATTGTTTTGCCTGTCCTGCTTCAGAAAATTGTAACCAACCTACCACACGAAACTTCTGGGCGCAACCAAAACAAGCGATATTCTGCAAAGGCTCTCTTCATTCTATTGCACCCGCCCGCTTCCCTGTGCCAGCAAGGGATGTGCATCTCCCCTTCTATCAGAAACCTCAATCTTTCGATGCGTAACCTGAGCACCATAGAAGTCTGCGATGGGCCAACACACGGATAACAGGCGATCGCGCAGCAAAGCCGGGACGTTCCCTTCGGAATAGAAGGAGCGACTTTTGTCGTTATTGAATCTGGCGCTCCCACGAACGGTGAATCTCCCGTCTTTGAGGGGCATGAAGACCGCCCACAGATCGAAGTCCTCTGCCTGAATACGGGGATATCTCCACAATGTTTTTGATGTTTTCTTCCCACATCATGCCTTGCCTCCACAAACATCTATCCTGACGGCGGCTCAACATAATCCAGGGCCAGGCAGGAGTCCTTGCCCCCGATCCAGGAGCAAAAGGCCTTTTCGAACGTATGATCATTCGAGAAATTCCTTCGATCCGGACTGTCGATAGCAACCCTGACACGAGTGTTTTCCACAATCTTCTCTTCTGATACTTGCTTCTGTTTATTTGATCAGAGTCTAACCTTCACGATAGGCGGTCCAAAGAACATTGCACGAAGTCGGCGATCCCATTTGCCTTCGAATTATCCGTGGGCCAGACATGCTGCCCTGATCGTGATTCACTCATGCCTGCTCATCGTATCGGCCAGACAGCGCAGTGCCTCCTGTCCAATTTTCACAAAAAGGGGCAGGCCCATTCCACGGCCCGCCCCTTTTACGAATCCCCGCCATCGAGGATTATAACGTCCTAAGAAAATCCACCATATCTTTCTTTTCCTGGGTCGTGAGGTTGAGCCCCTGAATCAGGTTGAAGAACTCCACGGTGTCCTCCAGGGTCATCAGACGCCGGTCGTGGAGGTAGGGGGGCGAGTCCTTGATCCCTCTCAGGGGGAAGGTCTTGATGGGACCGTCTGCAGACGCCATCCGACCATTGATCATGCGGGGTTTAAAAAAGCGCTCCGCCTTGAGATTGTGCATCAGATTATCGCTGTAGTAGGGAGCAGGATGACAGACGGCACACTGGGCCTTGTTAAAAAAGAGTTCCTGGCCCCTCAGTTCAGACTCGGTCGCCTTTTTGGGATCGAGCTTGCCGTAAATATTTAGCTTGGGCGCGGGCGGGAAGTCCAAGAGGGCCTGGAACTCGGCCATGAAGTGGACCTGGCTTCCCCGGTCCAGAATATTCACGCCCTTTTTGGTCCCGATCACCGGGTCCCCGTCAAAATAGGCAGCCCGCTGTTCAAACTCGGTGAAGTCCTCCACAGACTTCAAGGCCCTCTGAGAACCGAAGAGGCGCTGAATGTTGACGCCCCGAAGCGGGGGGGTATCCAGACCATGCCTGAACTCCTGAGGCCGAATGTCCCCCACCAGATGCGTGGCGGAGTTCGTGTGCCCGTTTACGTGGCAGTCAAAACAGGTGACCCCTCGATGGGGCAGCTCCGACCGCCGATCGTCCGTCTGGTTGAACTGCTGCTGCGGGAATGGGGTTACCAGGAGGCGCAGCCCCTCGATCTGTTTGGGATTCAGGATCCCGTTGAACAGATCAAAGTAGTTCATGATGGTAACGACGTTCCCCTTGGACACATCCCCCAGATCGGGCCGGGTTGTCAGATAGATGGGCGGCGGGTATTCGGGGAGAAAATGCTCCGGCAGATCATAGTCCAGATCAAACCGCGTCAGATCCCTTCCTTCCTGCTTTTTGATCTCTTCAATATGATATTTGGGAAAAACCATCCCCCCCTCGGGATGGTTGGGGTGAGGGAGGGGATAAAACCCCTGCGGCCAGAGACCCTTTTCTTGGATCTCTTCCGGCGCCATCGCTGCAAGCTGCTCCCAGGTAACGCCCGCAGGGAGTTTCACCCGAACTCCTTCTTGTACGGCCTTTTTGCCCCCGGACATCATCACGCCCTTGGCCGGCCGGTTGCTCAGGTCATAGCGCTCGTTCAACAGATCCATCTGGCGCTGCATGATGCCCTTTTTGGCGTTTTTCATCTGGTTCATGGTTTGGGCAAGCGGTTCTTTCATGACGACGGGGCTGTAACTGCTCTTGAGCACCTCTGCGGCAACCACGTATCCCGAGATGATGAAAAAGAGCAACACCCCTCCTATCACTGCAAGATGGAGCCTGCCTTGTCTTTTTTTCATGAGTTATCCTCCTTTCTCTATTCCTGACAGTGATTCAGATCGGCGATCCTTGAGAGTCAATGTGACTGACGATCAGGGATCGCTCCCCTTGCTGTGATCTCGGGGACGTAGTTGACTTTGGTGAATTAGTCGCGCTCCAGACACGCATCTTTGCCGGCACGTATTGCCGAGGGTCACAAAATACAAAATCCCGCTCTCCATGTGTATGGAGGAACGGGGTTTGGGGGCGAATATGGACCATTTTGCATCCTCTTTCCCCATCGGGCCTGCCCTGGTGCGGCTTTGATCCGATCTGGATGGGGCTATGCACTGTTCCAGACGTGATTTTATTCAGTTTAGAGCATCGCCTCAGATCGGCCCGGGTCAAGGGTTCAAAGAAGAGAAAAAGCGCGAATGTTCTTCTGAAAATACTGGATACACCCCTCTGGGGCGTAAGTCAAGGTAAACCGGTTGCCGGTCGAAGGTCCCGCCGTTAAGCACGGCTTTCTCTTTGCCTTGCCTGGATGGCGGCTGTTCGATCCTCAGTTTTAAACCGCAAAACAGTAGGATGGATGGGATGGGTCGAGCAGGGTTGCCGCTGTTTCCGCTCCGCAGAACCGCTCCAGCATTCGGGCGACGCGATCCCGCGTCTCTATGGCCTGTTTCTCGCTCTCCTCGCCAAGCCCGTCAGTATTCATGACGATACGCCGTGTGGTTTCGCTGATCAGCGTGGTGTGTCCGTTTCGCCAGTTCCATCGGCGACACATCACCTCGCCCGACTCGGCCACGACATAGATGACCTCTCCGGGCTCTGGATGTTCCTTGAGATCCGGCTGTCCAAGGGGGGTGAAGGTCTCGGTTCCATCGGCATACCGCAGCTCCAGGCATCCTCCCGCCTTGTCGATGTCGTCTCCTCCGACCGGCATCCTGCTGAGGATGGAGTTGTAATTCATGACAGCGACGACCTTGTTGATGAAGGGTATCTGCGTCCCCGGCTTCTGGACCCGCTTGAGGAGGGCGCAATGGGCGGGTGGAAACTTGTTGGGATTTGAATGAAACTGACGATGCGCTTCGTTCCATGCTGCCGCGCGGGGATCACTCTTCAGATCTATCGGTTTCTTTGCGGCCTCGGCGACAGCTTGTTGCAGCAAGGATTCAAGCTCTGGAGCGCTTCCCTCATTATCGATGTTTTTCGCGACCACGATCCCCCTGCGGAAAGATGGATACCTATCGAATATGCTGTCATGAATGCAAACTTCAATCATATTGGTTTTCCCATGAAAATATGTCGTTAACCACGATTTGCCGTTATCTCTGACCCCGACTTCCGTGTCAAAACGGGATGTCATCAGGATCGTCTGACGCGCCGGAGGTCTCTTCCAGGTCTTCTGTTGAGCATGGAGGCGAATCCTCGAACGCGAAGGGAGCCTCGATTATCTCCCTCTTCCTGAAAATCATGGCTTCGCCCCTGGCGTTATCGAGAAGTTCCGTAGATAGGGTATACCCTTCGATGAGAAGGCTTTCATCGAACCCCTCGCTTTCCAGCCACGATACGGCCTCCACAATGGATCCGTCTTGGAAACGGACAGGAGAGCCCTGCCGGATAAAAAAATCGGCCCCGCTGCCGCCCTCTATCGGCTCTGCAAGGGGCGAATCGGCAAGCCACTTGAGAATCTTTTTCTGCCGCTCGTCTCCAGGGAACATCTCTATGTCAACGTCATAGTCATAGTCATCATCATCAAAAAAATCGCGTTCTCTCATCTTTTCACCTCCATAGGTACGTTGTTAAAATCAGGTTATCCAAAGCACATAGCCGCAACCCATCCCGCCAAGTTATTGCCAAAGCCGCAAAGAGACAAAAAAGATTTTGACGTTTCAACCCTATTTACAACAAATCGATATTTTTTTAAACCAAAAAGGCCTTTCCTGACGTAGGGGATGCGTCAGGGGTCTATGGGGGTGAGGGGCGGCTGTTGTCTGCCATGATGCCCTGGGATGATGTCGCGCTCTGTCTGGTATGGAGGCGGCCTCAAGGCCGGGGACACCCAGGCGATCAGCGGATTTTCGTCTTTGACAAGGGATGCCTTTCCTTTTATACTCCATAAAAAGTGAATGGGATCACTGGTTGAAAAAATGGATGGCAGGGTCATCCAATTTATTGTAGGAGATGTCAGCGGCTGGGACTATGGTGTGCCCGAGCACGTGCATTGGCTTGGGAACTGTGAAATGTGACTATAGCTAAAAGGCTGTGAAAAAGAAAACAAACACCAAGGAGGTAAAAATGTTTCGCAAAAAATGTTTTTTAATGATCATCCTCTTCTGCGCGGGGCTGTTCGTTCCCTTTGCATCGGCTCTTGCCGCCGAAGGGGGCCTTCGGTACAGCATCATGGTTAGCAAGTTCGAAAACCGTTCCAACTGGAGCGGGCAGTGGGATCTGGGAGACGCCTGGGGCGCCGTGCTCACGGACAGCCTCACGCAGACCGGGAGATTCATTGTCCTGGGTGAGAAAGATATGAGGCAGGAGGCCATGGAGGAACAGGACCTTGCGGCGAGCGGGAGGGCCGCCGGCGGCGGGAAGACGGTGGTCACCGGGCAAATGACCCCGGCTCAATTGCTCATCAAGGGCGACATCACCCATTTTGCCGACGCTACAGAAGGGGGCGGAGGCGGTATCGGTTTCGCCGGTTTCAGGCTTGGGGCCGGAACGAGCACGGCCGAAATCAACACGGTGCTCTATATCGTAGACTCAAGCACGGGGCAGGTGCTGGCCTCCAAGAAGTGCTACGGCAAGGTTTCGGACACGGGTCTCTCCGTAGGTGTCTCCCGCCACGGGTTTTCAGGGGACGTTGGTGGTTTCAGGAAGACCAACGCGGGCAAGGCCGTGGAGCAGGCAGTCGATGAGGCGGTGGGTTTCCTCATGGGCAAGCTTTCGGATATACCCTGGACAGGAGACGTAATCCTGGTCAAGGGGGACAGGGTATACATCAACCGGGGAAGCAGGGAGGGCGTGAGTGCGGGCCAGACCTTCCAGGTGGGCAAGGCTGAGGTCCTGCGGGACCCGAAGACCGGCGAGGTACTGGACCAGAGCATGGAGAAGGTCGGAATGATCGAAGTGGTCACGGTGAAGGAGAAGATCTCCATCTGCAAAGTGGCCCAGGGAAGCGGCATTGCGAAAGGGATGACCGTCATGAGGCAGGAGTAGAGGACCGGTGACGAGAATGAATGCGCTCAGAATGGGTGTTGGGGTGATGGCAGCGGCGGCCTTCCTCTTTTCTTTCCCCGGGAATGCGGTATGGGCCCAGGGGGAGGTCAAGGAGGTCATGGCCGTGGGGGTGGCGGACGGTAGGTCCTCCAAGGCCAGGGATGAAGCGGTGAACGACGCCCTCAGAAAAGCGGTCGAGCAGGGGGTTGGCGCCTTTGTGACGGCCCAACTGACCGTTGAGCAGCAGAAGCTCGTGGAGGAGCGGATCTTCACCGAGAGCAGGGGATACATCCAGGGCTACAAGGTGGCGCGGGAGGGCGCCAAAGAAGGCCTCTACGAGGTGGAGGTCTCGGCACTCGTCAAGATGGGGAAGCTCTCCGGCGATCTCGAGTCGATAGGGCTTCTGATTCGAAAAAAGCAGAATCCCCGGGTGATGGTCGTTGTCTACAGCCGGGAGACCATCACCTCTCCCCTGGGGGTGGAGATGGAGGGCAACCGAAACGTGGAGAACCAGATCGAAAGCGCGCTGTTGCAGAAGGGCTTTCAACTGGTGGACGCGGGACAGGTGACTCGGAAGAAGGAATTGGAGGGCCTCCTTCTCCAGGGAGACCCCACCCGGGCCGGGAAGATGGCCAGGGACTTCGGTGCGGAGGTCCTGGTGGAGGGCGAGGTGCGACGGACCTTTGTGGATGTGCGTCAGGTGTACGGGCAAAGCATCCGGTTCTTCTCCAACGAGGTGCGCCTGAAGGCCCTGGAGACGGACACGGCAAAGATTCTTTACTCCGGCTACAAAACGCGTCCTCCCTCGGGAGCAGGGGCTTTTCTTCCCCTCGAAGAGGCGACGGAGGAACTCATCGATGAGATGACGGCAGGGATCCTGGAGCAGTGGAGGAGGGATGTGTTTCAGGCAGGGAGTTACCAGATCCAAGCCTCCAACATCTCTTTTAACGACCTGTCAAGGTTCAAAGATGGCTTGAGGAATATTCGGGGCGTGACGGATGTCCAGGTGAGAAGCTTCCAGTCAGGACATGCCTCGATAGAGGTGAGGTACCAGGGACCGGTTCAGGAACTCGCAGAGAAGATCGGCGCCATCAAGAGTCCCCGCCCCGAAATCAAGGGGCTCCAGGCCAATACCATCGAAATAGGCATCCGGAAATGACAGGTCGTCTGGAAAAAGGGGAATGGTTTCGGAAATCTCTGTTCGCCCTTTTCCCATTCCTCCTCTTTGGCCTGCTTTGTGCTTTCACGTGGGCGGCAAGCGTGAAGTTTCTCCCTTTTGTCGAGCAGTTCCCCAAGGGGAAGGTAGACTGGGAGAACGGATACTTCTACGGCACGGGTATGGGGTATCCCCACCTCAACGATGGGTCCAAGGCAAAGGCCATGAAGGTCGCCCAGGCCCAGGCCTTGAGCGCCATTCTCCAGGTGGCCTCCGGCCTTCGAGTGGACGACCGGCGGGTCCTGGCGGACCTGGAAAAGGAGCGGGTCGTCATTCAGATCCGGGCCCTGATCCAGTATGAACCCTTTGAGCAGGAGTTCATCCAGAAAGGGAAGGACCCCTTTTACAGGGTGACCTACCGGGCGCCCATGCGGGGCGTGACCGGCTTGACCCAAAAGCTCATTCCCTACCTTCGGTCTTCATCTCCCGCTGGAGAGCAGCCCACGGACAGGGGCGCCGCTGAAGCGTCTGACGACGAAGCGCCATGGCTCGTCCTGGACGCCCGCCGACTCAGCCGAGATTCCCGGGTCCAGCCGGCCCTTTTTCCCAAGATCATGACCGAAAAGGGGGAGGTCATTTTCGACCTGAACACGGTCGAGGAAGGCGCACTGGCCCGAAGGGGCATGGCCCGCTATGTGGTTACCGACACGTCCCGGGAAGAGATCGTGGCCGGTCTGTTGCCCGAAAGGCCGACGGGTTTTCTACGGCTCCTGGGCCCGCCCTGGGCGATGGCAGAGGACAAGGCCGATCGGAAGCGCCAGACGAAATATGTGGTCAAGGACGTGACCCAGGTCGATGGTCTCATGAAGACCAATCTCGTCATCAGCGAAGCGGATGCAAAGGAGATCCGGGAGGAGGACGCCTCCAGCCAGATCCTAAAGAAGTGCCGGGTTATTGTGGCGGTCTCCAGTTCCCTCGGGGGCATCGAGGGAGGACTTCCGACCCATCTCGCCCGGTACCGGTAGCCCCCATGGAGCCGCAGAAGCGACTTTTCCGGTCCTACCTCCTCTATGCCTGCCTCAGCACCGTTCTTCTGACGACCCTAACGGTCATCGGGTACTCCTCTCGTCTGCTGGAGAGGGCCGACCTCTTCCTCTACGACCTCCACTTCTCGTGGCGGGGCCCTCAGCCCACCTCTGGAAAGACCGTTCTGGTCCTCATGGACCAGAAGAGTGCGACCGAACTGCAACGGCGGAAGGGCTCCTGGTCGAGGACGCAGGTGGCTCGGGCCCTGGGGAACCTCTGTGAAGCCGACGCCGAGGTGATCGGTCTGGACATGGTCTTTTTTGCGCCGGGCCAGGAGGCGGAGGAAGATGATGCCCTAACCTCGGCCATGGATCAGTGCGGCAACGTGGTGCTTGCCAAGTTCGTGCCTGAAGAGGGCAAGGCCGAGGTCTCGGCTCTCCCCAGGTTCCAGGAGGCGATGCTGGGGGAGGGGTTCATCAACATGTTCCCGGACCCAGACGGCGTGCTGAGAAAGATCCCTTTCTTTTCTGCAAGGCCCAGCCCAGATGGTCTTATCCTTTCCCCCTCCTTTTCCCTGGAAATGGTGAGGGCCTTCCTGAATCTCGACTTCGTGCTGGATTTCAAAAAGGATCATTTCCGGATCGGCGCTCCGGAAGGGAAGAATATGGTGCTCCCCTATCCGGATCTGCGCATCCACTTCTACGGAGGCCCTGGGGTATTTCAGAGCCTTTCCTTTTCAGACGTGGTGCTGAACCGCTTTGACAAGGGGCTTGTGAAAGGTAGGATCGTCCTGGTCGGGAGCAGTCTGGCCACGGACAAGGATTTTTTTCCCACCCCCTTTTCGGATCATGAAGTCGCAGCAGAAAAATACAGGGACAAATTCGGCGAGGTGGCGGACAAGATCACCCGTGCCAAGACCGTCGGGGTGGCCTGTCATGCCCAGGCGATCGAAACCATGCTGGACAGAAGGTTCATTCGGACTTTCCCGGCAAGATACGTCTTGGCCATGATCCTGGCTCTTGGAATCCTGGGAATAGGCTTCTATGGCCAGAGGCCGGGGGCCATGGGAGGGCTGTTGATCCTTCTGATCGCGGCTGCCGGGCTGATCGGGGTGTCTCACATGGTCTTCGTGCGCCGTCTTCTCTGGATCGAGGCGATCTCTCCTGTGACCATCCTGACCCTCCAGTTTCTTGGCGGCATAGCCTTCCAGCGGGCCTACAGCAGGCAGAAGACAAGGCTGGTCACGGGTCTCTTCGGAAAATATGTCTCCAGGGGGGTCGTCACGGACATCCTGAATGGACATATCGGTGTGAGCCTGGCGGGAAGCTCCAGGGAAGTGACCGTTCTCTTCTCGGACCTGCGGGGGTTCACCACTATCTCGGAAGGCCTCGCCCCCCAGGAGACAGGCCTCCTTCTGAATACCTACTTCGATGCCATGATCCCCATCGTCTTTGAGCACGAGGGAACCCTGGACAAACTCATGGGCGATGCAATCATGGCCTTCTTCGGCGCGCCCGGGGAGGTGAAGGACCACCCCCAAAAGGCCGCGGAGACCGCCCTTGAAATGACCCGTCGCCTTGCGGATCTAAAAAGGGAACGTGCCGAAAAGGGGATTGATCAACTGGCCGTTGGAATCGGCCTCAACACGGGGGTGGTGACGGTCGGAAATCTGGGAAGCCAGCACTTCATGGACTACACGGTCATTGGGGACGTGGTGAACCTGGGCTCCCGGCTGGAGGGCCTGAACAAGACCTATGGCACCTCCATCATCGTCAGTGAGTTCACCGCGCGGGGGCTGGACAGCCGCTTTATTCTGAGGGAACTGGACCGGGTGAGGGTGAAGGGGAAAGCGGAACCGGTAGGTATCTTTGAGTTGCTCGGGCTCAAGGAAGAACTGGGCGAGGAAACACTGGACCTGATTGAGACCTTCGAGGCGGGGCTGGAGCAATACAGGAAGAGAGAATGGGAGAGGGCAAGAGAAACCTTTCATCAAGTCCTAAATGGCACAGCCAGCGACGGCCCTTCCGTCCTTTACCTCCAGAGGATCTCGCAGCTTCTGAAAAGTCCTCCGGGCCCCGACTGGGAACCTGTCGCCACATTCACCACGAAGTGAACGCCGGCACTAGAGACTTCGGCCTTGAAAATCCCAGCTACGTTCGCCATAGAGGTCCTTCCTTTCATTCCCACATTCTTCGGTGGACACCGCAAGTGACAAAAGGCAATGAGGAGTTCAGATCTTCCCGTTCATCTTCCCCTTGAGCACAGGCGAGCACCGAAAGGTCACCACTCTCCTGGCTCCCAAGGTTATATCATCGCCGGTGGCGGGATTTCTTCCCCTGCGTGCATCCTTCTTGTTGACCGAGAACTTCCCAAAGCGGGAGAGCATTACATCTTCCCCTGATTCGAGGCTGGCTTTGACGAACTCCAGGATGCTCTCAACGAGCTGGGTGGAT
>JAUPKI010000310.1 GCA_030837545.1 Thermodesulfobacteriota bacterium | reverse complement strand
CCGAATCATGATGTGATGCAACACACCGGGAGCGTCTAAACGGGCTTGTCTTGGCATGTCGTATTATCCTCACAACGTATGCCATCTGTCAACTTATTTTCTTACCAGCGTCCCATGGGACGTAGGAACGGCTACGTTGGATGGTTTCCTTTGGATCGATAGAATCTTCCAAGTTTATGGATCGGCATGCCGCCAAGGAATCCCAGGATCATAATCTGATTCATAAGGGTTGTGCGAATGACTCCCAGATGTTGCCAACGCCGCGCCGAGATTATGGCCGCATCGGAAAGCGTGACAACCCTGCCGCGAGCACGGAGGCGACGCATCAGCACGAAGTCCTCCATGATGGGGATGGGAGGGAATCCGCCCATCTCGTCAAACACCCTCTTTTCCAGGAAGATCCCCTGATCCCCATACGGCAATTGAAACATAGCGGATCGAATGTTCGTGACCCATTCGACCAGGCGCATCACGGCGCTATCATCATCCGTTTTGAACCGGAATGCACCTCCCACTATTGCTGGGCAGTCCAATGCCGTGCGTATCTTGTCCGCATATCCTTCAGGCGGCAGCGTATCGGCATGAAGAAACAACAGGATACGTCCCTGGGCCACGTCGGCGCCGGCATTCTGCTGCAAGGCCCGCCCCCCGAACTCCTCGAGGACCTTGGCGCCCCCCCGGGCCGCAATGTCGCGGGTCCCATCGCGGCTCCCCCCGTCTGCCACGATCGGTTCAATTCCCTCCGCCCGGCCAAGACGATCCAGCAGGCGGCCGATCGTACCGGATTCATTGAGGGTGGGGATGATAACCGAAATGAGCGACCTCCCCGAAAACAGATTCGAGAAGCGAAGATCGTTGCGAATCGCGGCCAGGTCCTCGGGGCGATCCACATCTCGGAGAGGTAGGAGATCCGCGCAGGTCAGACCAAGCCGCCTGATGTGGTCGCGCGTCTGCTCATATACCCGCCCAGTTCCCCAATCAACACCGTCAAATATCCCAGGGAACGGAGATTTCATCCCGATGAGGTAGTATCCCCCGTCAGCGGCCCGGCCCAGGACGATGTCGTTCGCCCGAAGGGCTTGGAGCGCCTGATGAAGGATGTCGGATGTCATGCCGGGAACGTCTGTACCGATCAACAGGGCAGACCCAGCCCCTTTCCGGAAGGCTCTGTCAAAGGCTCGTTCCATTCGTGCGCCCAGATCCCCTGAAGCCTGCGGCGCATACTGCAAATCTGTTCCCAGCCAGGCCCGAAAGTCTTTTCGGGGTGCGCCCGTGTAACAGACCGTGATCACGGGATCGCCTCCACTCCCTGCCGCCCTTCCCGTTAAACGTGCCACGCCCACGGCATATTCTGTCATCCGCCGGTGGAGCCTGGCCGCCCCCTCAATCCCAAGCGGCGGGATCAGGCGTGTCTTAGCCTTTCCTGGAATAGGATACCGGGTGAATATCAGTATATGGGAAGCGTACTGTTTCATACGACTCGGGGGTGTCTCATCAACCCCCATTTAGACCGGATGCTGCATGTAACATCAATTGGTGAAGATGCCACATCCGAGAAAAAAGATTCCGTGAGGCAACGAAATCCGGCTCTCGACATTGTCTTCCACTGTGCAGTTGGACATGAGCGGGACCTCTCAACAAACTCAAATAACCTGAAGTTTCATATGAGAAATAAGGTGAGGGCATCCCCGGCGCATTTGAAGCCAGGATGGAAATGGGCTTTTTCAGATTTCAGGATACGGCTGCAGCACATCTTAAGAGACAAACCCGGGCGTGTACGCCCACCCGGGTAATGGACTCACCGGCGCTACACGCGGAAGAGTCTGGGCCGCTCTTCATATCCCACGTCGACCCCGATAATATCGCCGGTCTTGAAGCCGAGACGCCTGAATTCCCTGACCACCAGATCGTCTCTGTTCACATTCCAGTATACGAACCAGAGGGGATATCTCACCGTATCGATGCCGTAGGCATCATGACTGCACAGGTTGATCCCGATCTTATCCTTCACAATAAGGGTATCCGCCTCTGAGAGGAAGTAATCGATCTTGTACATATTGTCGTTGAGGGCCTTGGAAAGGGCCTTCTGGGCATCCGGCATCTCTTCGAGATAATGATTGGCTTCATTTTCTCTCGCACAATGTCTTATGGGCACACGTCAGGCGAAAACGGATCGAAGGATCTATTTCAAAAACCCTTGAATAATCCGGTTCACGGCCTCGTCATAGGTGAGCCCCAGACTCATGAGCTTCATCAACTGCTCGTCCGCAATCTTGCCGATGGAGGCCTCGTGGGTGAGTTCTGCATCGGGGTGCTTCGCCTTGAGGGAGGGAACCGTTTCATTGGAACCATTCCCCATGAGGATCGCGTCGCATTCGATGTGGCCGAAGCATTTGGCCCGTGCATCCATGGTGGCATAAAAATCCTGCCTCGAATCCCCCCGAATGACCGATCGGGAAATCATGTTGGCCCTGCTGTTGTCTCCAGCCAGAATGATCTCATTTCGTGAAACCGCAGTCTGAGTCCCGTCGGTCATCACCCGCTCGGTAATGAGGAGGGAACTCCCTGCAGACAACTCCACCATATTGACCCGCTCGGCCTGGTCAACGCCCCCAAGCTGGCTCAACTCCATTTCCGCATAGGCGTCCTCGGCCAGAAAGACCTTTGTGGTCGGATTGAGGGCCCGTTTCCCCTTCCCTTCTCCCATGGCCACATGTTTCTCCACGTACTTGACCCGGGCCCCCTTTTCGACCTGGAACTCATGGATCCCCTCGTGCCCCTGGGACTTGGAACCGCCGCAGTGAATCCCGCAACCGGCCACGATGGTCACGTCCGAACCCGCACCGATGATAAAGGTGTTGTACACCACGTCGTGGAGCCCTGCCTGGCTCACGATGACCGGGATATGGACCGACTCGTTGAGGGTGCCCGGGTTGATTCGAACGACAATCCCGGTTCCGGCCTCGTTGGTCTCGATGATGATATTGGCCGAGATCTCCCGGCCCAGTAGCTTGCCGTTCTTGCGGATGTTGTACGCCCCCTTGGGGATCCCCTCCAGATCGGCAACCGCCTTCAGCAATTTCTTATCGATGGCATCGAACATCGCTTTCTCCTTCACAGATATCTCCATAGCCGCATGCGCTCAGGTCCTTGAGCAGTTCAGCGGCCCCATCCAGATCCCCTGCATAGGCGATCCTGCCCCCCTTGATGAGGAGAAGGGTATCCGCGGCCGACAGGAAGGCCCGATTGTGGCTGACCACAATGGTGGTCGTCCCCTGGGTCTCCTGCTCCCGCTTGAGGAGCCGGACCATGGGGTCGATGGTCCAGAGATCAATCCCTGTATCGGGCTCGTCGTAGATGGCGACCCTGGGATTGCGGGCGATGGTGGTGGCCAGTTCCACCTTCTTGATCTCGCCGCCGGACAATCTCGAATCCACCGGTTTATCGAGGAAATCGAGCGAGCAGATCCCCACCCGGGCCACGATCTTGGCCAGTTTGTCCTCATCTTCGGTACCCGCGGCAATGGAGAGAAGGTCTCGAAACGTGGTGCCCTTGAATCGGGCCGGATGCTGAAAGCTGTAGGCAATTCCGGCCCGGGCTCTCTCTGTGATGCCGAGTTGCGTGATATCCTTCCTCTCTAAGAAAATAGACCCTGATGTCACATCATAGATGCCCATGATCAGTTTGGCCAGGGTTGTCTTGCCGCTCCCGTTCGGGCCGGTGATGGCGTAGAATTTTCCCTGCTCAAAGGTGTAGCTCACCCCGTCGATAATGGTCTTCTGCGCCCCCTTCTCAGGGGCGTCCAGATCCGGCACTGAAAAAACAATATCTTTGATTTCCAGCATATAGAACCTCTCTTCCCTATGGTTTTTTTAAAAGTGTACCACACTTCCCGAACAAAATCTCCCCTTTTCTTCCGCCTTTCGGCCCACCGCGCCATGCTGAGCATGAACGATATCCCTTCGGACGGTCATAGCCCTGAAAGACTTCAGTCGCTGCGGGACCTGCACCAAACACACGTCTCAAGGGAAAGAGGAGGCCATTGGGCGGGCAGCCCCCTTTCCCTTGACACTGAAGGCAGTTCAGGCTATAGTCGCCCAAAACAGAACAGTTTCGCCCGCAGGTGCAGAATAGGACGGTCGTCATGGCTGACGAAAAAAGGCAGGAACGACGCATACCCATTGATTCTGTTGTCTTGCCCTTTATCGGCTCCAGGGCCGAGGACTACCAACCCTTCCAATACCTCCTTCAGGATGTCAGCCTCGGCGGTGTGCGCATCGCTGTGCCGCAATGGGCCGTTAGCAGGGAACACTTGCGTAAGGGGGAACGGATCCATTTCCACATTCCATTTCGATTGGGGAGTTCTGTACTCGAATCGGGATATGTGGCCTGGGAGGAGTGGGACACCCCGCAGAACGCCCAGATCGTCGGAGCTTTCCTGGACCAGGCAGCCCCAGTGCATTACCCGGTTTTCATCACGCTTTTCTCAAGCCGATTCGCCATCGACCTTGCGGGTTTTAAAAGCCCCAGCTCCATTTTCTGTCAAGTGCTCAAGGACTCCCTTTTTCTGAAGCAGGGGGTCTTGATTTACCTGAAGCACCTGACCGCCTATTTTTCCCGTTCGGGAGAATTCAAGAAAGGGGAATATGATTTTTTGAGAGAGGCCCTGCTGGATGACGTGAAAAACCAGGTCCAGGCGAACGCAGCCCGATTGGAACGATGGCGTTCGGAATACCTTGCCCAGGACCTGCCCAGCGAGGACGCGATCCCCGAGTTGGACATGGAAGAGTTGCGCGAGGCTATGGAGCCGGAACTGTACCTCGACTTGTTTCGCTCCGCACTCGGGGTAGGCAACGCCAAGATGTACCTGCTGGCCATCAAGGAATTGGAGAAAAGGCTCTTTTACAACTACAATACCATGGTCATGCTCTTCATCCAGACATTGCGGATTCACTGAGGCAGACACCACGCACCGCGTGCCCCATCACAACGACATGCTCAAGGCGGCTGTCGACCCGCAGCCTGAGAAGATGCATGTCGGGCCCCGGCTCATAAGCCATTGAGCGCTTGCGCCCGACTGTCGAAAATGCGGAAAACCCCCCGGTCTAATTTTGTTATCGAAAAAAGTGTTCTCAGCTTTTCCGAAACCCCACAAAGCACCATCTCCCCCTGTCCGACCAGGGTCTTCATCGTAGACATCATACTGGACAACCCGCTCGAATCGATGAAGTCGATCCGTGAAAGGTCCACAATGATACGTGTCGACCCCCGGGTAATGATATCAACCATCTCGGATTTGAACCTCGGGGCCGCAGCGGCGTCCAACCTTGGTCCCTCAGGACACACGATCGTCGTCCCATTCACCTGTTCCACTGTCATTCCCATCCCCTTCTCCCCAGGCGTTTAGCAGTATCTTTGTGGTTAAGGGAATAGACAAAAAAAGGGGTTAACGTCGGCATGACGTAACCCTTTGTGTTCCTGGTGCCGAGACACAGAATTCAACTGTGGACACGGGGATTTCCAGTCCCTTTTTTTCCATTTCCCGCAACTTCCTAAAAGTGCCTTTTAATCTTGATATTTCAATAAGATATCGTTATCATCTATTCCCAGGAGTTCCCTTAAAATCAGTCTGTTTCATCAAAAAAAGCCTAACAGGAGCGTACCAAACAAGCGTTTGAATCTTCCGCAATGGTGAGAGTATAACACAGGGGGGGATGTTATGCAATGGGGAGGCTGGCCCCACTACGGCAACCTCCCGGGGAACAAGCATCACTGCCACATCAAAAAAGGCAGACCCATCTATGTCATGGTGTGGCGGGTGATTGACTCTCAAACGGTGGGGGTGACCTATGTTGGCACACATGAACGAGCCCCTTACTGAAAGCCATATCACCGGGCCTGCGCATAAGAGGGAGGAGGCCATTCTCGCCCTTCGAGAGGGATGGGGGACGACCGTAAATAGTCAAATAACTTGACAAAAGGAATATTTGGAGCTATAGGTGCGTGCATGCCTAGAATAGCCCGATTAGATACACCCGGCCTCTTGAATCATGTCATGATCAGGGGAATAGAACGCCGGAAGACATTCAATGATGATAAGGATCGTGAAAACTTCCTTGAAAGGCTGTCTACTCTTCTTCCCGAAACCAAAACCCAGTGCTACGCCTGGTCATTTTTATCGAATCACTTTTTATGTTGAACGCAACATAAGACATGTGGTCAGGATAGAATTAAGAGCGATCAACGAATTCTCGGGGAGAGTGAATTTGTAACTGATGTACTTTCGGAATCCGAGGAGCACTTTTCCCGGAAATACAGACTCAAAAGCCTGGGATATGATTTTGAAAAGGTTATCGAGAGGGTTTCGGAATTATTCCATTTGGAGAAGGGGTACATAACCGGAAAGGGGAGGCAACAGGATCGGGTTATGGCCAGGGATTTGCTTTGTTATTGGGCTGCGGCTGAATTGGGGATGTCCATGGTAGATTTGGCGAGGAAATTCGACCTAACCCCCGCTGCTGTGAGTTGCGCGGTTCAGAGGGGAGAGAAGATGGCAAAGGGAAAGGATTATCAAATGGAAGCTTGAGATATTTGAATATTTACGGTCGTCCCCCTTACGCGCACTGAACCGATAGACATCGACGATGACATGTAACGCCGCGCTTGGAATTGGAATGGCAGGCGAATTGGGATCTCAAGGCAAGACCCGCGCGAAATGGAAAGGAGGCCCTATGAACGAGAGCGCTATTAAAATTAGGCTCATGCAAGCAGAAGATTTTGACGCTGTGGTGGGTATTGACGAAAAAGTACTGAAGGCTCCCCGGCC
>JAUPKI010000309.1 GCA_030837545.1 Thermodesulfobacteriota bacterium | reverse complement strand
CCGCTCTGAAATCAGGCATCCAAACTGCTTCCAAGGAACTCGTTTTTTTCTGTGATTCCGATCTTCAGTTCCATCTCTATGAACTCCTGTTCCTTCTCATTGGGAGTGAGCAATACGACATCGTCATCGGTTACCGGGCGAAACGCCGAGACCGGTTGCATCGCCGTCTCAATGCCTTGGGATGGAGACTGCTGGTTCGTTTGCTGCTTGGGCTGAAAGTCCGAGATATTGACTGTGCCTTTAAGCTGTTTCGCCGAGTTGTCTTCAGGGCAATAAAGATCGATGCCGTCGGTGCCATGGTGAATACGGACATCCTGGTGCAGGCAACCCGGATGGGGTTCAAAATCAAAGAAGTGCCGGTTGCCCACTTTGCACGGGTCGAAGGGAAACAGAGCGGGGCAAACTTGAGGGTCATTTTAAAAGCGTTTAGAGAACTCATAATACTGTACCACAAGTTGCACAACATCCGCCCGATAGTCTTTGATTATGAACGACGTCAACCGGAAATGCCCATGGTCGAGGAGCGAAGGCGCGGCAGGGATCGTCGCCGAGTGATGTTGCCGATCAATTTCCCGGATCGTCGCCGCAGGTTCATGCTCTTGGACGGAGTTGAAGTGCCCATGTCATCTGCGGCCGATCTTCACAAAGGGCTCCATGCAAAATAAACCGCTGCGAATTGCCATGGTTGTAGCCAGTCCCTTTCCTGCGAATCATGGGACCCCCGGCAGCATCAGGGAGATGGCGGAGGCCGTGGCCGCAAGGGGACATGACGTCCACGTGGTGACCTATCACTTCGGCGAAGGACCGAATCCCGGGGGGTTGCACATTCACCGGATCCCGGACTTTGGATTCAGCCGGCGGGTGGTTGTCGGGCCGACATGGGAACGCCCGTTTCTGGATTTGTTCATGGTTTTCACCCTCTGCCGTGTAGTTCTTCATGAGGACATCGACCTGATTCATGCCCACAATTACGAAGGAGCTCTGGTCGGTTATTGGGCGCGATTGATATCTGGAAGGCCATTGGTTTATAATGCCGTGAATATGATGACCGATGAACTCCCCTCATACAACTTTTTTAGGCCGGAAATCCTGGGGGTTTGGCTTGCAGGCCTTCTGGATTTTTGCGTGCCGCGCATGGCGGACCGGGTTGTTGCCATTTCTCATGATCTTGTCAGGATGTTGGCTGCCCAGGGGATCAAATCCGACTGCCTTAGGATGATCCCCCTGGGGATCGATACGGGTCCGTTTGGCGGAAGCGACCCGTCCCCTATTCGGGAAAGATACGCCTTGCTTGGAAGTCCTCTGGTGATGTACACCGGCATTCTCGATCGTTTGCAGCGGATAGACTACCTGCTGAGAGCCATGCAGATCGTCGTTAAAGAGGCGCCCGACGCCCGCCTTCTCCTTGTGGCGACCATCGCCAAGGATAAAGACCTGCAGGAATGCCGAAAGATGGTCAAGGAATTGAACTTGGAAGACCGGGTGATGATCACCGTCAATACCAGCTTTGAAGAGATACCGTCATTTCTGGCTGCGGCGGACGTGGTCGTGGTGTGTCGCCCGCGGTGTCCGGGTTTCCCGGTCAAGGTTTTGAATTACATGGCGGCCGGGAAACCGATTGTCGCTTTCGAAGGTTCCGCGAAAGGGCTTCGACATATGACGACCGCCTTCGTGGTCGGCGATGACGATTGGCGGGGTCTGGCGCAGGGAATCATAAGCCTGCTGCAGAATCCGAAGATGGCGGCCGGACTCGGGGAAGACGCTCGTGAATGGGTCAAGACCCATCTGGGATGGCCCCGCATCACCGGCGAGTTAGAGACCGTTTACTATGATTTGCTTCGAGAGCAGAAGGGTAAGAACCGGGAGGCGCTGGTTCCTCGCAAACCTGATGGCTCCATGAGATGAAAATTGTTCGTGGGGGAGCACCTGGCGTGACACATGGCGAACCAACCCGGATGCCGAAAGTGCTGATTATCGGCATCGATGGGGCGACCTTGGACCTCATTGAACCCTGGGCGAAAGAAGGCAAGCTGCCGACGTTCAAGCGCTTGCTTGAGGAAGGCGCCCATGGTGATCTCAAGTCGACCTTCCCTCCACTGACGGCAGCTGCGTGGACCTCTTTTATGTCCGGCAAGAACCCGGGTAAACATGGACTCTATGATTTCATCGAGCCTCAGCCGGGCAGCTATGAGGTCCGTTACACCAATGCCCGCTCCCGGCTGACCAAGACCATCTGGCAGATTCTGAGTGACGCCGGAATGAAGGTCGGGATCATCAATGTGCCGATGACTTACCCTCCCGAGGCTGTCAACGGGTACATGATTTCAGGGCTCGATGCGCCCGAGAACAGTCGGTCCATCACCTTTCCCCCCGCCCTCTACCAGGAACTGGAAGAAACTTTTGGCAAGGTCAGTCAGACCGTGCGCTACCTGGGGTACCTCAAAAACGACGAGAGACGCGAAAGGGTGCTCAAATCCCTTGCCGAGATGGACGAGCACTACTTGAGGTTGACTCGATACCTCATGCGGAAACATCCGGTGGATGTCATGATGCTTGTGCTCACATCAACGGACTCCGTCCAGCATTTTTTCTGGCATTACATGGACGCAAACCACCCGCACCACGATCCTGCCGACGCCACATTCGGGAGCGCCATCCTAAGAGTTTATCAGCGCATTGACGGCATCATCGAGGAGCTTG
>JAUPKI010000308.1 GCA_030837545.1 Thermodesulfobacteriota bacterium | reverse complement strand
GTTGCTTGTTGATTGCCCACGCTATACGTTGCGGGTTATGTGTTACTTGGGTTAATTGAGTTCATTGAGTTCGTTGAGTTCGTTGGGTCTATGGGGTTCGTTGGGTTCAGAATTTCTGACATCCAACCCTCCCAGGCGTAAGGAGCAAGGGATCCGACCGGCGATCCGCAACCTTCCCTTTCAACTCAACAAACCCAATAAACTCAATGAACTCAACAAACCCGATCACCCAGGGCTTACTTGCCCGCCCCGCAGCACTTCTTGTATTTCTTGCCGCTTCCGCAGGGGCAGGGGTCGTTCCGCCCGACCTTTTTCTCTCTGCGCCGAACCGTGACCGGCCCTGCGCTTTCTTCTCCATGGCTCAGATTCAGGGCTTTTTTCTTCGGCCTGGGCAACTGTTCGGGCCTTTGTCGCACGATCTGGACCCTGAACAACATGCTGAGGGCCTCTTCCCGGATCTGATCCATCAGCTCGCCGAACAGGGAAAACCCCTCTTTCTGGTATTCCTTGAGCGGATCGAGCTGCCCATATCCGCGCAGACCCACGCCCGTTTTCATGTGATCCATGGCCTGCAAATGGGCTACCCACTTGTCGTCGATGATCTGGAGCATAATATATCGTTCAAGCTGCTCCAGCTCTTCCTTTCCAAAGACCTTCTCCCTCTCCTGATACACCGAGCTGATCTGATCTTTGATCATGTCGGGGAGGGCATCCGCCTTGAGGGCGTCAAACGCCTCCTGCCCGATATCCTCGGGACCTATCTTTAACGGAAACCCGAACAACCGGGACACATACCCCTTGAGTTCCTTGATATTCCAGTCCTCGGGATAGGCATCGGGATCGATCCGCTGACTCACCAGGGACTCCACCTTTTCTTCGATCATATCCTGAATGATCTCGCCGATTCGATGCCCCTCCAGGATATCTTTTCTCAGTGAATAGATGATCTCCCGGTGCTTGTTCATGACATCATCATACTCGAGAAGGTGTTTTCGAATGTCAAAATTGTGGGCCTCTACCTTCTTCTGGGCGTTCTCAATGCCACGGGAGATGAGGCTGTGTTCAATGGGCTCCCCCTCTTCCATTCCCAGGCGCTCCATAATGGAGGAAATCCTGTCCGAACCGAATATCCGAAGGAGATCGTCTTCGAGAGAGAGATAGAAACGTGAGGTGCCGGGATCGCCCTGCCTCCCTGACCGGCCCCTGAGCTGGTTGTCCACCCGCCGGCTCTCGTGCCGCTCGGTCCCCAGGATATGAAGCCCGCCCAGCTCCCGGACCCCCTCTCCGAGGACAATATCGGTCCCCCTGCCGGCCATATTGGTGGAAATGGTCACGGTGTTCTTCTGCCCTGCATTGGCGATAATCTCGGCCTCTTTCTGATGGTGTTTGGCATTCAGAACGGAATGAGGGATATCGCCCCGCTTAAGCATCTTGCTCAGCATCTCGGATTTTTCCACAGAGATGGTGCCCACCAGGACCGGTTGTCCCTTTTCATAAAGCGCGCGAATCTCGTCCGCGACCGCCTTGAATTTCTCCCGCTCGGTCTTGTAGATCACATCCGGAAAATCGATGCGGATCATATCCTTGTTGGTCGGGACAACCACCACGTCCAACTTGTAGATATTGTTAAATTCAGCCGCCTCGGTATCGGCTGTGCCGGTCATCCCGGCCAGCTTTTCATACATGCGGAAGAAGTTCTGGAAGGTCACCGTCGCCAGGGTCTGGTTTTCCCCGGCCACCTTGACGCCCTCCTTGGCCTCCACGGCCTGGTGCAGACCGTCGCTCCATCGCCGGCCCGGCATGAGCCGACCGGTAAACTCATCAACGATCATGATCTCGCCGTCTTTGATAACATAATGGACGTCCTTCTCAAACAGCCAGTAGGCCTTGATGAGCTGCTGAGTGGAATGGATCAGTTCGGACGTCTTCATGTACTGCTCTTCAAGCTCTTGCAGACGATCTGCCTTATCTGCCTTGCTCAATTCCTGATCATCCCGAACATTGTGGCTTTCATCGTCCAGGTCAGGCAGGGTAAAGTCGCCGATCCCCCCTTTTGAGAGCAGGTCAATGCCCTTTTCAGTCAGTTCCACTGCATTGCTTCGCTCGTCAATGGTGCAGTAAAGCTCCTGGTCCAGGTCAGGGAGCATCTTCTGGGACCTCAGCATGCTCTCCGTCCTGTCGATCTGCTTTTTCAGGGCCTGATTCTTGGCGACGATATCCAGAAAGATGGGGTTTTTGGGGTCGCCCCGCTTGATCTGTAGCAGGGTTTCGATGGTCTTATCGTCCACATCCCCCCCATCGAGAGACTGACGCACATCATTTAGAAGGGACCGTATGATAGCGCTCTGCTTCTTTCTCAGATGGATGACCAGGGGCTTGACCTCCTCATAGACCTTGTTTTCACTGTGTTCTACCGGCCCGCTGATGATCAAAGGGGTCCTGGCCTCATCGATCAGGATGCTGTCCACCTCGTCCACGATGGCATAATAAAATCCCCTCTGGACAAAATCCACATAATCAAACTTCATGTTGTCACGAAGGTAATCAAACCCGAATTCATTATTGGTCCCATAGGTAATATCGCAGGCATACGCCTTTTTCCTCTCGCTGTCGTCCATCCCGTGGACAATCACCCCCACTGAGAGACCCAGGGCCTTGTAGATGACCCCCATCCAATCGGCATCCCTCTGGGCGAGGTAATCATTGACCGTCACCAGATGGGCGCCTTTCCCTGTCAGGGCGTTGAGGTAGAGGGGAAGCGTGGCAGCCAGGGTCTTCCCTTCGCCGGTCTTCATCTCGGCAATCTTGCCTTGATGGAGCACCATTCCACCGATAAGCTGGACGTCAAAGTGTCTCATGCCCAGGGTTCTGACAGAGGCCTCCCTTACAGCGGCAAATGCCTCGGGAAGGATATCGTCCAAGCTCTCCCCCCGCGAAAGCCGTTCTTTGAACTCGGCTGTCCTTGCAGGAAACTGTTCACCGGAAAGGGCCTGAAAATCCGGCTCCAACTGGTTGATTCGATCCACCGCCGGGGCCATTTTTTTGAGCTCCCGTTCATTCTTGCTGCCAAAGATGCCTTTTATGATTTTCCCAAACATGATGATCCTATATGAAGCTTTAGATTTTCTATTCTCTATTGACGATTGAAAACCCTGACTCGTCACATATGCTGCGCATGCGCCACGCCATCCTCATTAAAAAACTTTGCGACAAAAAAATCAAGGCGTTCAGTTTCACCACTGATCTGAGTGTACGGAAAATGGCGAGGATTCGGAAAAAGAATGGAGGCCCTGGCGGCCTAATGGAGAACGTGGCGGATGGGATTTACCGGAACCCCGTTCAGATGCACCTCATAATGGAGATGGGACCCTGTCGTCCTGCCCGAGTCACCGACCAGCCCGATGGTTTCGCCACGCTTCACATGCTGGCCTCTTGTTACGAGCGACTCATTGAGATGGGCATATTTGGTCTCAAAGCCTTGGCCGTGCTTGACGACAACAACCCTGCCGTATCCCCCATCCCAGCCGGTGAACAGCACGACGCCGTCCGCGCTCGCGACGATCGGTTCCCCTGTCCTCGTGGAGACGTCAATCCCTTTGTGAAATTCATTCTCCCCGGTAAAGGGCGACTCCCGGTATCCGAAACCGGAACTCAACCATCCCTTTGTAGGCCATATGGACGGCGTAGAGGCCAGCAGATTTTTCTGGCCTTCCAGAAACTTCTGGAGACCGGCCTTGTCCTCCCGGCTTGATTCGATATCACTCTTAAGATGGTCCAAAGAGCGATGCATGGCCCGTATGAGTTCGCGGTCCACCTTTGCCATCGTGGCCTTTGGATCGAGAAGACTCGGATCCGAGCCTCCGACTCCCCTGTATTGCTCATCGCCCTCGACCGCCTCCAGTCTCACCATAACCCTGAGCTGATGGTCTACCTTTCTCAACTCGGTCATCTCCTGGGCAAACTGATCGATTCGATGGGCCATATGCAGGATCTGCTCCTTTTGAAGGGCATTCTCCCTCTGCAGTTCCGACAGGCGTGGGATCTTGGACCTGATTCCGGAATAGGCGTGGATCGCCCAGAAAAACGCTATCAGCGATAGGCTGAGGAGCGCAACAAGGCCTATCACGAGGGAACTGGAAACCCTGAGCTGTTTCGCCCTGCCTGTGCCATCAGGGATGAGGAATACGGTGATCTTTTTTGCAGCCAAAATACCTTACCTCTATTCAGGAAAGAACATCGAGATGACCGTCAGTGAAGGCCTGTTGGTAACATACCTTTCTCCATGTGTCAACGCATTTTAAACCAAAAATGACAGTCCTTTGATCCTGATGTTCAATGCCCCTGTGCCCTTTGTCTCAAGCAAAGGCTTGAGATCCCGCCCTCGTGTTGATAGTATGCCACCTGAAACAGGACCCTTGACCAGGCCCCCAATGTCAATCCCTATTGCCTGGCGCCTTGTGCCTCGCGCCTTGAGCCTATTTTCAAAATGCTCAACAACGTATCGATGATCAGCCTCGGTTGCGCCAAAAACCTGGTGGATAGCGAGCATATGCTCGGCATCCTTCGGTCGAACGGGTTTAATTTGACATCCGAGATAGCCGAGGCCGAATTTGCGATTATCAACACCTGTGGTTTTCTGGAGTCCGCTGTGGAAGAGGCCATTGAAACCATTCTGGAAACGGCACTTCTCAAAAAGGAAGGGAGATTGAAGAGGCTGGTGGTGACTGGATGTTTGGTGCAGCGATATGGGTACAAACTCGCAAAGGAGATCCCCGAGGTAGATGGGTGGCTCGGGACCGGAGAGATCGCCCGCGTGGCAGAGGTCCTCGGCCATGACAGCAAAGGCCCTCCCCCTTTTCTAATCGGTCGCCCCGCCTTCCTGGCCGACCATCGTCTCCCCAGGGTCCAGTCGACTCCCTCTTACACCGCCTATCTCAAGATTGCCGAAGGGTGCTCGCACCGATGCGCCTACTGCATCATCCCCAAGTTGAGAGGGCCTTTTCGAAGCCGACCGATCCCATCCGTGGTCCGGGAAGCGAAAGAGATGGCTGACAGGGGCGTCAAGGAGATCAACCTGATTGCCCAGGATACCAGTCTGTACGGAAGCGACCTCTATGGCGAGCCCCGCCTGACCCAATTGCTGAAAAGAATGATTCGTATAGACGGCATCGCCTGGATCCGCTTGTTGTACCTTCACCCGAACCGTGTGTCGGAATCCCTCCTGGACCTCATGGATTCTGAGGAAACCATCTGCCCTTACCTGGATATCCCGCTTCAGCATGTCAACCAGACCCTTCTGAGGTCTATGGGGCGTGACCCTCAAAGGGAAACGGCCGAGGAGTTGATGGACAGGATCCGAAGGAGAAAACGAGATATCAGCATTCGAACCACCCTGATGGTGGGGTTTCCCGGCGAAACCGAAGAGATGTTCACCCAGCTCTGCTCGTTTGTGAAAACCGCCCAGTTGGATCATGTGGGGGTCTTCACCTTCAGCCCCGAAACCGGGGCCCGCGCGGCCCGCCTCAAATCAACGGTTGACCGCGATACGGCGAAGAAAAGACTGGCCCGGCTTGTGACCCTTCAGGCCGATGTTTCAAAAAAATTGAATGAGCGAAAGGTGGGCCGGCTCTTGCCGGTGCTGGTTGAGGGAACCAGCCCTGAAACCGACCTCCTCCTCACCGGAAGGACTGCCGGCATGGCCCCGGACGTGGATACGAAGGTCCTGATCAACGACGGGGAGGGGATCGTCGGCGACATCATGCCGGTTCGCATCACAGAGGCCCACACCTACGACCTGGTGGGAAGCATCGTCTAATCCTATGAAATCTGGAGAAAACCGTGACAAAATGGCGTCGTGGGGTCATCCGCGCGCCTGAAGGCCCTAAAGCCTCTGAAATAGGTTGTAAAAATGTGTAATGTACATTATCGTCTGTCACAGGATCATTTGAAATGTGCCGATGGCGACTCATGAAACGCCGCGGCCTGAATTATGACACCGGATTCAGCATGATTGCCCTTTAAGGGCGATAACGAGTCGTATTTTCTCAATAAATCGGGGTACCTGCTTCCTCCCGAATCCCGCTGTAGCGGGACTGGATTCCGGCGAAGGCCGGAATCCAGGGGGGTTGTCCCTGATTATTGAAATGTTACAACGAGTCGATAGACAAGGATATCGTTAACAGGATTATGGAATCGGACGCATCAAACATCGCACGGTTCAAAAACCATTTTGACGCCATCAACAGGGAGCTGACCCAGATATTCGATTCCCGTGTCCCCCTGGTTGAAGATATCGGAAAACACACGCTCTTAGGGGATGGCAAAAGGCTCAGGCCCCTTCTCTTTGTTCTATCCTGCCACATCTGCCACTGTCACAGACCCGATCTGTATCGGCTTTCGACCATTTTTGAGTATATCCATACGGCCTCGCTGCTTCATGACGACGTGCTGGATAATGCCGAAATCAGGAGAAAAAGACCGTCCGCCAATCAGGTCTGGGGCAATCATGCGGCAGTCCTGGAGGGAGATTTCCTATACTCCAAGGCCTTGTCCATTGGCGTCCGGGTCAACAACATCCCCTTCCTGACAAGGCTCACAGAGGCCACGCTGCGCATGACCGAGGGACAGATCCTGGAATTTGCGCACACCCATGACTGGAACCTCACCAAAGATCAATACATGGAGATCATTACCGCCAAGACCGCCGTCCTCATATCAGCGGCCTGTGCCTGCGGGGCCATTATTTCAGACGCCATGGCGGAACATCAGGAGTCTCTGGCGCAATTCGGGCTCCATGCAGGCATCGCCTTTCAGCTTATCGACGACCTCCTGGACTATACCTCTTCGGAAAGGGTCTTTGGAAAGCCGGTGGGAAAAGACCTGCGGGAAGAGAAGATGACCCTCCCGCTCATCTACACCCTGTCTCAACTCGAAACAGGTGAAAAGAAGAGGGTCGAGAGTCTTCTCCAAAATCCTGGGAAGACCGATGATGACTACCAGTATGTCATGGATCGGGTGAGACACAACGGGGCGCTGGGTCGTATCCGGAACGAGGCGCAGGGATACGTAGATCATGCCACAGACTGCCTGAAGGCGTTTCCCGATTCCGAAATCAAGAGGGATCTGATACGCCTGAGCCAGCATATCATTGACAGAGAGAATTGAGGGGTTTGGAAATTGAGGGATTGAGGGATTGAGGAATTGAGGAATTGAGGAATTGAGGGATTGAGGAATTTGTGATTCCGAATTCTTTGCGCCTGAGACTACACGTGGAGCGGCAGCAGGTCTTCGCCCAGTATCAGTTCGCCATCGTATGTCTTGCGGCACTGGGCCGCCACATCGGTTCGAAGGGATTCCGGATAGAAATGAACCAGGACAAGCCACTCGACGCCGGCTAAGGTGGCCATCCGTCCGGCCAACGATGGCGTCAGGTGCCCTTTACAGCCTTCCCCGTCCGGGAAAGAGGATTCCAGGATCAAGAGATCTGCCCCTTGCGCCAGCTCGATCACCTCGTCGCAGAACCCGGTATCCCCTGAATAGACTACGGATTTTCCCTCCCGGTCTTCGACCCGATAGGCCAGGCTGTGGGGGGTGTGATCCGTGGGCGTCGTGATCACCGTGAAATTCCCGTAGTCTCTTCGTGCGTTTCTCCCCCTGTCGAGTTCCTCGATCCCCATGACCTCAGAAGGAAGACTCAGCCAGTCAGGGTAGGCCTCTTGAAGGGCGGCAATCAATCGGGCCGTACCGGTGGGGCCCGCCACTTTAAAAGGCCTCCTTCTCCTCAACACCGTCGGGTTCCTTGAGGCAAAAAACAGATGGATCAGGTCCGCGGTGTGATCGGGATGGAAATGGGTCAGGAATATCCGTTCCACCTGTTCATAGCTGATGCCGGCCCTTCCCAGTTGACGCAGGGCGCCAGGCCCCATATCCAGGAGGATGGGCTTCCCTTCAATCACCACTGCCAGGGAGGGGGACCCTCTGTCAATAAGCGGAATGGCGGTCCCTGAACCCAGGATAATCACATTCATGCATGCCCTCTGTTGAACCGCTGTAGCCCATGTCAACCATCTGTCTTTCCAAAAGCTTCTCCTGTTCACCCGAATCAGGGAGCCTCCCTTCTCAGAAGGACCTTCGGGGTTCGGGTCGTCTTGTCATAAAAGAAGAAGGCACTCACATGCGACCGCTCCACAGCAGCCACAATGCCCACACCTGGCGAGTAGAAAACATATCCCACATCATCGACCGAGGCAGGCCCGACCTTTCCCTTGTATGTGGATTTTATCAGAACAGTTGGATAGGTCCCCGCCGGAACAACCACTTCATAGGCGCCCACATAGGTATGGGTTGCCTTCACGCGGCCGCTGTACTTTGCATAGGTTGGATCATGGAGGCCATACACCCCGATCTCTGTCTCCAGAGGCCTCGTCTCTCCCGGACTCATGCCTTCATGAATTACTGAAAAGGTCGGGGCGTACTGTGTAATCACATCCTCCTCAAGATCAACCTCCGAAACCAATTCGATGTTGCCGCTGCTCCCCAATCGAAAATATTCAATAAACTGTTTGCCCACGACATGGCGCCATGACTTCCCGGTCTTATCATGTCGGGACCTGGCCATGACATCTTCCTGAGCTTGGTCCGACGGGTCCCCGGTCAGGACCCGGTAGATCCATCTCCCTGGGACCAGCGGCATGAGATGTGCCGCGTCAGCAATCGGTCTTGCAGGCAGGGCGCGACCCACCACTCCCTTTCCCAGTATCGCAACGGCATTTCTGTCCGCCTCCCCCAATTCAAGTACGGTTCCCAATGATATATCGCCGGCATAGGCTTTCGAAGGTGTCCCTCCGGCAAACAGCCACCCGGACAGAACCATCGCCAGAAGCAGGATGTCAAACCTGCATATCGGTTCTCTTGTCATCTCAGCATCTCCTCGTGCATTCCCTTGCGTTTCTCTCAGCCATCTTATCCCTCCCGAAGGGTCCCGATGATTTCCTCTATGCGCGACAGGTTGTGGTCCCGGCAAAACCTTTCCAATCCATCGATGATGCGGACAGCGGTCGCTGGATGGACGAAATTAGCCGTTCCCACCTGGATGGCACGGGCCCCGGCTATCAGGAATTCAAGTGCGTCCCGGTAATCCAAGATCCCGCCGACTCCGATGACAGGAATGCGTACTGCTTTGACCACCTGCCGGACCATGTAAACGGCGATGGGCCGGTTGGCCGGTCCAGTCAGTCCTCCCGAGACGTTCGCCAGTTTTGGGACGAGCCTTTCAATGTCAATGGCCATGCCGGTCTAGGTGTTGATCAAGGTCAAGGCGTCCGCGCCCGCGCCTTCCACGGCCACCGCGATTTTACTGATATCGGTCACATTGGGCGACAGTTTG
>JAUPKI010000307.1 GCA_030837545.1 Thermodesulfobacteriota bacterium | reverse complement strand
CGGAAGGGTATCATACCAGCGAAAAAAGATCCAATTGTAGTGGACCACCTCCCCGCCGATTTTTCCCAAAAAGCAGATATGACCTCGTCGCAACAGATCAAAGATTTTGGCCTGGATTCTCCAACGCCTAAAATCTTCATTGCTTTCCCCTTGGCAGTACCGGTTGTATACGAGCGTCGCCAGCGCCTCGATGTCCGCCCCACGGGCCTGGCACACGGTCAAGTCAACTTTGGCAGATGGCGCCTTCAGCGGCTTTGTCAGGTCTTTTTGATAGAAGCTTACCAAACTAAGGAAACCCAGCGGAGAAAGGGCCTCCACTGCCAGTTTCCACGGCAGAAAAGCAAAC
Organism: Thermodesulfobacteriota bacterium; assembly: GCA_030837545.1. Taxonomy (GTDB): domain Bacteria; phylum Desulfobacterota; class DSM-4660; order Desulfatiglandales; family Desulfatiglandaceae; genus AUK324. The sequence goes on along the minus strand of JAUPKI010000307.1, from coordinate 5,589 downwards.
CCGTCATAACGATAGGTATTCCGTGCCAGCCAAAAATATCGTCTCAATATGAACTTTCTCATGTGTCAACTGGTGAATGTCGTCAACGGCAATGTAACGGCTCGCAGCTCGTCGCCAAGCCGAAGTTGTTTCTCCTCTGAGGTATTCCTGCCCTCTGACCGAGGTCCTTACGTTCCATATCCGAGATAGTCTTTCTGAATGCTCGGGTCTTGGAGGAGATAATTTGAGTTCCCGCTTTTCACAATCCTGCCTTCCCGTAGAATATACCCCCGATCCGCATATACCAGCGCAGCATATACGTCCTGCTCAACAACCATAAGTGTCATACCCTCTTCCTTTCTGATGGTCACCAATGCCTCCAGCAGGGCGTCTATGACCACTGGAGCCAAACCCAGCGACATCTCATCGACCAGCAACAAATTGGGTTGACACATCAGCGCACGGCCAATGGCACACATCTGGCGCTCTCCTCCACTGAGCGTTCCCACAATCTGATCCTCTCTCTCTTTCAAAACTGGGAAAAGGGAGAAAACGCTTTGGAGTCGGATTCTGGTTTCTGCAGGCGCATCCCGGGTAAAGGCCCCCATCATCAGGTTTTCCCTGACGGTCATCCCGGCAAAAAGCCTTCTCCCCTCTGGCGCCAAGGAAATCCCAGCGGTTACCCGACGATGAACCGGCCAGGCATGGATAGGTGTGCCTTGATAAAGGACTTGCCCACGAAAAGGCTGGATCAAGCCTGCGATGGTCTTTAGGAGAGTCGATTTCCCGGCGTGATTAGGGCCCAGAATTGCCAACCACTCACCTTTTTTCAATGAAAGATCGATGTCCCATAACACCTGTAGCCCGTTGTAGCCCGAGGCTAAACAATGCAGTGAAAGAATCTCTCCCTGTTGAAGGAGGCCTGACGGGGTCTTTATGTCCTGTCTCACCGGCCATGACCCTTTTCCTCTCTTCACATCCTTTGTCCTTGCGGGCAAGGAAAGCTTTTGCCGGACAAAGGGGACAAAACCCCTGGGCATGAAAAGAACGATTAGGATCACAATCAAGCCCAATGTCCCGACATGATAGTTCAACAAGTGGCTCCAGGCAAAAATGGAGGCCAGTTCCACGAAAAAGGCGCCTGCAATTGGCCCCACGATGGTTCCCGATCCTCCGAGGAGAAACATGACAAATGCCTTAATGGAAATCGTCATATTAAAAACCGCCGAAGGCTCTATGTAGCTCATCCAGTATGCATAGGCGCTTCCTGCGATTCCCGTAAATCCCGCACTGATCATCCAAGCCAGGGTCTTGATCCTCGTTGTATTGATGCCCATGCTCTTTGCGACGTCTTCATCGGCCCGGATCGAACGGCAGGCATATCCAAACCGGATCCTGCTCAAAAAATAGGTAACCAGAACAACGAGCGCCATGGTTCCCAGGAAAAGAAAATAAAAGAACCGGGTGTTTGAAGCCACATTTCCTCCAGGCAGGGGGATAGACAGTCCCATGCCGCCGCCGGTCAGTCCAGTCAGGTTATCCGTTATCGCTTTTGTCGCTTCATTTAATCCGAGGGTTGCTATGGCAAAATAGTGGCCTTTCAAGCGTAATACAGGGAGTCCAAAAAGAAGGGTGAACAACAGGCAAACCCCGATCCCGGCTAAGAGGGTGAGGGGAAAAGGGATGTGATATTTTACCATTAAAACACCGGTGCTATAGGCGCCCAATCCGAAAAAGACGACATTTCCGAAGGCTGGGTAACCCGTGTAACCGGCAATTATATTAAGGGCCTCGGCGACAATGGCAAACATATAGATGTTGGTGAGGATACGCAGCCAGTAGGCACTCAGGAAAAAGGGACAGCAGGATAGGAATATCCCGCTTGCCACACAAAGAAGGAAAATGGATTTTTCTCTCACCCCTCCTCCGTGGACTAATCCCTGACCTCGGCATAAAAGCGTTTCCCCAGAATTCCCCGTGGTCTCAGTACCAGTATGATCACCAAGAGGAAGAAGCTGACGGCATCCTTGTAACCCGGAGAAAGGAGAACAGAAGCGAAATTCTCAGCGAGCCCCAAAATGATTCCTCCAACAATGGCGCCGGGCATGCTGCCAAGACCCCCCAGCACGACAATGACGAATGCCTTCATGGTAAATATTTCCCCAGTCACTGGGGAAAAGGAGTAAATAACGCTCATCAAAGTGCCGGCCATGCCGGCCATGCCGGCGCCAATGCCAAAGGTAATGGCGTATACCTTGAAGACGTCGACCCCGGCTAACGATGCTGCATCCTTGTCAAAACTGGTGGCTCTGATGGCATTGCCCAGTTTTGTCCGATTCATGAATAGGGAAAGGAGCAAGGTTAGACCTATGGCAAAGACAAACGCTCCCACACGGGTGTAGGGGATTTTCACGTTACCCCATTCCCACCCCAGGCCGGCATACCAAGGCGTAATGGCGCACAGATCGGCTGAAAAAATGAGGAGATAGGCGTTGATTAGAAGGAGGTCCAGACCAAAGGTCAGGATCAATGTCATGAAGATTGAACCTCCGATGACATGATTAATCAGGTATTTTTGTATCAGAAATCCCAGGATGAAGAGGGCGCATCCGCTAACAGGGAGGGTCAGAAAAGGATCGATGCCGAAGGTGGAAGTTGTCATGTAGGTGATATAGGCTCCAAGTATGATCATACTTCCGTGAGCCAGATTAATCAAATTCATCACCCCCCAGATGACGGAGAAGCCTATGGCAGCGCAGGCATAAAGCCCGCCGGAAAGGATCCCGTTTATCAGAACTTGCCAGAATAACGTCACTATGTAACTTCCCTTAGTGTGGGTAAGGTATTGGATAGACGAGTTTTCCTTGTGCAGAATTTTCCGGATATACCACGACCGGCTTCCCATTTTGCAACTGAATAACAGCCATGGATTTCCCTATGTTCATCCCTTTTTCGTTGAATTTAATCGGTCCGTAAAATGTCATTATATCTGTGTCCGCTATGGCGTTGCGAACGGTTTGAGGATCTGCCAACCCTACCTTCTGCAATGCGTGGTGGTACACCAGTAAGGCGGCTGCCGACTGGGGTGGATGGTAGTCGGGCGCATAGCCGAAATCTTTTTCAAAAATGCGTGCGAAATCTGAGGCCGTCCATCCAAACACATCGTCTTTCCAAGCCATGTTTGCGCTCCACTGTATCGGCTCTAAAAGGTATTCGGCATCCTTTCCCAGGGAGTTCACAAAACCGGGAAGGGTGGGCCCAAGCATGAGTCCGAACATCTTTGGCTTAACTCCCATTTCCTTTGCCTGTTTCACCAGCAGGATCATGTCAGCCGTATACCCTCCCGCCAGAAGGATATCAGGGTTCTTTTCCCGGACGACCGCTAACATGGAGGAAAGATCTTTGGTGCCGGAAGGATATTTTTCTTTATAAACGACGTTGATGCCCAGCTTTTTTGCATGCTGCTCCCCCCCATCCATCGCCAACTGGGGAAACAGCGCATTTTCATTGATCAGCGCTATGGTTTTAGGTGGATCTTTTAACCCGGCCGCCATGTTCAAAATGCCTCCTGTGTATTGGTCCACCGTATTCAGGGTTGCAAAAACATACTGGTAACCCCGCTCAAAGATGGTTGTCGCAGAGCCATGTGCCTCCACCATGGGGACCCTGTATTTTTCCGCGACCGAGCTTGCCGGAAAGGTGGCGGAACTGCTATAGGGACCCAGAAGATATTGAATATGATCCTCCACAATCAGCTTTTCCACAAGGCGAGTTGCTGTCTTGGGATCGCTCTCATCGTCATAATAGACGATCTCCACCTTGTATGGCTTACCCTTTATGGGTATTCCGCCCCTCTGATTGATGTGCTTGACATAGAAGTCGTATCCGTCTTTTACGAGCCGTCCTTCTGTGGCCATGCGACCGGTGAGGGAAAGCGATGCGCCAAAACGGACAATGTCTTCCGCTTTTAAAGTAGAGGAAATCGATAGAAGGATAAGGGGGGCACAACAGATACAAACCCAAGAGTAGATTTTTGAACGAATTCGTCTTACTTTTCTTACGTTTCTCATAACCAATTCCTCCTTAGCTCGCTTTTCAAAAACGGTATCATCCATTACACCTTTCCATCCTGCCACGATAGGAGATGCATCTCTGTGATGCTGTTTGGACCGAAAATCCTGAACTGGAATCTACGAACTTCAGTTAGGTTACCAACGCGTTATATCGTTTCCCCAAATAGGCATCGATCACATCCGGATGATTTAGAACCATATCCGGGCCTCCTTCGGTAATCTTCTCTCCGTGGTTAAGAACAAGGACCCGGTCACACGCATCGGCAATGGCCCTCATTACGTGTTCAATCACGATGATGGTTACCCCCGAATCCCGGATCCGTTTGATCAGCTTCACGCCATCATCCATTTCAACCGGGTTGAGACCAGCCAATACCTCATCCAAGAGGAGGAGGTTGGGAAGCATAGCCACGGCCCTGGCATTTTCCAAGCGCTTACGCTCCGCAATATTCAGACTCTCGGCCGGCATCTCATCCCTTCCTGTCAACCCCAGATCTTGGAGGATTCCCTTGGCCTTTCTCCGAGCAACCCGCATTCCCTTTTTCTTTCCTTTCTTTCCAAAAAGCGCCCCAACCATTATGTTTTCGAATGTCGTCATGTCATTAAAAGGTCTAACAATCTGGGATGTTCGACTGATTCCCAATTCTGCAATCTGATGGGGTTTAAAGCCTTTGATGGATTTGCCAAGGAAACGGATGTCTCCGGCCGAATAGGAAAGGGTTCCAGATATCAGATTTACCAGCGTCGATTTGCCTGCACCGTTAGGACCGATGAGGCCAAGTATTTCACCCTGTTCGATCGTCAGGTAGATATCCTTTAAGGCGACGAGATTTCCAAAGGACTTCGTGAGGCCATGGATTTCCAGGATTTTCACCATATTTCCTCGAACAACACCTTGCAGGAATTAGGGTCGCCTCCCCTTTTCACCGGCGGGGGGCGAACCCTTTTTGATGAGCATTTATAAGGGAAACGGATAGATAGCGTCAAGAGCTCTTTTGCATAACGTGATGCGTGCACCTATCGCCAGATGGGCGGAATTGAGGAGAATTTCTGTCTCACGAAGCCAAGATCGCCGTGTCCTGTGCTATAAATGTCACCGCCTTAGTGTCGATGTGCAGTTTGGAATAAATCGGTTGAAAAACGCGTAAACCTCATATATGTAGAAAGAAAAACTGGTTAGGAAAACCGATAAGTTATGGTGATGGGGTGTAAGGGTGCGACAGATTAGTGGAAAGAGTTGCTACTATTATTACGGCAGACAATGGAAGAGCTGGGACCAGCTTCGAACCCAGTTTAAATGGGAAATTCCTGAAAAAATGAACGCCGCGTACTATGTTTGCGAAGCTCATTCAAGGGATAGCTCCAAGGTGGCAATTTTCTACGAAGATTACAGGGGGAAAAAAGGGAAAATGACCTTCCGGGAGCTGGAGAAGAGCACCAACAAGTTAGCCAATTTCCTGAGAAGCAGGGGTCTAAGTCAAGGAGACCGCGTGGCTGTTTGTCTCGCACAGAGGCCCGAGAATATTATTTCCCATAT
>JAUPKI010000306.1 GCA_030837545.1 Thermodesulfobacteriota bacterium | reverse complement strand
GGCAAGACGCTCTATTTTCTTTGCCGGAACTTCACCGCCAAGGGATATACGGTGGTCATCATCAATCGCAGCCGGGAAGAATGCGTCCAATTGGCGCGCCGGCTTTCCGCCACAGTGGTTTGCGGAGACGGCAGCGATGCCGTGATTCTCAAGGAAGCAGGCGCCATGGGCGCGGACGTGGTGCTGGCCATCACTCCCAACGACCAGGACAATCTGGTGATCTGCCAGTTGGCCGCCCTTAAATTCGGTGTGCCGCGGGCCATTGCCTTGGCCAATGACCCTGAGAATGCCGAGATTTTCGAAAAACTGGGTGTTTCCGCCTTTTCCACCACCCATATTGTCGGCAGCCTGATCGAACAGCGGGCATCTTTGGAACAGATCATCAATCTGCTGCCGGTCAGCGAAGGACGTGTCAATGTAACCGAGATCATCCTTGATGCCGATTCACCGGCGGCCGGCAAATTGATGAAGGATCTCGTGCTGCCCGAGAACGCCCTGGTGGCGGTCGTGATGCGCGACCAGCGGCCGATTGTTCCCCGAGGAGGCAATCAGCTGCTGGCCGGCGACCGGTTGGTGTTGATTACGCTGCCGGAAAACCACGGTGCCGTACTTAAAGCGTTCACTGGCGATGGGAAATAGAGGGGCCTCGGTTTTGCGGGAAAAGGAATATCTCAAACAACGCTATGCCGCAATCCTCTCATCCGTTGGAATGATTCTCCTTCTGGCTGGCGTATGGATGCTTGCACCACTCCTGGTCCTTTTCGCATATCCTGAGGAAGCGGCGAATGCCTTATCGTTTGCAGGGCCGGCGGGTTGCCTCTGCCTCGTAGGGTTATTGTTGCGGAGGGTTTTTCACCTCGCTTCCAACGTCACCCTATCGATCCAAGAGGGAGGCGTGATCGTTCTGATCGCCTGGGTGGTGGTCATGCTTTTCTCGGCATGGCCTTTCACGGCGGTCTTGCAACTACCTTTCTCGAGGTCCCTCTTTGAAGCGGTGAGTGGATGGACGACCACGGGTCTCTCTGTTGTGGATGTCGCCAAAGCCGGCCCTATGATCCTCTTTTGGCGCAGCGCCATGCAACTGGCAGGCGGTGCGGGGTTGGCCATCATCATGATGTCGGCCATCACTGGCCCCACAGGGGTGGGCGTTTCCTCTGCCGAGGGGCGGAGCGACCAGCTTGTCCCGCAGGTGCGCCAGTCGGCCCGGCTGGTCCTGGTTATCTACACCGGCTATGCCGCCATCGGGACATTGGCCTATTGGGTGGCGGGCATGTCCCTGTTCGACGCCTTCAATCATTCCTTTGCGGCCGTTTCCACCGGAGGGTTTTCGACACGGCCGGACAGCATCAGAACCTGGGATTCCGCAGCTGTCGAGGCGGTGACGCTGCCGCTGATGGTGCTCGGCAACCTGAGTTTCGTGACGGCATGGTCCCTGTGGCGTGGCAGGCTGAGGTTCGTTGAGCGCAACGGTGAAGTCCGCCTCATGGCGACCCTGATCCCGCTGTCCGTGGCAGCCGTCTTTGTGTTCACCTGCAGAGGCCTGTACCCCACCATCAGCAAGGCTTTTCGGGTAGCGATCTTCGAGACCGTATCGGCCCTTACCACAACGGGATTTTCGACCGTGAGCTACGGAAACTGGAATGCCTTCGGGGTGTTTGTGCTTATTGTGCTCATGTTGATCGGCGGCGGCGCCTGCTCGACGGCCGGAGGCATCAAACAGTTTCGAGTTTATCTGTTCTGGAAGTTGCTCATCTGGGAGATCCGGCGATCACTTCTGCCTCGAACCGCGGTCATGGAACGTCCGATCTGGGAAGGCAACCGGCGTATCTTCATCCATGATGCCAGACTGGGTCAGGTCGGCATCTTTGTGTTTCTGTACCTGGCAATTTATGTGCTTGGAGCCATGCTCCTTTGCGCCTGCGGCTACCCTCTTCAGGACGCTCTTTTCGAGTTCGCCTCGGCCATCGGGACTGTAGGGCTTTCGGTCGGGGTCACGCGTGCCGACATGCCCGATGTCGCCCTGTGGGCCGAAACGCTCGCCATGTTCCTGGGGCGACTTGAGTTCATGGTGGTGATCGTCAGCGCCATCAAAATGGCTGGAGATAGCGTTCGCTTGATCGCTTCAACATCGGACGGAGAAAGAAAATGATGCAAATGAAACGCGATTTAGGAAACAGGCAGGGCGAGCAAGGCCTTCGTTGCCTTTTGTGCGACAGTTCGGGACATATGGAACTGAAACCGGAGGGTGGCGAATGGGTCCGCAGCCCCATCCAATGCCTGGACAGGGCCATGGAGGGAAAACCGGTTATCATAGCGGTCCGCTTCTGGAAAATGCCGATGAGGGAGCGTGAAACCTTAGTGGAACTTTGCGCCGCATTGAAACGGAACAGCCGCACCAGAAGTACGCCGGTACTGGCACTGCTTCATACCAAACATCGCGGGCTTATGGAAGCATTGAAGCGTGCTGGCGTGGACTTAGCCAGGTTCATAGGGGAAACAACCCTGAGTTCAACTCGGTTAATCGAGATTATCGACGGGTTGGGCACTGAGGATCGGGTGGAACGGCAATGGACGCTGCTGTGTCCCTATCTTGACTATGATGCCATCGATTCGTGCCACGAAATGACTGTTTGCGGCGCGTACCTGGACCGGATGGTATTGGGAGGAAAAAGGCTGCATGAAATCTGTGAGACCGAGGATCATCTCCACTGTGAATACTATCTGAATCCGAGGATAAAAGAATGATCTTTCGCAGTCGAATCCTCAAATGGCATCCGGCAACGCTCGTGCTGGCCAGTTTTCTCTTGGCTATCGCCTTGGGCGCCCTCCTGCTCAAAATACCGATTTCCACCCACGTCGGCCATATCCCCTGGGTGGATGCGCTGTTTACCGCCACTTCGGCCGTATGCGTCACCGGGCTGATTGTCGTGGATACAGGGAGTTATTTCACCGCGTTTGGACAGGGTGTGATCCTGGCCCTTATCCAGATGGGCGGATTGGGGGTCATGACCATAGCCGTTATACTCTTCCGATGGATCGGCCGCAGCATCTCCTTTCGTCAGCGAATGGCCATGCAGGATCTGTTTTCCCATACGCCACGGGAGGATATTCTCGGACTGGTCACGAGTATTGTGGTGCTAACGATCACAGCGGAAGCGATCGGCACTCTCTTGTTGACCATTCATTGGAGCCGCGAGTTCTCATTTTTGCGAGCTCTCTATACAGCGATCTTTCACTCGGTTTCAGCTTTCTGCAATGCCGGATTTTCCATTTTCCCCGACAGTATGATGGGTTACAGCAACGACCTCCTTCTCAATATCAGCATGTGTGGGTTGATTATCTGTGGGGGCATCGGATTCCCGGTGCTCTACGACCTGCGATCCTGGATCAAGTTTCACAAACACAAGCGCTTCAGGCTTTCGATTCAGACCAAGACGGTTCTGCTGACGACCTTGATCTTGATCGTGTCCGGGGCCTTGATGTTTGCCTTTCTGGAGCGACAAACCCTGAGGGAAGCGCCATCGCTTTCGCATCATATCCTGACCCCGATTTTCCAGTCCATCACCTGCCGAACCGCCGGTTTCAACACGGTTGATATTGCGGGCCTGAAAGAGGCCACGCTCGCAATGATGATTTTTCTCATGTTTTTCGGCGCATCGCCGGGCTCTTGTGGAGGAGGGGTCAAGACAACGACGTTGGCGCTGATAACCGTATTCATGTTGAGCCGGATTAGGCGAAGGCGCCGTGTCAATATTTTCAAAAAAAGCATTCCCACAGAAACTGTGACGCGAAGTGTATCGCTGGTTCTTGTTTCCATCGGAATCATCGCTTTGATCTTGTTTTTAATTCTTGTGGGCGACGCTGTAATGGGTCGAGACGCACCCGCCCAGCGGGGATTTTTTCTGGCTTGTTTTTTTGAGACGGTATCGGCCTTTGGGACGGTGGGTTTGTCAATGGGCATAACACCACAACTTAGTGTATGGGGTAAGTATATGATAATTTTAACGATGATTATCGGTAGAGTGGGGGTACTCACCTTCTCTTACATCATTTTAAGGACAGGGGCCTCCAATGGGATTGAGCACGCCGAAGAGAACATGATGATCGGATAGAAGGGATGTAAACATGAAACGATTCGCAGTCATAGGACTTGGCAATTTCGGTTTTCATGCGGCCAAAGCCCTGTATGAAGATGGAAACGAAGTCGTAGCGATTGACCTCAATAAGGGGCGGGTGCAGGCGATTGATCCTCACTGCAGCGAGGCGATCGTACTCGAAGCCACAGACAAGGAGGCTTTGAAAACGCTTGGATTGGAAACCATGGATGGGGTGATTGTGTCTACGGGCACCAAAATCAGCAGCAGTATCCTGATCTGCCTCTATCTGCAGGAGATGGGGGTCAAAAAGATCCTTGTCAAGGCATTGGACGAGGACCACGAAAAAATTCTGAAACGAGTGGGAGCGACTGAAATCATCCACCCTGAAAGGGACATGGCCCTGCGCATATCCAGAGGCCTGTCCCGCCCTAACATGCTGGACTTCATCCCTCTTTCCGACGAGTTCGACCTTATCCAGGTCGGGCCGCCAAGGGAGTTCATTGGAAAGAGCCTGAAGGACCTGAATCTGAGGGCTAAGTACAATGTCCACATTATCGCCATTCACGAGATTGTCCCTGAGAATTTCCGTCTTGTTCCCCCGGCAGACTTTGTGATCAAGGACAGCGATATCCTGATCATGCTCGGCAAGTCTGATGATATCAGGCGTATCAAGGCGTTGGAATAAAATTGAGTTCACTGCTGGAAAAGACATCCCCGCTATCTATGAGAGAACTTTTATGTCCGGGACCTCGATAGAAAAACAAAAACCCTCACTCACGGCGGTCGAAAAGCTGAGCACTCACCCCCTTGCTCCTGTTTGAAGTCACGTCCATCTATATTCTGGATGATCCGCAGTGTGCCGACGAAACTGGACGGCACGGACAAGGGGGCAACTCAGTTTTCTTGTGGTGTATCGATCACATCTTGTGCTATAAACATACCGTTCCGTCTCAACCACCAAAAAACGCTATCAAATCTCCTGACGCGGCGGCTCAAGACCTGCTTCACGGAGAAGGAATATCACCGGCGCTTCCTGCAAGAGGACAGTGCCGAGACCTGATTCCCTACAACGATGACGACGAACAGGCAACGAAAACCATCGCGCCAGTCAAAAGCACTGAGGCATGCCCTTCGCGGGGCCATGCTCCTTGTGCTGATTCTCCTGGTCGGCACCATGGGATATGTCCTCCTGGAGGGCTGGCCGGTTCTCGATGCCCTGTATATGACCATCATTACCATCACCACGGTGGGTTTTGGGGAAGTGAACGTTGTTTCAAGTTCAGGCCGGATCTTCACCATCGGTATCATCTTCATGGGCATGGGCATCATGGCGTACAGTCTCGGCATGGTTGCCCAGATCATGGTGGAAACGCAGGTGAGGACCATCCTGGGGAGGAGGAAATTGGGAAGGGAATTACGATCCATCAAGAATCATTACATCGTTTGCGGATTCGGGCGTATCGGGAAGATCATCGCTCAGGGTCTGAAAAGCCAAGGGATTCCCTTGGTGGTGATTGATCAACCCCCGGACTCGAAGGAAATCCTGGAGGAGCAGGATATCCCCTATATTATCGGTGACGCCACCAGTGACGACATCTTGATCGAAGCGGGAATAGAGAGGGCCAAAGGACTGATCACTGTTGTACTTTCGGATGCGGACAATCTCTTTATCACCATGACGGGCCGGGGCCTCAATCCGAACCTGTTCATCCTGTCCCGTGCGGAGGAGGAGGCAACAGAGAAAAAGTTGATGAGGGCGGGGGCCAACAAGGTGGTCCTTCCGTATCACATCGGCGGCATGAGGATGGTCCATACCATTCTCAGGCCCGTGGTGATGGATTTCCTCGATTTCACCATGCACCAAACAAATATCGAACTGAAGCTCGAAGAGCTTCTGGTAGGAGAAGAATCCAGACTGAATGGCGTGAGACTTATGAATTCCGGCATTCGTAAAGATATGAATGTGATCATCGTCGCGATCCGCAAAAAAGGGGGCGAGATGATTTTCAACCCATCGTCGGAGACCCTGATCGAGGCGGGAAATACCCTCATTGCCTTGGGGCCTGCAAGGGACCTGGATCGGCTCTCCGAGATGTTGCTTCATTGAACTGGATGAGCGTGCATCTGCTCGCCTTTACTAACTGTCTCACAATAGTATTGGCATTTTCGTCATGCCGGGCTCGATCCGGCATCCAGAAATCCCGCTGTAGTCCCGCTTTAGCGGGAGATTCCGACTTTCGCCGGAATGACGGAGTAAAGACAATTATGAGACTGCTAATAACAGACACGAGGGTGTGGGCTCTTGAAGCCCGGAAACGCTACGGTAACACATAGACCGGACCACAGGGTCCGGAAAACAGGGAGGGAGCAATGGCAAAGATGATGAACAGTCTGAATGTATATCTGTGTATCCAGATTGTCTCGCTACTTCTTCTTGTTCAGGCAGCCGACGCACGCGTCAATGCAGATCTCAGTACGGGTCAGACCGTATATGTTCCCGTCTATTCCCATATCTACCAGGGGGATCGGGAAAGCCCTATCTATCTTGCGGTCACCCTCAGCATTCGGAATGTGGATCCGAGAATGCCGATCACGGTCTTATCGGCTGATTATTATGACTTCAAGGGCAATCTGCTGAAAAGATACCAGGAAGGTTCTGTTGACGTGTCACCAGCCTCGTCGATTCGTTACGTGGTCCCGGAGTCGGACAAGGCCGGAGGGTCGGGGGCCTGTTTTATGGTCGCCTGGCGATCGGACGGACCGGTTAACCCGCCCATATTGGAGTCCATCATGATCGGGACCAGATCCCAACAGGGCATCTCTTTTGGTTCCCGAGGGCAGGTGCTCGTGGAAGGAACCCTGGAAAAGGCCCCCACGGACGGGCAGGATAAGATCCTTCGGATGGCCGAGGAGTGGGTGCCTGCCCTAAAATCCGGGAGCATAGAAAGGAACATGGCCTTCTTCACAGAAGACGTGCTCGTCGCAGGAAGCGGGAGAGACGAGGTGTATGTCGGCAGAGAGAAGGTTCGCAAATTGCTTGCACACCACATGGAAAGCTTCAACATCACCGCCTGTTCATTCCGGGTTCGGGACGTGAACACCATGAAGGACTGGGCCGAACTCCGGGGAGAGTTCAGGGCCGTGTGGAAACCCAAAAAGAAAGGCGTGGCCGAGGAAAAGGAGTTCAGCAATTACGTCTGGGTCCTGAAACGGCAGGCAGACGGGTCCTGGAAGATCGCCCGTTTTTTGTTCTATCCGGCAGAGTGAATCTGCATTAATTGTAATTCCTTTCAACGACTTCTTCACAGGAAAAATGAACACGGAGATCGCAACGAGATGCCGTCCTGGTTTAAGAGCCGCTTGCACCATGCACACCCAACCAACGTCTTATTGATGAGCTACCTGGCGGCAATTGCCGCCGGAACGGCTGTCCTGATGCTGCCGGCCTCCACGGTGAACGGCCATATCACACTGATCGACGCCCTCTTTACGGCCACATCCGCCGTGTGCGTCACCGGGCTGATCGTGGTGGATACCGGCGCCTATTTCACGGCCTTCGGTCAAGCTGTGATTCTTTTTCTGATCCAGATCGGCGGATTGGGGATCATGACCATTTCCGTGGCCCTGTTCAAGATCATCGGCAAAAAGGTCGTTTTCCAACAGCGCATGGCCATGCAGGAACTCTTCTCCCATACGCCTCGGGAGGATATATATTATCTGATCCGATCGGTGCTGTTTTTTTCGTTTATGGTCGAGACCATTGGCGCCATAATCCTTTTTTTGTACTGGCGATCTGCGTACCCCTTTTCCGATGCCCTTTACAAGGCTGTTTTTCATTCGGTTTCCGCCTTCTGCAATGCCGGTTTCTCGCAATTCAGCAACAGCCTCATGGACGCCCAGGGCTCCGTGGTGTTGAATGCGACCGTGTGCGTACTGATCATTCTGGGCGGCATCGGGTTCCCGGTGGTTTATGAACTCTATCGCCATGGCGTTTTCCGGGAAAAAGGCAAGGTATCGATCCAAACTAAGAGCGTGGTTGTCACAACGGTCGGTTTGATTGTGGCGGGTGTCCTTGTAATCCTGATTTCCGAACGAACATTAGTCTCCTCGATGGGTTGGGCGAAAGGACTGTTGACGGCGATTTTTCAATCGGTGACCTGTCGTACGGCCGGGTTCAATACTCTGGATATCGCCTCGCTCAATACGGCCACCTTGCTGTTCATGATGTTTCTGATGCTGGTGGGGGCCTCTCCGGGATCGTGCGGGGGCGGCATGAAGACCACGACCTTTGCCGTGCTGACCGCCTTTTCATGGAGCCGCTTGATGCGCTATAAATGCGTGAACCTGTTCGGCAAGACCATCCCCCAAGATACGGTCACCAAAAGCATTTCCGTGCCGAATGCCGAGACCGTTTCGAAGAGAAAGCCTAAAAACTGACGATTTCCCTGGACGCGCACACCATGATCCGGGTCGATGAACAGGATCAAAAAGACGGCGATACAGATGGCGGC
>JAUPKI010000305.1 GCA_030837545.1 Thermodesulfobacteriota bacterium | reverse complement strand
ACTGCATGTGCTGACAGATACCGTACTCCAATCTCGGTTCTCCCATATGGATCTGGCAGAGATGGCGATTGCCGGAGGGGCGGACGTCATCCAGTTCCGTCAAAAGGAGGGATCGACCCGTGAATTGATCGAGATCGCCGCGCAGATGAAGCGGGTGTGTGCGGACCAGGGCGTTGCCTTTATCGTGAACGACCGGATCGACGTCGCCATTGCGGCCCGGGCCGATGGGGTGCATCTGGGGCAGAACGACTTCCCGATTCCCCTGGCAAGAGAACTGGTGGGAAAAGAATGGATTATCGGGGGTTCTGCAGCGACCTTGGAAGAGGCCCAAAAATGTCTTGCAGACGGGGCCGACTATGTGGGGTTCGGGCCTGTCTTTCCGACCGGTTCCAAAGACGATGCAGGCCCGGTGAGCGGGGTCGATACCCTGAAAAAGATCGTCGAGGCCATCCCCCTTCCCATCATTGCCATCGGCGGGATCGGCCTCGCAAACACCCCTGCCATCATGCAGGCCGGCGCTCACGGAATCGCCGTCATATCGGCCATCTGCTGCCAGGACGACCCCCGCCGGGCGACGAAGGGGCTTTGGGAGGTGCTGAAAGCGGCTATTCCCGGAGGAACACATGCCTGAAACCCTCTCTGACATCGGCGAATTCGGCCTGATCGAACGGATCGACGCGCTCCTTAAAAGGGAGGGGAAACGTACACCGGAAGTGACCATAGGGATCGGGGACGACTGCGCCGCTTTTCAGCCCAGGGCCGGGCATGAGATCCTGGTGACCTGTGATGTCATGGTCGAAGGGCGGCACTACCTCGCTAAGTTCATTTCTCCCCTGGACCTGGGCCGGCGCGCCATGACCCTCAACATCAGCGACATCGGCGCCATGGGGGGGATCCCCCGCTATGCGCTGGTCTCTCTCGGATTGCGAAGGGATATGTGGGTTGAGGATGTTGAGGCCATTTATCTCGGATTTGTCGAGGCGCTCAATCCGTTCCATGCGGTCATTATCGGCGGCAACATCACCCGGTCCGATGGCGCCAATTTCATCGACATCACCCTGATCGGAGAGATTAAGTCAGGGACATCGGTGCGCCGTTCCACAGCAAGACCGGGCGACGCCATACTGGCTACCGGATACCCGGGAGAGGCGGCCGCCGGACTTCAGATCCTTTTGGCTGGAGGGTCTGCTCATGGTTGGGAAGATCATCCCCTGGTGCGGGCCTACAACAGGCCCTCTCACCGGGCGGTTGAGGGGGCGGCCGTTGCACGTTCGGGTCTTGCAACGGCCATGATCGACATCAGCGACGGGCTCTTGGGGGACCTGGGTCATATCTGCGACGCGAGCGGGGTGGGGGCCCGGCTCGTTCATGAAAATCTGCCCATCAGCCCCGCCCTGCGGGAGTGGGCCGCGCAGTTGAAAAAAGACCCCCTGGACTTTGTCCTCGGGGACAGCGATGACTATGAGCTGATTATCACCTGCCCCCCCGAACATATAAAGGACATACGCTCCGTGATCTCTGCGCTGGGCCCGGTCCCGGTCAGCGCCATCGGAGAAATTACCTCGCCATTAAAAGGGGCGGGGAACATCCAAGTGACATCGACCAACGGCATTTCTCGCAGCCTAAGCCGGTCCGGATGGAACCACTTCGCTCGATAAGGAGAAAAAATATGCCAGATCAAACCCTGGGACAACAGGCGGCAGCGAACCTCGAGGCGGTCCGTACAAAAAGACCATTGATCCATAACATCACCAACTTCGTGGTCATGAATTACACCGCAAACGCCCTGCTCGCCTGCGGCGCTTCACCTGTCATGGCCCATGCGGCCGAAGAGGTGGAGGAGATGGTCTCGTTTGCCGGGGCCTTGGTGCTCAACATCGGGACACTCAGCAAGCCCTGGGTGGATGCCATGCTCATGGCCGGCAAAAAGGCCAACGAACTCAAGGTTCCCATCATCCTTGACCCGGTGGGATCCGGGGCCACCCGACTCCGGACCGGGTCTGCCAGGCGACTCATCCGTGAACTCTCCATCAGCGTCATTCGGGGGAACGCCTCAGAGGTCCTCTCTCTGGCCCAGGAGGGTTCCCGGACCAAAGGGGTCGATGCCATACACCGTGTCGAAGAGGCCGAGGCCGCTGCCATCGCACTCGCCGGGGACCTCAACACAACGCTTGCCATCACCGGACCCGTCGATCTGATCACGGATGGACGGCGTGTGTGCAGGGTCCTAAACGGGCATGAACTCATGGGATTCGTGACCGGGACCGGCTGTACGGCCACGGCCCTAATCGGTGCGTTTCTGTCCGTAGACCGGGAACCTGTCAGCGCGACAGCCACCGCACTGGCATACTTCGGCCTGGCAGGTGAAAGGGCGGCCGCCCATTCAAAAGGCCCAGGTTCCTTCCAGATCGCCCTCCTCGACGCCCTGTTCAGCATGGATGGAGACACCCTCAGAAACGGGGCCAGGATCGAGGGTTAGAAGACTACTTTTATTTTGACTATCCACGGTTCTGTCGCTATAGTGTCCTTCCAAAGGGGTTTCCTCCATGGAAAAAAAGTACGGCGCCGCACTATTTCTCATCTTCCTGATCTCCTCTCTGCTCCTTCTCCTGAAGCTGTTCTGGACCTATATATCGGCGATCGTGCTGGCGCTTCTGATCGGAAGCGTTTTTTACCCCCTTTATGATAGGATCAAGAAGGCGTTTCGGAACAGGGAGTCATTGGCGGCCCTCTGCGTCACCCTTCTCCTGTTGGCGATATTGGTGGTCCCTGTGGGATGGTTTGTCGGGACCCTCTCCAATGAAGCATTCGAATTCTACAAGCGGAGCAGCAGCGAGGTCTCGGTGAAGCGGATACAGGATATCATCGAGCATGACCCGGTGTGGGCGGAGCGCTTCAAGAAAATAGGCAAAATGACGGGGGTGACCATTACCCCGGACACAGTCAAGGAACTGGCCGACACCATCGGAAAGGAAGTGGGCCTGTTTCTGTACAGCCAGATCCGGTCCATGGCCTCCAACATGCTCAGTTTCCTGATCCACTTCTTCTTGATGATGATGACCATCTTCTACCTTTTCAAGGACGGGGGCCGCCTCAAGGCGTATCTGATCGAATTGATGCCGGTCCCCAGGAAACAGCTTGAAAAGGTGGCCGACAAGTTCCAGGAGATGGGAAGGGCCCTGATTGTGGGGAACGGCCTGTCCGGGATCATTCAGGGCATCTTCGGGGGGTTTGGGTTCTACTTCTTCGGTCTTGGCTCACCATTTTTGTGGGGGACAGTCATCACCTTTATGGCCTTTTTGCCTATTGTGGGGGCAACGGCCGTGTTTATTCCGGCCACCGTCATCCTATTGCTTCAGGGAAATACGGGACTCGCACTGGGCTACCTGATCTACAATGTAACCTACAGCTCGATTATGGAGTACCTGGTCAAGCCCAGGATGATCGGCCAGGGCATGCAGATGAATGCGCTCCTGGTATTCATCGGCATCTTAGGGGGAATGAAGCTTTTCGGCATATTGGGGATCATCTACGGTCCACTGATTATTACCACATTTCTGACACTGGCGGAGATATACAGGCTCGAATATCAACAACGCACCGCCTGAATAGAACAGGATGTCGCATCACAGGACATCGTAAGGAGGACAAGACATGGACGTTGAAAAAATTCTTAAAGGAAAGAGGATCTTAATCGTAGACGATGAGGAGGACATCCTCGATTTTCTGACTGAACTGCTGGAGACCTGCAAGGTGGACAGGGCATCCAGTTTTGAAGAGGCAAAGAAGCTCCTTGAATCCAATTATTACCATGCGGCCGTGCTCGATATCATGGGAGTCCGGGGATATGAGCTGCTTGAAATCGCAAATAAGCGGGAAGTGCCGGCCCTGATGCTGACGGCCCATGCCCTCTCACAGGACAACCTGAAAAAGTCGTTTCAGAAGGGGGCGGCTTACTATGTGCCCAAGGATGAAATCAGCAAGGTGGATGTGTTCTTGGCCGACATCCTTGACGCCGTCGACAAGAAGAAAAACACCTTTGTCAAGTGGTATGAGCGATTGAGCGGCTTCTGCGACAGGCGATTCGGCCCGAACTGGAAGGATGATGACCCTGACTTCTGGAATTCCCTCATGAAGTATTGAGGAATTGGGGAATACAGGAATT
>JAUPKI010000304.1 GCA_030837545.1 Thermodesulfobacteriota bacterium | reverse complement strand
GGCAATGACTAATCCGGACAAGCGGAAACCGACTTATTCTCACACGGAGGCACAAAGACACAGAGTTACCTTAAATCCATGCGCTGGCTGTTTTGTCCTCTGGGGTCTCTGCCTGTCCGCTGAGACGTTTGCCTTTCCAATCAGCCGCAACTTATCAACGGACGAACGTTGAACATCGAACTTCGAAAGAACCATTCATCCCGATGACGGGATCTTCGACCAGTAACCCGTGATCAGCAACGAGCAACCGGAGCCAGATTTCATATCAGCGCTTGTGTGAAAAAGAGATGGTAAGCGAACCCAACCTTAAAGAGCTGGACCCAGAGGTCTACGGTGCGATCAAGGCAGAGCTTCAAAGGGAACAGCGAAGCCTCGTCATGATTGCCTCCGAAAACTATGCCAGCCGCGCCGTGATAGATGCCCAGGCCAATGTGATGACGAATAAATACGCCGAGGGCTATCCCGGGGCCCGCTATTATGGGGGTTGTGAATCGGTTGACAAGGTTGAAAGACTGGCCATTGATCGGGTGAAACGGTTGTTTGGCGCTGAGTATGCCAATGTCCAGCCGCATTCAGGATCTCAGGCGAATATGGCCGCCTATCTGGCCCTGCTCACGCCTGGAGACACGATCATGGGGATGGATCTCTCACATGGCGGGCATTTGACCCATGGGAGTTCTGCAAATTTCTCAGGGAAATTTTTTAAACCTATTTTCTATGGATTAGATAAAAAGAGCCAATTGATAGATTATGGTAATGTCAAAAGACTGGCCCAGGAATTCAGGCCACGGATCATTGTGGCCGGCGCGAGCGCCTACCCCAGGCGCATTGATTTTTCGGCATTTGCCGATATTGCCGATGAATGCGGGGCCTTTCTCATGGTTGACATGGCCCATATCGCGGGACTGGTCGCGGCCGGTCTCCATCCCTCTCCGGTGGGGAATGCGCACGTCATCACCTCGACCACCCACAAGACCCTGAGAGGTCCCAGGGGCGGGTTCATCCTATCTTCTGAAAAATTTGGCGACAAATTGGACAAGGCCGTTTTTCCCGGCACCCAGGGGGGGCCTTTGATGCATGTGATTGCGGCCAAGGCGGTTGCCTTCGGAGAAGCGCTGGATCCGTCGTTTGTCGACTACCAGAAACAGGTCCTCATCAACGCAGGAGTGCTTGCAGAGGAGCTTGTCGGTTATGGTTTCACCCTGATATCGGGGGGCACTGACAACCACTTGGTCCTGATGGATCTGACCGAAAAAGGGATCACCGGGCTGGAGGCAGAACGGCTTCTGGGCAATGCGGGAATTGTGACGAACAAAAACAGCATCCCCTTTGACAGGCGGGGTCCCAAAGTAACGAGCGGCCTGCGATTGGGCACACCGGCCCTCACGACAAGGGGAATGAAAGAACCCGAAATGAAGGAGATATCGCGCTTAGTCAGAGACCTATTGGAACATCCGGAAGACGCTCAGGTCCTGAAACGGACCCAGGGGATGGTCTCCGAGTTGTGCACCAGCTTCCCGATATATGATTAGGAATTCAGGGATTGAGGAATTTAGGAATGCTGGAATTGGGGAATTGATATCTGCGTAATCTGCGTAATCTGTGGACGGGATTGAGGAACTCGGGGATTTAGGGATTGAACGGAGGCCATTATTCTTGATTCCTGAATTCATCATCTCTTAATTTTTAACTTGAACTCACGCCAGGCACTTCTCATGCCCCGACCTTCCTGGAATGAATATTTCATGACCATCACCGAGATGGTGTCCAGTCGATCCACCTGTCTGCGGCGCCATGTGGGCGCCATCCTGGTCAAGGAGAAGAGAATACTGGCAACAGGCTACAATGGCGCGCCCGCTGGTGTCAAACACTGTGAGGAGACGGGCTGCTTACGGGCGAATGAATCGGTGCCGTCCGGTATGAGGCATGAGCTTTGCCGAGGGTTGCACGCTGAACAGAATGCCATTATTCAAGCGGCCTGCTATGGAATTCCCATTAGCGGCTCGGCGCTTTATTGTACGAACAAACCCTGCATCATCTGCTCCAAGATGATTATTAACGCGGGCATCAGGTCCGTATTTTATAAAGAGGGGTATGATGATCCCCTGGCGGACAAGATGCTGGCCGAGGCCGGCGTCCAGATTGTGAGGTTTCCACCGTGATTTGCCCCTACTGCACCCAAATCGACAACAAGGTGATTGACTCCCGACTCAGCAAGGACGCCAGGACCATTCGACGGCGACGGGAGTGTATCGCCTGCGGTCGAAGGTTCACCACCTATGAAAAGCTGGAAGACATCCTCCCGATGGTGGTCAAAAAGGATGGCAGGCGCGAACCGTTCAGCCGCGAAAAGATCATATCCGGCATTCGGAAGGCGTGTCAGAAACTGCCCATCAGCGTGGCCCGGATTGAAGAGTTCGTAGACTCCCTCGAGACCCACTTTCAAGACCTGGGGAAAAAGGAGATTGACAGCTCGGAGGTCGGGGAACGGGTCATCAGAAAACTGAAGGAATGGGATGAAGTCGCCTATGTCCGGTTTGCCTCTGTATACAGACAATTCAAGGATATCAAGGAGTTCATGTCAGAATTGGAAGAAATACTTAAGGCAAAGCAGGAGAAGTCGAATCCCTGAGCCAATTTTATTGGTGGACCCATCGTCAATTCAGCGTGTT
>JAUPKI010000303.1 GCA_030837545.1 Thermodesulfobacteriota bacterium | reverse complement strand
GTGCCTGAAGGGATCAGGATGCCGCGCAGGTTCCGGAAGAAGAAAAAAAGAATCAAGGCGATGAAAGAAAAGGTGACTGCCGGGAGCGTCAGGAAATCCTGCTGCGTGAATTGGGTCAGGGCCGATGAGACGATCGGCATGCCGATCTGATAAAGGGGAAATGTTTTCTTATAAGCGGCAATCAAGCGGTCGACGGCATGGATGACCCGGTCCTTCTGATCGACATCCTCTAATACGAGTGTAATCGCCGTCGTCTTGCTGTCATGGGATATGAGGTTTCTCTGAAAAAGGCCAACAGCAGACGCCACCTCCTGGAAATCCACAAGACCCCATTTGTCCGTGATGTCCATGGCCTTCTTTATGCCGGGAAGGCTGACCACCTGTTTCACCCCATCAATCTGAGACAGGGACCGGGCCAGTTGCTCGATCTGAAGGAAGGTCTCGGGTTGAAAGACCCCCTTTGTCCTGGCCACAACCAGGATGATTTCCTCGCAGCCGAATGTCGTTTTAAACCGGTTGTATGTCAGTGTCTCGGGGAGGTCCTCGATCGTGAGGTCGTAGATGGATGTCTCAAATCTGAGGGCAGGCAGGTGCGTGGCAAAAAGGAGGGTGATCAGGGCGGTCAGGAGGATAACCTGACCGGGATGATGGACCATATACCTGAGCCAGGATTTCGGGCGCACATGTTCAGGGAGGTGCGGCATCGGCATATCCCCCTATGAATGACCTTTGCTGCCTATAAAACAGCCCTTCGACCCTCTCTGGTAAAGTGGGTCTGAAGGGCTGGCTGTGCTCATTGAGGTTACAGTACCCGGACCTTATAGACCTCGTTGGAATGGGGATCGATGACATGCACGGCGCAGGCGATGCATGGATCGAAGGAATGGACCGTACGGATAATCTCCAGGGGGTTCTTGGGGTCTGCAACCGGGGTGCCGATGAGCGATTCCTCGACAGGCCCCAGTTTGCCGGCCTTGCAGCGCGGCCCCAGGTTCCAGGTGGAGGGGACCACGTACTGGTAGTTCTTGATTTTTCCGTCCTCGATCTCGATCCAGTGTCCGAGAGAGCCCCTGGCCACGTCGTTGAGGCCGCATCCCTTCCCGGTTTTGGGCATGGTCCAGGGCGTGTAGGTCTTGTTGTTCCCTTTCTTCAGATTTTCCACAAGCTCCATGATCCACGGTTCCATGGCATCGCCGATGGCCACGGTCTCGAGTGCGCGTGCAGCCGTGCGTCCCAGTGTGGAAAAGAGGGCGGTTGCGGGCAGGTTGAGCTTCTGGAGGGTGCCGTTCACAAGGTCTGCATACTCTTTCTTCCCATATCCATAGGCAACCAGCACCCGTGCAAGCGGCCCGACCTCGCAGGGCTGATCGTCATAGCGGGGGGCCTTCAGCCAGGAGTATTTGTCCGCGGTATCGTATTTGGGGTCCCCTTCAATGGGGTTGGTCTCGCCATTGTAGGGATGCCTGGCGTCGTTTCCCTTGTACCATGATCGGGTCACGTGTTCGGTGACCTTGTCGGGCACGGCCATCTTGACGCCCTTGATGTCCCGGTTCATGATGACGCCCCGGGGCGAGAAGAGACTCTCGGGTTCCTTGGCCGATTCAGGGAGGTCTCCCCAGGCCAGGAAGTTGGTGGTCCCTCCGATGCCGCCCCAGTCCTTGTAAAAGGGTGCAACCGCCAAAATATCGGGCACATAGACGTTTTTGACAAAATCCTGGGTCTCTTTCCACAGATAGAGAAACTCAGCGATGCGGTCCGGCGTAAGGTCATTAACGCAGGTCACGCCGCCCACGGCCAGGGACTGGAGATGGGGGTTCTTGGCCCCGAATACGGCATGCATCCGGGCGGTCTTGGCCTGGAGGCGAAGGGCCTCGATATAATGCGCTGCTGCCATCAGATTGGCCTCAGGGGGGAGCTTATAGGCAGGATGCCCCCAGTAGGCATTGGCAAAGGGACCTAACTGGCCGCTGTCCACAAAGGTCTTGATTCTCTGCTGGACCTCCTTAAAATAGACCGTGCCCCCTTTGGGATCGTTGCTCACATTGTCGGCCAGGGCCGCGGTTTTCTGGGGGTCGGCCTTCAGGGCATTGACCACGTCCACCCAGTCCAGGGCCGAGAGGCCGTAGAAATGGACGATATGATCGTGCTGGAACTGTGCCCCGTGGAGCAGATTTCGGATGATGCGGGCATTGTCCGGGATCTGGACCCCGACCGCATTTTCCACTGCCCGGATCGAGGCCAAATAATGGGTGTAGGTGCAGACGCCGCAGGAACGCTGGGTGAACAGCGGGGCATCGCGAGGATCCCGCCCTTTCAATATGATTTCAATCCCCCGGAACATCTGACCGGAACTCCAGGCGTCCTTGACCTTGCCGCCTTCCACCTCCACTTCGATGCGCAGGTGGCCCTCTATTCGGGTAATCGGATCAACAATAATTCTCGTGCCCATGGTATCTCCTCTCTTTTCTTAAGAGTTGTTTCTTTTGAAGACCAAGCCCGCCCCTGCTATTTACTTTCCACGAAGAAGGGGGTCATCTTATCCCAAAAATTCGGTTCACTGCACCCGATACAGGGGTGCCCCGCCTCAACCGGCCAGCTCGTTCCATCGTTGAACTTGGCAACGGGGCAGTTATTGTGGGTGTCCGGCCCCTTGCATCCCATTTTGTAGAGGCAATAGCCCATTTCGGCCTCTTTGGAGCCGAATTCCGTCACAAATTCATTATTTTCATAGTGGGACCTTCTGGGGCATTGATCATGAATGGTCTTGCCGTAGGCAAAGAGCGGTCTGCCCACATCGTCGATGGCCGGGAGTTTGCCCAAGAGAAGGTAATTAACAACGGTTCCCACAAAGTTGATGGGATTGGGGGGGCAGCCGGGGATATTGACCGTTTTGATGCCCAGGGCCTCGCCGACGCCCTTGTAGCCGCCGGGATTGGGGTTGGCGGCCTGAATGCCTCCGTAGGCCGAGCAGGAACCGAGACAGATGACGGCAGCCGCCTTGGGGCATACGTCTTTGGCGACTTCCAGGAAGGTGCGGCCGCCGATCTTGCCATAGGCGCCGTTGTACTTGGTGGCGATGGCCCCTTCCACCACACAGATGAACTTGCCGTCATATTTCTTGACGGATGCGTGGAGGAGGTCTTCGGCCTGGGTCCCGGATGCGGCCATAATGGTCTCGTGGTAGGCCATGTCAAGGATGTTGATCACGAGTTCGTCGATCCATGGGTACATGGACCTGAGAACGGCCTCGGAGCAGCCCGTACACTCGGCAAAGTGGAGCCAGATGACCGGCGGTCTCTGTGTGGGCGCGGCAAACACCTCTGCAACCTTGGGGATAAACGACGACGACAGGCCCATGGTGGCAGTCAGCACACCGCAGAACTTCATGAAATCCCTTCGTGAGATCCCCTTCCCTTCGAGTCTTTCGTAGAACTCCTTTTCCTCTTTCATGCGGCACCTCCTGATGCTGGTTAATAATATATGTTCGCACAAAGCTATAGACTCAGCGGTTGGGACAACGTCTGCCCTGCAGAGGTCATCCAAATGCACCACCGTCGCCTGCCGACACAAATCAGCGGGAGGATACGGTTAGGGATCGAAAACCCAAGAAACCGTGTGAGTTTCCCATCTAAGGTCTGAATCCCGCTAAAAAACAGCCTATTTATGTATCGTTGATGATATCTTCAATCAGGACGATTGAAAGGGGGTTTCAGGGAGATGGAAGTATCTCCTCTTCGTCCATAAGACGCCATAGGTCGAGGACGTATAAAAATATAGGGAATAGAGGATGTTGTCAAGAAAAAAGTTGCAGTCCTGATGTCGCAGTCCTATCTGGGGAGTTTCTCCAGTTCCCCCATCAGGATCTCGAGGCGGGGTCTCTGATTGATATCATGCACGTCGATGTACCGGATGATCCCCTCCTTGTCGATGACAAACAGGGCCCTTTCGGACATGCCGTCGGAGCGCAGTACCCCGTATCGGTCTGCTACGACCCCGTGAGGCCAGAAGTCCGAGAGCACGGGGAACCAGAGCTTTCCCATCTGACGGGTCCAGGCAAAGAGGGTGGGGATATTGTCCACGGTGATGCCTATGAGAACCGCGTCGTGCTGGTCAAACAGGTCCTTGACAATATTGTAGCCCGGCCACTGGTCCGAGCACACGGGGGTCCATGCGGCCGGCACAAAGGAGAGGACCACATTCTGTTTACCATGGAACTGGGAGAGGGAGACCTTGCCCCCTGACATGGCGGGAAGGGCGAAATCAGGGGCCTTTTCGCCCACCTTGACTTTGAGGTGACTGTCACGAGGCTTCATCGGGCCTTGATCGTAGATATTTTCCTTGAATGCATCCGAACGTCCGTATGCGCTGGGCCCCATCGTGAAAACGGTAGCACACCCCAGCAGGAAGGCAAAGGCCATCTGTTTCATCTCACTGCTCCTGATCGATCCCTGACTGTTTGAGAATGAGGCCGAGGAAATGATCGACACCCTCCAGGCCCCCCACCTTTTGATAGAACACCTGATCCGTCCCATCCGAATTCAACCGGACCCCTATGAAACAGGGCGTCCTCACTTCCCCAACCGCTTTATGGACGACAAAATCAGGATCCGGGAAAAGGGGGAAAGGGACTTGATACTTCTTCTTGAAGACATCCACCTCGAACGGGGTATTGCCGGCCCCGATGCCGATCAGCTTGATCTTTCCCTTCAGCGAGGGCGTATCCTCTATCTTTTTGTAAAGGTCATTCACCATCGGCGCCTCTGTTTGGCAATGGGGGCAGTACATGCTGAAGATCTCAATGATGACGACACGGGCCTTTATTTGAGGAATATGAAAGGAGCCGCCCCCCGAAAGGCCCAGGTAGTCCTTGTGCGCCGGGCTCTCAGGGGCCGTAAGGGTAATGGACGGCAGGGGTTTACCGGGCCGGGGGCCATCCGCGGCCAGGGCATCAGGCGCCATGCTGAATGCCATCCAGATTCCCACAATGAAGACAATGAGGCTTCTCATGGTTGTATCCGAACTTAGTTCGCTCCGCTCACAATTGGAATGTTGGAATGATGGAACAGTGGAATAATGAGGTTAAAAGATGGAAAAGGGACGCCGAGGCGTCCCTTTTCCTGTTACAGATGCCGCCGGCCAGCTAACTGGCCAGTTTATGGATCATGGTCCACTCTCTGGAAAGATCCTTTAGAGAATTCCCGATCTTCCGAAGGGCCATCTTTCGGTCCATGCCGGTCGGCAAAACGTCCACCTTGGCATACTTGTAGTAGGCCTTGGGCGCGTCGGCCAGGAGATAAAACACCCTGAGGTCGTCAATGCCGGTGAGTGTGGCCTTGGGGAATCTTCCCTTGACCTCGCCGAGACGCTTCTGGGCCAAGGCAACCATCTTGTCCCGGTCGCCGAAGTTCATGGCCCCGGTGGGGCAGGTCTTGACGCAGGCCGGCAGGAGCCCGTTATGGACCCTGTCCACACACATGGTGCACTTGGCCAGATACCCGGTCTTCTTCTGGGCCCGAGGGACGTTAAAAGGACAGGCCTCGATCACGGTCTCCGCCTTGACCTTCTTGAGCTTTTCCTTGTCGTAGAGGACTGCTCCGGTCTCTTTGTCGATGGTGATCCCGCCCGGGGCATCGTCCTCTGCCGCCTCTTTGCAGGGGGGTTCGACACAATGTCGGCACTGCTCCGGGAAAAAATACCATACGGGTTTGTTGTTGGGCCCCATGTGTTCCTCGAATCTGACGACCTTATAGGTCTCAAAAGAGAGGTCCTTGGGGTTCTGCATGCTTCCCCACTGATGGGTCTTTGTGGCCGGAAGCTGGTTCCATTGCTTGCAGGCAATCTGACAGCCTCGACATGCAGTACACACGGTCGTATCAATAAAAAACGCCTTTCCGCTCATCAGATCACCTCCTTTATGCCTTGGTCACATTGACCATAAAGGCCTTGGTTTCGGGGATCCGGGTATTGGGATCGCCGGTTGACGGTGTCAACAGGTTGGCGGAATCTCCGCCGTCCTTGGGATGGACCCACCCAAAGTGCCACGGGAGACCCACCTCGTGAACTGTGGTCCCCTGGATCTGGAAGGGCCTGAACCGGATGGTCACCATGGCAACGGCCTGGAGCTTGCCGCGGGCCGATTCGATGATCACCTTGTCGCCGTTCTTGATTCCACGCATCTTGGCCAGTTCCTGGCTCATCTCTACAAAGACCTGCGGCTGGGCCTCCAGCAACCAGGGCTGCCATCGGGTCATGACCCCGGTCTGCCAGTGCTCGCACACCCGGTAGGTAGTCCCCACAAACGGATATTTGGGATCGCACGATTTGTAGATATCCTTATCGGTGCTATACGTTGGCGCCACCGGATTGATCCGCTGGCCGGAGAGGAGGTTCTTTTCCACCGGACACTCGATCGGCTCGTAATGTTCAGGGAAAGGCCCATCCGCCAATCCGGGGCCGAACAAGGCGGCATGTCCGTCCGGCTTCATGATGAAGGGATACTTGCTTGCAGGATTGGGCGTGCCGTCCGCCTTGAGCATGGGCGGCCATCCGCCGTCCGGCACATCGCCGACCCATCCGCCTTTTCCGCCGCCCGCATTCGGGTCCCACGCAACCACAGGACGTTCCTTGTCCCAGGGCTTTCCGTATTTGTCTACAGAGGCACGGTTATAAATAATGCGGCGGTTGACCGGCCAGCACCAGGCCCATCCCAAGTTCAGCCCGATTCCGGACTTCTCCCGCTCCCGTCTCGCGGCCATATTTCCCTTGTTTGTATAGGAGTTGCAGTAGAGCCAGTTGCCGCTGCTGGTGGATCCGTCGTTCTGGAGCAACGCAAAGCCCGGCACCAGATCTCCCTTCTTGAATGACTGCTCGCCGATGGTGATGTCCTTCAGGAAATAGCCGTTGATCTCCTTGGCCATGGCATGGGCATCGAACTCGCCATCCTTCTTGACGTAATCCCACTTCAGGTTCAAGATGGGCTCGGGAAAGACCGCCTTCTTGTCTTGTTTGTAGAGTTCTTTGATCTTGTTCCCCAGCCGAATCAGGATGTCGCCGTCCGACCATGCCTTACCGGGCGCATTGGCCGCCTTGTACCGCCACTGCATCCAGCGGCCGCTGTTGGTGATGGACCCTTCCTTTTCCACCGAGACGGAGCAGGGGAGCATGAAGACCTCTGTCTTGATCTGTTTGGGGTCCATGCCCGGCCCTTTCCAGAAAGAACCAGTCTCGTTGTCGAAGATATTGACATTGACCATCCAGTCCAGCTTGGCCAGGGCGGCTCGCGTCTTGTTGGCGTTCGCCCCCGAGGCAGCCGGGTTCTGACCCCAGGCAAAAAAGCCCTTGAATTGATCCCTGTACATGGCGTCGAAGAGGTCGAGCCATGAATAGGCCTTTCCGTCGTCGATCTTGGGGAGCCAGTTGTACCCGAAATCGTTTTCCTTGGTCGCCTTGTCCCCCCAAAAGGACTTGAGGAGGCTGACCGAGTATTTCGAGTAGTTGCCCCACCAGTTGGCGCTCAAGGGGTCGGTGGTTTTGGGCGTGCTCTTTTCGTTGTACTCAGTCAATGTGGGGATGGATGCCGCGGGGGCCTTGAGATATCCGGGGAGGATGTGGAACAGGATCGCCTGGTCCGTGGATCCCTGGACATTCGACTCCCCCCTCAGGGCATTGACGCCGCCGCCGGCAACCCCCATGTTCCCGAGCAGCAACTGGATCATGGACATGGTCCGAATATTCTGGACGCCCACGGTATGCTGGGTCCAGCCCATGGCATACATAATGGTGCCGGCCTTGCCAGGCTG
Organism: Thermodesulfobacteriota bacterium; assembly: GCA_030837545.1. Classification (GTDB taxonomy): domain Bacteria; phylum Desulfobacterota; class DSM-4660; order Desulfatiglandales; family Desulfatiglandaceae; genus AUK324. Next base: position 698 of record JAUPKI010000303.1, on the reverse strand, counting down.
ACCGGTGGTCGCGTACATCTCGTACACGGTCTGGAGATCCCCCTTCGGGGTCCCGGTGATGGCTGAGACGGTGTCCAGGTCATACCGGCTGTAGTGTTTCTTGAGCAACTGGAGAACAGAGTGAGGATCCTGCAGCGATCGATCCATCTTGGGGATCCCCTTGTCGTCCTTTACAAATGCCCAACTGCTCTTGTCGTAGGCGCGCTTGTTGGCATCGTAACCTGAGAAGAGACCGTCATTGAAGCCAAAACCATCGGCCACGATAAAGCCCGCATTGGTGTATTCTGCGACATATTCCGTGAAGTATTTGTTATTTTCGAGGATGTACTTGATCATTCCGCCCAAGAACGCAATATCCGTTCCTGAACGCAATGAAGCATAGAAGTCCGCCTTGGAGGAGGTCTGGGTGAACCGGGGGTCCACGCTGATGAGCTTTCCGCCCCGCTTCATGGCCTCGGTGATCCATTTAAAGGAAATCGGATGATTGGAGGCCGCATTGGAACCCATGACGAGAATGCAGTCGCTGTTTCTGAGATCGATAAAGTGATTGGTCATTGCGCCGCGTCCGAACGACTCTGCCAGAGCCGCAACCGTAGCGCTGTGTCAGATACGGGCCTGGTGTTCAATATAGACCAGACCGAGGGACCTCATGAGGGCCTGGATCAGCCAGCACTCCTCATTGTCCAGGGCCGCGCTCC
>JAUPKI010000302.1 GCA_030837545.1 Thermodesulfobacteriota bacterium | reverse complement strand
TGCCGGCGATCTTCTTTCCGTTGACAAGGAGGTCGTTGGGCCACTTGATCCTGACATCCAATTCCGTCTGGTGCAGAAGGGTCTCGGCCGCGGCAACCGCGGTCAGGAAGGTTATTCTCGTTGCCTCGTTGGCCGGCATCGAGGGCCTCAGGATAAGGGATGCGTAGATCCCGGCGCCGGAGGGGGAAAACCAGGCCCTCCCCTTCCTTCCTCGCCCCTGCGTCTGCCTTTCGGCTACCACAAGGGTCCCTTCGGGGGCTCCCCGGTCAGCCAGTTTCCTGGCCCTGGCATTGGTGGAGTCTGTTTCTCTAAAATGGATGATCTCTTCCCTGCCGAAGACCTCTGTAGCAAGCCCGTCCAAAATTTCAGAGGGCAAGAGCATGTCGGAAACGCTCACGAAACAATACCCTTTCCTGGGAGATGATCCAATGCCATAACCATCCTCCTTTAGTTTTCTGATCTGTTTGCAGATGGCAGATCGCCTGAGACGGTCTGCTGGCGTGCAGCCAAGCAGAGCTGGCGGATCTGAGTCCCCTTGGGCGGTTCAAAGACGATGCGGCACCATTCTAACATCTTTCTGCAGGCTCGTCAAAACCCGAGTTGTTGCAGGGGTCGGCATCCTGGTCAGGACCGGATCCCCCCGCATACGGTATCCGGTCGTCTTTACCGGAGAGAATGGAAAAGTGGCTTTAGGCGCTAAGGGCCTGGAGAAGCCCCCCATTCCAGCATACTGTGGTTCACAATCTGTAATCAGAACCATTGCCACCTCCTTTGACCGGTCAAAGAGGGGGATCATGTGACCATCGATGCAGTGGACGAGAAGACGGAAATTGAGGGAGATATTGAACGCGGCATAGGCCATATTTCTTTTGATCTTTGCAAACAAACCCCTTATGATACGCTTGAATGGGTTTAAAGGCTTGAAGGTCCGGAGGTTGGGAGGTTCCGAATGCCCCTGTTTTCCCCGGCTCCGGTAGCACCTTCAGAGTTCCTGTCTTCATCCCATCCCGCTGAAGAGCGGGAAGGCGGCGCCTGTAACGAATCCGCCGCAATCCGTCACAAGGAGGTTGGACAGCCACGTGGGCTTTCTCTTCATAGGGACGACCGGAGATCATGCCGGGCACAGCCTCGTCACCTGGGCGATCACCCGAAGACTCCTGGAACGGGGCTTCCGCGTAGGGTTCCTGAAACCCTTTGGAACCCAACGTGTTAACATAAACGGCCACGGGTTCGACCCGGATGCCCTCCTGTTTAAGGAGACGCTGGATATTCAGGAACCCCTTGACCGGATCTGTCCCTATCTCCTTTCAGATGAGGCATGGAGAGACAGGGGATCTGAAACGATCCATAAAGAGATCAGGACGTTGGCCAAAGAACTCTCTGACAACAAAGATTTCCTCATCATCATGGGCGCCGACCACATATTCCTTGACAATGCCTCCCGGGGCGTTTCCGATATTTCCCTCGCTGCGGGATTGGAGGCTGATTTTGTCCTGGTTGACCGATACCGGGACAAGGCCAGGTCTGTCTATTCCATCCTCTCTGCCAGTTCTCTCCTCAAAGAGAGGCTCAAGGGAATCGTTCTCAACCGGGTCTCCCCGCCATTGCTCCAGGAAATCATAGATCATATGATCCCACCCCTTGCCAAAAAGGGCATTCCGTTCATCATCGCGCTTCCGGAAGACCCCTTCCTCTCTTTTCAGACGCTCGGGGATATAAGGGATGTCTTAGAAGGTGAGTTTCTCTTCGGCGAAGCTGACCTTGAACAACCGGTGGGCGGAATGACCGTTGGGTCGTCAGATCTGAAGGGAGAACTCCTGCTGTTCAAGAGGGCCTATAACAAGATTGTCCTGTTAAGGCCCTATTTGCCTGCAAGGGAGAACGATCCGATTCAGGGCCGACGATCGATTGCCGGCATCCTCTTCACCGGAGGCAGAACCCCCCCTCCTCAGCTCCTGACCGCGGCAAAAAAAGCGGGGGTCCCGCTGATTCTCGTCAAAGGGGACACGTTTTCTGTTTTAGAGCGGCTGGGACAGGGCCCACCTCCCCTGTCCCCTCAAGACGGTGCCAAGGTCCGCCGTATGATGGGACTTATGGACCGGGACAATGCCCTTGACAGGTTACTCCAAGAGACAGCGCTGTTTCCCAAATAGGCCTCTGGTCAACCGATGGTATCCGATACGATCTGAAGGAGTTTGTCAGGGGAGATCGGCTTGGACAGAAACAGGTTGGCCCCTGCCTCAATCCCCTTGTCCCGGTCTTCATCCCGGCTCTTTGCCGTCAGAAACACAATCGGCGTGTCCCTGTAATCTTCTCTCTCCCGGATCTTCCTGCAGAGTTCAAAACCATCCATCTCAGGCATGATGATATCGAGCATCAACAGATCATAGCCGTTCTGGTCGAGCTTCTCGATGGCTTCGGCGCCACTGGCGACCAGATGGACCTCATATCCCTCAGGTCTCAGCAGCTCGTTAAGCGCCATGCGCACCAGTTCATCATCATCCACAACAAGAATTGTTTTTGCCATGTTCGTTACTCCTTTCCCGACCGGCTGACCGGAAGTATGACCTTTACTTCCGTTCCTTTATCCTGATGACTATTGATTTCAAGCCTTCCGCCATGTGCTTCCATGATGCCGAAGCAGAGGGAAAGGCCCAGGCCCGTTCCCTTTCCCACTGGTTTCGTAGTGAAGAAAGGCTCAATCACCTTATTCAAATGTTCCTCAGGGATCCCAACGCCCGTGTCCTTTATCGAGACCGCCACCACAGGCGCGCCCTCATGGTCACTCAGGTATGAATGGATTTTCAGCTCCCGCGTCCCGGTCACCTCATCCATGGCATCCCTCGCATTGGATATGAGATTGAGGAAGACCTGTTCCAACTGATTGGCATCGCCGACCACCTTCGGAAGACCTTCAATGAGTTCCCGCACAATAGTGATGTTGTGGTTGAGAAGCTGCTGGCCGGTAATGAGCAGGGCATTTTCCACTGGCTGATTGATGTCGATCTCCCTGAAATCAGGCTGGGTCTGTCTGGAAAACTCCCTGAGATGATCTACGATCTTTTCGATTCTGTTGTTGCATTTGCGGATGATCTCCAGCCGCTCCCGTTCCGGAAAATCTTCAGGGAGATTTTTGAACATCACGTACAGAATGGTCTGGGAGGCCATGAGGGGATTGTTCAGTTCATGGGCCACACCGGCAACCAGCTCCCCGAGTGCCCTCATTTTGGATGCTTCTATCAGACGTGCCTGCGTGACCTTGAGTTTAGCTTCTAAAAGTTTCTGTTCCGTGATGTCCTTGAATATCCCGGCGGTCCCGATCACGTTGGCTTCCTCGTCCTGAAGCAGAAAAAGGGAGGTCAGAATGGTCAGGATCTTCCCGTCCTTCCGCTTCACCTCCATCTCGTAATTCCCAGCCCTTTTCCGTGACTGGAGGAGGGCCATAACTTCTCTGGCCTGTTCGATCCCCTTGACGTAGAATCGGGAGATGTGAGTCCCCAGGGCCTCATCCTTGGAAAATTCCATCAACTCCTCCATGGCACGGTTCTGATATGTAATGTTCCCTTTGAGGTCCGTCGTCAGGATCCCGTCAACAGAACTCTCCATGATATTTTCAAGGAATTCCTTGGTCTCCCGCAGCTCCTTTTCAAGACTTCTTCTTAGGGTGATGTCACGGACAATCTCTACAAATCCCGTGGCCCTGCCCTCGGCATCCTTGATGGCCGTAATGGTGGTATGGGCCGGGAACCGGTCCCCGTTTTTCCTGACCCGGACCATCTCCAGCTCACAGACCCCTTCCGTCCTCGTCCGTTTGGACATCTCTTTCTGGATCTCTTTTTCGCGGTCCTCCGGAAGAATGGTGATGTCGATATTCCGGTTATTGATGACTTCATCCTTTTTCCAGCCGAAGAGCCTTTCCGCGCCCCTGTTGAACTCGATAATGTTACCGTAGAAGTCAAGTGCCATAATCGCGTAGACCGTGGCACTGTCGAGTACATTGTTGAGGAATCGGGAAATGTCGCGATACTTCTCCTTTGATTCCTTCAGCTCCCGGGTCCTTTCCTCCACCATATTCTCCAGATTTGAGGTGTAATCCTCGATCTGAGCAATCATCCGGTTAAAGGACCGCCCCAGGGTCCCGATTTCATCCGCGCTGTGGATGATGACCCTTTGAGAAAGATCGCCGTCCGCCATCTTGGCGGTCACCTCAGTGAGTTCCCGGATCGGCCGTGTCAATACCTTGGAGAGGGTAAATGCCAGGAGAAAGACCAGAACAAGGGCTGCAATGGCCATGAAAAGGATGAACCGTTCGGTGGTGCGCAGGGCCTGGTAGATCTCATCTTCGTAGGTTCCCGCTACGATGATCCAGTCCCACGGCTTGAAGTAGATGTACTTGTTGATCTTCTGCCTCGCTCGTTTATCACCCAGCTCCGGATTCATCCAAGGATAGCGAATGGTCCCCACTTCGCCGTCCCCAAGGGCAAGGGCGTCTTTTATCATGGCATGGATATAGCCGAAACCGGCAGAATCCTTCAAATCGAGAATGGTCTCCCCCTCCTTCGCCGGATGGATCTTCAAGAAACCGTTGCTGTCTATGATATATACATAGCCGGTCTCCCCCACCCGAATGCCCTTGATCTCCTCATTCAAAAATTGTGAACTCTGCTCTCTGAGGCCCACGCTCAGAGCGCCAATAACTCTCCCGTCGCTCCCCCTGATCGGCGCATAGGCCTTGATGTACCAGTTCCCCATCACCTGGACCCGCCCTGTGAAGGGACGCCCGGCCAGAATGGCCTGTGCTACCGGGCCCTGGGAGGGAATGAAGGTCCCGGTGACCCGTTTCCCATCCTTTCCCTTAATGTTTGTGGAAACGCGCAGAAGTCGCTCGCCTTCGATTCTCTGGAAGATGCTGCAGCTCCCTCCCACAAGGGCCTGGACATTATCCACAAAATGATTGTCTTCGGCCTTCCAGGGGGCTCTTGTCACCGGATACACGTGCCGGGTGGCCTGATCCATCGCCTCAAACCGGCGTTCTTGTTTCGACGCCGCATCCAGTTCGCCCGGTTGAAGCGCAAGGAGTTCTCGGGCCACCCTCAGGTCGGAAACGGTTTTTTTCTGGACCTGTTCCTGGTGAACTTTGCACATGCCGTAGATGTTTCTGACAAGGTGTCCCAGGTCCGCATCGGAAGCGCTTCTGAGCGCCTTGCCAAAACGGTCCATGGAGAGGAAGGCAACGCACAGGAGAGGGACCAGAACCACAAAAAGGGTAACGCTGACCAGCTTGGTGCTGATTTTCCAGTCGCGAAAGAGGGGTATGAACATAACGGTTTCCACCGGTTCAATCAGGGTCTAATACGTTGGATCCGGAAAGGTGACCATGCCTCTCGGTCTTCCCACCATCCGGTACATCACGGGCGACACCCAGCCTTCATCCAACAGATCGTCATCTATCTCGGCGAGGATGCCGTCATGAATGGCCCAGCTCCGGCCCCTTACGGTTTCAGCAAAATCGGGACGCCGGAATGGGGACCGGTTGTCCAGTTTTCTGAAAAGCGCTCCCCCCGGCTGAAAGAGCTCATGAATCCGTTTCATCTGGGCATACCCGCTGAAGTAGCTGAAGCCGTGTCTTTCATAGGTAATCGCGTTATGATAAAAAAGCGCTTCCAACCGAATGCTTTTAATGTCGAAGATCCGGCAGAAAAACTCCAGCAGCCCGATGACCTCCCTGGTCAACCCCATCCCTTTTCTGACCTGACCGGGAAAAAGGCCCGCGGCCAGGGCGCGTTCCTCCTCGGGAAGATTCCTGGAAGCCCAGCCGAACAATGTGTCCATTCCCTGTGGGTCTATATGGGTGTTGAACCTGGGAGAGTCGGGATCATTGACCACCAAAAAGTCCCAGTCTATCTGTGTAAAATCGCTCGAATCGGTCAACTGGATGGAATAGAGAGGCTCTTCTTGGCCTGTCAGCTTCACCTCCACCAGGCAGGTGCTGTCTCCCTGCGGGGAGAAAAATCGCACCACCTTATCCCCTTTCAAACTGCACAGGGAAAGGGGGTCGATTCCGAATCGATGATAGAGAGGGGGGGGGACCAGACCCCGATAGATCCCCTCCTTCTCCACTCTGGAAAGCCTGCTGATTCTGCGTATCCAGGACATCGGTCAACATCTCCACTCTTATCCTGTCATTAGACTATTTCCGCAAGGATGTCAAAAGAAAGTAAGCGTCCATCGACCCATTTGAGAGGCCCCTTTTTTATTGACCGGAATTCTCCCCCTGTGGTACGCTGCCTCGAAATCAAGGCAGGGTGTCAGACATATCCGGATCGCGATACCAGGGATAAACAGCCATGGCTTTCAAATTCTTCAAAGGCCTTTTTTCAGGATCTCGCGGCGCTGATAACAGGGGAGCCGGGATGAGACCCCTGGAACAGGACGCCGTTGACAGAGACCCGACCATTTTCGTCTATTCGGATGAAATGAGCTGGTTCGATTTCGGTGCGGATCATCCGTTCAAGCCGGAAAGGGCAGCCAAGACCTACGACCTCTGCACCCGTTACGGGGTCATGAACCATCCCTGGATGAAGATCCTGGAACCTGAGGCCTTGCCCATCGACCTCCTCCCTCTTTTTCATGAGCCCGGCTACCTCCGTCTTCTGCAGGAGGCCAGAGAGAACCAGGTGACGCCTGAAATGATTGCCCACGGCCTGGGAACCCTGGACAACCCGATCATTTCCGGGATTTATGAATGGTCTTTGCTGGCAGCCGGCGGCACCCTCGGAGCCATGGACGCTCTTGTCAAAGAGGAGGCCGCGGCCGCCTTTAATCCGTTAGGCGGTTTCCACCATGCCATGCCGGATCATGCTGAAGGCTTCTGCTACATCAACGACATTGCCATCGCCATCCGATACGCCCTGGGCATGACGCCAGATCTGAGAATCGCCTTTATCGATCTGGACGCCCACCACGCAAACGGGGTTCAACATGCTTTTTACAAGGATCCGAGGGTGTTCGTGATTTCCCTCCATGAAACCGGAAAAACCCTTTATCCCTGGTCAGGCTATGAGAATGAGACCGGTGAAGGAGATGGGAGGGGGTTTACCATCAACTTCCCGCTGGAACCGGGGACCGATGATGAGGTATACGATTTCGCCTTCCAGGAAACCATCCTCCCGCTGGTCAGGTCGTTCTCACCTGATCTCATTGTTGCCGAGATCGGGGCCGATGCCCTGGTGTCAGACCCCCTGACCCACCTCAAGCTGACCAACAACAGTTATCAAAGGGCTGTTAAAGAAATTATGGCCGTATGCCCCAGGATCCTCGCCCTTGGAGGGGGGGGATACGATCTCTATCGAACCGCCAGATGCTGGACCCTGGCCTGGTCCATTCTGAACCGGGTGGCGCCGGAAGATGAATTTGCCGGTCTGGTCGGCGGGATGATGTTTGGGCCGGAAAAGGAAGTAGGAAGCCTTTATGACCACCCTTACCATACTGGGGGTGAAGTGAAAGAAAAGGCCTTTAAAGAGGCCCGGAGAGTGGCCGCCTACATCCAGAAGGAAATTTTTCCTATCCATGGGATATGAGGAAAAAATATCAGGCTGCCTGAGCCATCATACTGAACCTACCTGAGCCCTGCCACTGCCTGTGAGATGTTGTAACAAAACCTTCCCATTCTCTCAAAAGCGGTGAGTATCTTCACAAAAATGAGCCCTGAATCCACGGTACAGACGGCGCTCTGAAGGCGATGAAGATGGTTCTCTTTCATCTTTTCCGCCAACCTCATGACGTTCCCTTCGATTTCCTGGGATACTGTCATGATCTGCTCATCGCCATGCTTCATGGCATTGACGACACAGGTTAAGAATTTCAATGCTTCATTGGATATTTCCTTATAATCCTTGATCGCTTCGTCTGAGATATACAGATTCTGTTCAATGAGCTCGGCTGTCAGGCCTGCTATCTCATCAGTGGCATCGCCGATTCTCTCCAGATTATTGGTCATCCGGATTAAAGAACGCACTTCTTTTGATTCTTCCGGGCTGATGCGGCCCTGCATCACCCTTACAAGGAACTGGGTGATTTCTCTCTGAAGAACATCAAGGGCATCTTCCCTTTTCCTCCATTTTAATAATTTCTTTAAATCCCTTTCTTCGAGGGACTGAATGACTTCGTCGTACATGCGTTGCACTGCTTCACCCATTCTCACAATTTCTAAACTGGCCTGTTCCAAGGCCATCGAAGGGATTTCAACAAACTTTGGATCCACGTATTTTATGTGGTGAAGCTCATCCAGACCCTCTTCCTTTTCCTTCCCTGGCGTAAGCCAGATGGCTATCCTCACCACGTACGGTAAAATCATCAGGAAAAATAGAGAGGTAACCACGTTAAAAATGGTCTGGAAGTTGGCGATATATCTTGCAATGTTGGGCCGTTGTCCACTGATGACAACATCTGGCGGCCCCATACCCATTAGAGAGGTAAGCCACACAACCGATTTGATAAACAGTGGAAAAACCAGGATGACGATGAATACCCCCATCACATTAACAAGAGAATGGGTCGTCGCAGTCCGATGTGCGTTAATATTTGTCCCCAAAGCCGCGATCTGCGCTGTAACCGTCGTACCGATCTCTGTCCCCAGGACCAGGCCTGCGCTGGTCTCAAAGTTCAACAGACCCTGGCTCGCAAGCGCCATGATGATTCCAACGGTGGCGCTGGAGCTTTGAAGGACCATGGTCATGCCAGTGCCTATGATTATGCACAACAAGAATCTCCCGAGAGTGTCTGCCTCGAATTTCATAAGAAGGGCGACAACATTCGGATCGCTTTTCAGCGGGGCAAATCCGGCCGTCATGGTCCCCAAACCGTAGAACACCAGCCCGAAGCCCAGAAGAACGTCCCCCACATAGATCCATTTTTGACGACCTAAAAAAAATTTCAAAAGGACGCCGGAAGCAATGGCGGGCAACGCATATTGAGTGAGATTAAAGGCGATGAGCTGGGCTGTCATCGTGGTCCCGACATTGGCGCCCAGGATCACACCCGCAGCCTGGACGAGCGTTATAAGACCCGCATCCACGAAACTGACCAGCATGACCGTGATCGCGCTGGAACTCTGTACCACGCTGGTGACAAGCGCCCCGACGCCATAACCGACAAATCGGTTGTTCGAGACCATGCCCAGGATGTGACGCATCTTTTTCCCGGCGACCTTTTGGAGCCCTTCGGACATGATTTTCATGCCGAAGAGGAAAAGCCCCAGGCCCCCGAGCGCTTGAAACAATGTCGTCATTAAAGCCTGCTGCCCCCGCTCCTGTTCCTCCGGCGCCCGGGCGGCTGTGCGCCGGAGAGTGTATGAGGTAACCGCCTGCTGCCCAATGGCAATTGCAACATCCCCGTTCACTTACCCTGACGCCGGAATAAGGATTTTAAAGACAGTTCCTTTGGCCGCAACGCTCTGAACCTCAATGGAGCCATGATGAGCGTCCACCACATTCTTGACAATGGCGAGGCCTAAACCAGTGCCGGTGACGTGCCGGGTCTTGGGGTGTTTGACCCGATAGAACTTGTCAAAAATCTTGGGAAGTTCCTCGGGAGGGATGCCCACCCCTGTATCTGATACCTCAATCTCCATCTGGCTTTCGCGGCCCCTTGCCGTGATGCTGACCCTCCCGCCTTCCGGAGAATAGTTGATGGCGTTGGTAATGAGGTTGCTCAAGATTTCTTCCATTCCCTTGGGATCTGCTGAGACCGGCTTCATATTCACACAGGAGACGGTGAGCGTGATGCCCTGTTCCCTTGCCCGCGGTTCCATCAGAGAGACCGTCTCCTGAATAATCCTGCCGATATCGGTAGGGACCCTGTTCCGGACATATCCGCCAGCCTCGATCCTGGCTACATTGAGAAGATCGTTAATCAGTTCCAGAAGGGCGTCTATCTTCTTCGTCCCCCGAGCAACAAAATCCGCCTGTTTTTCCTGGAGCGGGCCGGCCAATCCCTCTAAGAGCACATGAAGTAACTGCCTCACGGAAACAAGGGGGCTGCGGAGCTCGTGCGCAACCATGTTCAGAAAATCCGATTTCATCTGATCCAACTGCTTGAATGCCGTGATGTCTTCAAACACGGTGACGGCGCCCACAATTTTCCAGAATACGTTTCTGTCCGGACCCAGGGCAGGGGCCGACACGGCACGCAAGACCCTCGTCCCGGTCCGGATTTCCTGTGACATGGATTCATCCATGGCGCACGCACCACCTTGAATCTTCCGGAGTGTGTTGAGCAGGGATTCATCATGTATGATTCGGTCCACCGGCAAAGGCGTTTGGATCTGTTCACGGATCTCCATGAGCCGCATGAATGCCAGGTTGTGGAGGACCACCTCCTGGTTCTGATTGGTCATCATGACGCCGCTGGTCATACAGTTCAAGACCGTCTTCAGGCGCTTCTTTTCGGTATTGAAATCAAAGAGCGCCTGAACC
>JAUPKI010000301.1 GCA_030837545.1 Thermodesulfobacteriota bacterium | reverse complement strand
GAAAGAAGGATGATATTTCAGGACAATAGCGATCAGGAAGCTTTTCTTGATCGGCTTGGAAAGATACTGACAGAGAGTTCCACGTCGTGCTACGAGGCTGGGGGACGTCCTTAAATAATCAAATAACGTGACATTGGATGTTTGTAAAAACCCGTGGTCTGAAGTTTGAAGAGGTCCTTCAAAAGGTTGTTTCCCTGTTTAATGTCGAAAAGAACTACATCATTGGAAAAGGAAGGCAAAGGGACAGGGTTGAGGCCAGAGACCTGCTCTGTTATTGGTGTGCCGTTGAGCTTGAAATACCCATGGCGGACCTTGCAAGAAGGCTAAACCTGACGCTTGCTGCGGTGAGTTTCGCCGTAAAAAGAGGAGAGAAGGCGGCAAAAGAAGGGTGTTGGCGTCAAGAATCTGGATGATGCCTTCCAGTTCCACAGCGGGGCAATGGTCCATGCTGGTAATCATGAGAGGTATCTGCTTTTAATAGCCTTTGCGCATTCTTTGGACTCTTTTCTCTGTTTTTGTCATCAGGTTAGTTGGTTGCACTTTTTCCAACAACTTTACGGGGAATATGCTCACCTTGAAATGTGCTTTTTTGCTTTTGTTTCAGATAAGAAAACCTTCATGGATGGGCGCTGATAGATCTGTTCCGGAACAACAACCGCGTCTCCAAGATGTCGGCGATCAGTCTTCAAGAATCCTTGGATTCAATGAATGAATTGACGTAAGAGCTCGTGGTTTTTGAATAGAAAGGAGAAAACAAAGTGGATGCAAAACAGATAGAAAAACTTATTAGAGCAAAAAGGGTTCTTGTCGTGGACGATGAGAAAGACGTTTTAGACACCTTGGTTGACCTGCTAAGCAGTTGCAAACTGGATACAGCCCTTTCGTTTGAAGAGGGAAAACGGCTTCTTGAAAGCAACGAATATGACATCGCCATTCTCGACATCATGGGGGTAAGGGGATTTGAACTCCTTGAGGTTGCCAAGGGGAGAAAAATCCCGGCGCTCATGCTGACCGCCCATGCCCTTTCCGCAGAGAATCTGAATCGGTCTGTAAAGGAAGGGGCAGCCTATTTTGCCCCGAAGGACGAAATTGCAAACATTGGCGTGTTTGTTGCGGACGTAATAGATGCCGTTCAAAAGAACAAAAGCCCCTGGATACGGTTTATGGAACGTCTTGGGGGATTTTATGACAAGAGATTTGTGGGGACAAACTGGCGGGAAAAAGAGCTTGAATATATAATGGAGAGAAAAGGAGACTGGCACTAAGATAGGCCGAGTAGAAAAGGATTCGGTTCATCGCAGATTAGGGTGAAAATTCATTGCGGTTGGCCTGGCAGGCCTCATTCGGGGGCGCGGAAGTCGCGGCTGGAAGGCCGCTCTCACGGGGTCAGGATTTGCGGTTGTGGCTGATGAGGTCTGAAACCTGGCCATGGGCTTAAACAGGATGAACCGCAGAACCTGTGGGGCGATTCGGCACGACCCCGGTGGGAATTCTTATTGAAAGGATGACGCCATGAAAATCAGGGCAATGAAAGGGATGCGTTCAGAGGCCGAAGAGATATTCAAGAGCGCCGTGGCTGCCGTGAACCCGTACGAGGCGGTCAGACGGTTTGTCCGGGTGGAGGGAGACAAGCTGTCCCTGGGGAGCGGAGAACGGCCGGTGGTCGAAATGGATTTGAGCCGATACGAGCGCATTCTGCTGGTGGGGGGCGGCAAGGCCACGGCCCCCATGGCCAGGGCCATGGAGGAACTGCTCAGCTCACGGATCAGGCGGGGGATCATCATTGTCAAATATGGGTTTGGCGAAGAGCTGGCTTTGACGGAAGTCATTGAGGCGAACCACCCCCTCCCCGACCCACAGGGCGTGGAAGGCACGGCAAAAATCCTTTCTCTGCTTCAGAACGCCGGTGAAAATGATCTCGTCTTTTCACTCATATCCGGAGGCGGTTCTGCGCTCCTGGTCCAGCCGGCCGGCGGGATCACCCTGGAGGAGATGCAGGACCTGACCCGGAGCCTCCTGGAATGCGGGGCCAGCATCGATGAAATGAACACCATCCGAAAGCACCTATCGTCCGTAAAGGGGGGGCAGATGGCCCGGGCGGCCATGCCCGCGACCACCATCAACCTGATGCTGTCGGACGTGGTGGGCGACCGCAAGGACGTCATTGCCTCAGGCCCCTTTGTCCCGGATAGCTCCACATTTGAAGATGCCTGGGAAGTCCTGAGAAGGTATGAGCTGAGGGATGTCCCAAAAGCCATTGAATCTCACATCAAGGCCGGCATGGAAGGCCGGATCCCCGAAACCCCGAAAACAGGCGATCCGGCGTTTGATCGCGTCCATAATCTGATCATCGGGAGCAACATCATGGCCCTCGAAGCAGCCGAAGAAAAGGCTCGCTCATTAGGCTACAACGCCCTGATCCTTTCTTCAATGATTGAAGGCGAGACCCGAGAGGTGGCCCGGGTCCACACCGGCATCCTAAAAGAGATATTGAAGACGGAAAGGCCCGTTCCCCCACCTGCATGCATGATTTCAGGCGGGGAGACGACCGTGACGATTCGAGGGAAGGGATTGGGCGGGAGGAACCAGGAGTTCTGTCTGGCCGCGGCCCTTGAACTGAAAAATCTCCCCCAGAGGGTAGTGGTCCTCAGCGGGGGCACGGACGGGGACGATGGGCCCACAAACGCGGCAGGCGCCATCGTGGATCCGCTCACCGTGTCGCGTGGAAAGGAATCCGGGATGGCGGCATCCGATTTCCTGGAAAACAACGACGCCTATCATTTTTTTGAAAAGACGGGGGACCTCCTCATCACCGGCCCCACCGGCACCAATGTCATGGATGTACGGCTAATCCTGGTGCGATAACGAGCTGGATGCTTGATACTGGATGCTGGTTGCTCGCTTTTGCAGTTTGAAGAGGAAAAATTCCGATTTCAACTTTTAACTCCACACTCCACACTTCTTTGCTGGATACTGCTTACTGCCTACTGCCTACTGGTTACTTTCAGCTTTCAGCGCTTCCTCACGCGTCGCTCCCTGCTCCTTGCTCCCAGCTCCCTGCTCCTTACGCCTCCTGCCTTCCCAGCTCGATAATCTCCATCCGGTTAGTGCCGCCGGGATTTCCTGCGGACGGACCCTGGGTCAGGATGACGAGACCCTTCGTGAAACCGAGCCGGGCAAGGGCTTCGCGGGCGTAAACCTCCAGGTTTTCAGGATAAGATGGCTGGTACACCGGGTAGACACCATAAGAAAATTGGAGCCTCTGGCATGTGGATTCCTTGTCGCTGATGCCCGCGATCCAGACCGGGAGGCGGAAGCGGGCGATCCGTCTGGCCGTGGCCCCGGTCTCGGTGGGGGTGATGACCGCGGTCGGGGTCAACCGTTTCACGGTCGCATGGACGCTCAGGGAGATGAGGTCCTCCACGCTCAGGTCTCCGTCTGCCTCTGCCGCATTCAGGGCTTCACGCACCGGCCGGGCATTCAGGTGGGCCTCTGCGACCCGTGCAATGCGTGTCATGACGGCCACAGCCTCTACCGGATAAGCCCCTGAAGCCGATTCCTCCGAGAGCATGATTGCGTCCGTCCCATCCAAAATGGCGTTGGAGACGTCCGATACTTCGGCTCGGGTGGGACGCCGGTTGGCCACCATAGACAGGAGCATCTGCGTGGCCGTGATGACCGGTTTTGCCGACAGATTGGCCTTCCGGATGAGCCCTTTCTGAACCACAGCGATCTCCTCGATGGGGACCTCCACGCCCAAGTCGCCCCTTGCCACCATAATCCCATCCACTTCCTGAAGGATGGCATCGATATTCTCGATCGCCCTCGAACGTTCGATCTTGGCGATCACAAAAGGATTGTGGCCCATCTCCGCAGCGGCCCTGCGCAGGGCCTTGACATCGTCAGGACCCTGAACAAACGACTCTCCGATGGCGTCCACGCCCTGGCTCAGGGCGAATTGGAGGCATTCGCGATCCCGATCTGTGAATGCGCTGACGCCCAGATCGATTCCGGGAAAGTTGACCCCCTTGTGGGAACGGAGCTGCCCACCGACCATGACCCTGCAGCGGACGACGTTGCCTTCAATCCTTTCGACTTTGAGCTGAACCAGTCCGTCGTTGAGGAAAACGGTATTTCCGGGATGGACGACCCTTGGCAGCCCGTCAAAACTGATGGAAACACCATTGGCATCGCCTGTCAGGTCCCCGGGGACCAGGGTAAAGGCCTGGTCGCGTTCCAGTTCGATCGGCTCCTCCTTGAGACGGCCGATGCGCATCTTGGGGCCGGGAAGATCGGCCAGCAAGGCCACCCGTTCACCGGCCGAGGCTGCCGCAGCCCGGATATCTGCGATCAATTGACGATGGCTGTCAAAATCGCCATGGGCGAAATTGAGGCGCGCCACATTCATCCCGTTTCGGATCATCTGCTCCAGGACACCGCGGGACTGGGAGGCCGGTCCGATGGTGCAGACAATCTTGGTCTTTTTCAGGGGTGGATTCATGATAGACTCCATTTGGATTGACTATTGAATTGAGGCGCAAGGCGCAAGGCATCAGGCGCAAGGCGAAACGCGAAACGCACGGGAACTGTAAGGAATAGCTTATCTCCCTCAATCCCTAAATTCCCCAATTCCTTAATTCCTTAATTCCTTAATTCCTTAATTCCCTAATTCCTGCTGCCCTAAAGGCCGCCTGCACGATGTCCACGGCCTCTTCCATCACCTGTTTCAGGTGCCCCTCTCCCTTGAAGCTCTCTGCGTAGATCTTGTTGATGGCCTCGGTCCCTGACGGCCGGGCAGCAAACCAGGCGTTTTCCGTCACCACCTTGAGCCCGCCGATGGGGGCCCCGTTTCCCGGTGCGCGGGTCAGTTTAGCCGTAATCTCTTCTCCGCCCAGATCCTCTGCCGGCACCATCTCAGGGGAGAGCCTTTTCAGCACAGCCCTCTGCTCAGGCGTCGCAGGGACGTCGTTTCGCTGATACATGGCCTTGCCGAACCTCTCTTCCAGATCCGCATAGAGTTCATCCGGATACCGGCCGGTTTTGGCGGTCATCTCCATGGCGAGCAGGTCCATAATGATGCCGTCCTTGTCGGTGGTCCAGACACTGCCGTCTCTTCGCAGGAACGAGGCCCCGGCGCTTTCCTCGCCGCCGAACCCGTAGGAACCATCTAAGAGCCCGTCCACAAACCATTTGAATCCCACCGGCACCTCAGAGAGCCGCCGCTTCAGGGATGCGGCCACCCGATCGATCATGGAACTGGAGACCAGGGTCTTGCCCACGGCCGCATCCGGGTTCCAGCCAGGGCGGTTCTGAAAGAGATACCAGACCGACACGGCAAGATAGTGGTTGGGCGCCAGGAGCCCGGCCCCTCGGGTCACGATGCCGTGGCGGTCCGCGTCTGCGTCATTGCCGAAGGCGATGTCAAACTTCTCCCTGAGCCCAATCAGGCTGGCCATGGCATAGGGCGAAGAGCAGTCCATCCGAATCTGGCCGTCCTTGTCAACCGTCATGAAGCCAAATGTGGGGTCCACGGTCCGGTTGACCACCTCGATATCCAGTCCATATTGCTCCCGAATAGGATCCCAGTATTGCACGCCTGCTCCGCCCAGGGGGTCCACCCCTGCCTTGAGACCTGCTCCGGCTATAAGCTCCATATCGATGACATTCGCCAGATCGGCCACATACGCGGACATATAGTCATGCCCGCGCGTGGTCTGCGCAGATTTCGCCCTTTCATAGGGGATCCGCTGCACCCCCTTCAGACGGTGGCGCAGGATCTCGTTGGCCCTTTCCTCAATGATGCGGGTGGCATCCGTGTCTGCCGGTCCGCCATGGGGCGGATTATACTTGAAGCCGCCGTCAGCCGGCGGGTTATGGGAAGGGGTAATCACCACGCCGTCCGCCAACCCACTGTTCCTGCCTCGGTTGTAAGTCAGGATGGCGTGGGAGATGACCGGTGTGGGCGTGTAGCCGCCTCCCTTTTGAATCATGACCGTCACGTCATTGGCGGCAAACACTTCCAGGGCGCTCGCCATGGCCGGTTCCGACAGGGCGTGGGTGTCCATTCCCATATAAAGGGGCCCGCTGAAGCCCTTTGTCTTCCGGTATTCGCAGATGGCCTGGCTGACCGCAAGGATGTGATCTTCATTAAAGCTGTTCCTGAAGGCCGACCCCCGGTGGCCCGAGGTGCCGAAAGAGACCCTCTGGGCCGGATCGGAGACATCCGGTCTGCGGGTGTAATAGGCCGTAATCAGTTGCGGTATATTTACGAGGAGTTCACGGGGTGCCGGTTTCCCGGCCAGTTCGCAGACGGTCATGATTTACCTCCGCAGAGTGGTTCCATAATGTTGCACTGGATATCCTGTAATACCATTCGATACCCTATCGTCCCCTATTAACCAATGCATCCGTGAAAATCAGGCGCTCACTTCCTGCTCCATTTCATCTTGATATCCAGAAGAGGGGTGCCGTTAATGGCGTCCAGCCCCTCAACAATAAGGGTGGTGTTCTCAACTCCTACCAGGCGGACGTCCTGAATGCCGATTCTGGAGAGCCTGTCCGGCGTGCGTGAGGCAAATACCCCGACCTCCTTGCCGTCCAAACCGCGCTTGAACGTGGACCTGACCGGACGCGCCTGATGCAGATAATAGACAACGGTTATGTCCCGTTCCTCTTCCAGCCGGTACATGAACCGCTTTTGTGAAGGGAAAAGCTCGATCCGGGACCTCTCGGCTTTTCCTTTTGTTCCGAAATCCGTGTCGTCCCTCTCCAGTTGGTTGCGAACAAATCCAATAGGATAAATTTGCACAGGCGGTACATCCCCATAAAGGCACTGGCGGCATATATGCTGATCGTCGATCACAACGACCTCGTCTTTGCTGCACGCGGCGCCGCATTCCGAACAAATCATATCCATTGGGTTCGGCATTTTCACCTCTTCCTTCAGGACAGCCACAGGCCCTGTCCGATGCAAGCCCCATCTTCGGGGTTGAAGCCTTTGACAGGGTCCCAATTGAATCATGCTCATGAGTAGAGCCTTTCAAATCGGCTCTTCATCAGACTGGAATATTTGACCTTCATCTCCGGTGATAAAAAACTGATGGATATCATGCGAAGCCAGTCACTCTTGATCCTGCTAAATCCATCCAGTGCCTGCGCAACGACCGTTTCCGTCAGCCCCAGCCGCTCCCTCCCGAAATAGTTGATGAGGTCATCCGGACTCAATTTCCGCTTTTTTCCATGAATGGGGAGGGCGATCTCTTCTTTTGTATCGATAAGAATGGACGTGTTCACAAGATCATAAGCAGGCGACAGCTCCACCCTTGGGTCCCGACGGATCAGAGAATAATTTTTCAGGTGGCAGTCCTCGTTGCCTGTCAAAAAATTGAAAAGCGTCCGTTTGAACAGACTGGCCTTCTCCATCAAGGGGAAGGTGCAAAACGTCTCGATGATCTGAGCCACCCGCTCCATGGAGGACTGATACTTCGTCTCCCTGTCTTGCCCGGAAAGCTGGGCGAAGTCTTCGACCGCCACTTTTCTCCCGCGACCCAGACGGTCGAATCGCATCACAAAGTAGGTCATCGACCCGTCTTTCGAATAGACCAGACCATGCAGCGGCACCTCGATCCCAACGCCCTCGGCCATCCGCATGGTCAGATCTTCATTCTCCGGGACCTGGAAATAGGCAGGGACCTGGGGTTTGAGAATATACCGACCGCCTCTGTCCACGATCTCAAACCCGCCCTTTTTGGGGCTCAAAACGGCGCTCAGCTTTGGCTGAACCCCCTGGATACACATCTTATCCGCCCTTGCCGCGGCCTCTTTGATCTGTTCTTCGGCAGTAAACGGGAGGTCATTCAGACAGGCGAGACTGCGAGAGAGTCGTTTGAGGCCCCTTTCGGAGTATTTTGAATCGCCGCACTCCTCATAAGTGATGGGGCAGCGGTTCATTCATTTATCTCCGTGGCCGTTATCGCCCCAACCAGATCTCCCCCTACTGCAAGCAACTGACCAAAGCCGTCATGCCGGTCGAGCTTTCGCTTTTTCAGAAGGCCCTCCAGCATCATCCCTTCGGGAAGGAGCCCATCAAAAAAAGGGGGGAAGCGATCAAATTCAAAGACCTTCTGTTTGACCGGCAGGGTCAGGGAGATGGGCGGACCGTTGTATCGTGCGTGATAGCTGAAACGGTATGCGCGCCCTGGTTCCATCTCTTCAAGAATACCGGCAGGAACGCCCTGCATCGCAATGTCAGCTTTCCTCATGCAGTCGCTCCATCAGAGGGCTTTCGAAATTGATCTTTATATTCAGGGCCGTTAAGACTTTGTTAAGCGTAGAGAAACGGATCGTCTCCTTTTCATTTTCAATGTCAAAAATGACAGTCTTCCCCACACCGGCCATGTCGGCAAGCTCCTTTCGGCTCAAGCCGCTTTCCTTTCTGTGGAAACGGACGATATCTGATATTGACTCTTCCATCTTTTCACTTCCTACCTCTACAACGGTAAAATAGATTTGCGTAGATATATTACGCTTATCCAAATTCAATTTCAAGACATATTTGCCGTTATCGTGGTAATTTTCTTTTGAATTGAATATGATAACGCCAGAAAGGAACCGGTGGAACAAGAAAGTGCCGTCATGGCGGGAAGAATAGATCGTGTAAAGCTACATTGGATTGCCGATTTTCGATTGCCGATTGGAAAACCCGAAAGCGGTGTCATCTATGGTGTCTTTGTCAACTCAGATCAGGGCTTAACCCTACAACGCAACTTGGCCTTTCAGATACAACATACGGTGTCATAGCCTTTCACAGAACACTATATATAGGTGCCAAAACCATAACTTGCGTTGTAGGGTTAATATCCTTGTGGAATAGGGAGTGGATGGCCGGAATCAGGCCGATGGTGATGAGGGTCGAGCCGGTAAGCCCGCCGATGGCCTCCCGAGCCAGGGGGGCCTGGGCGTCGGCCTCCTCGCCAATCCCTAAACTGCACGGTTCCAGGTTAGGGGTTCAAGGTTTAAAGGTTATCGTTCCAAAATGAGAATTGCCGAGTTTCACATGCCATAGCAGCTCAAATTGAACGTCGTGAGATAGAAATAAGCCTATTGTAGTGAATAAAGAATGGTTGCCTTTTTGGCGAACCTCAGGTAAAAAGAGGGTAATGGTTTCATAAATAACCATTAACTCCAGCAAGTTCCCACGCGTCCTCCTAAATCCTGTCAGGGTATTCCAAAATGAGGTGAAGAGAAGTCATGAAATATAAAATTTCCGAACTCATTGATGCAGAAAAAAGTCAAGGGCTTCTCGACTGTTTTTGTGATGCGATGGGCATCGCGGCCGCGATTATCGATCTACACGGCGATGTCCTTGTCGGATCGCGATGGCAAAAGATATGCACGGATTTTCATCGGGTAAACGAGCGAACGCTGAAGAAATGTATTGAAAGCGATACAAGGCTTGCCAACGAATTGCAGCAGGGAAAGAATTTTGCGATTTATCAGTGTCGGAATGGGCTCACCGACGCTGCATCCCCAATCGTCATCGAAGGCGTGCATATCGCCAATGCCTTTGCCGGGCAGTTTTTTTTGAAGACCCCCGACCGGGACTTTTTCATTCGCCAGGCCGATGAATATGGGTTCGATGAAGAGGACTATCTGGATGCCGTGGCGAGAGTTCCCATTATCGATGAGAAACATCTCCCTGCCATTCTCAATTTTCTGACGACATTTGCTGAGACGGTGGCATCTGTGGGCATAGAGCGGTTCAGGCATATAGAGGCGACCGAGGCGCTGCGGGAAAGCGAAACGAGACTTCGGACTATCATCGAGCACAGCAATGAACTCTTCTATATTAATGATACAAAATATACCCTGACGTATGTAAGTCAGACATCGAAGGATATCCTTGGGTATACGCCCGAAGAACTGAAGCATCAATGGATAGAATTGATAAAGGACAATCCCCTTAATAAAAAAATAAGCGAGATAGTCCGTAAGGCGATCGCAACCGGCGAAAGACAGCCCCCGTATCTCTTGAAATTGGAGAAGAAGGAGGCACGCCGGTATGGCTCGAGATTGATGAATCCCCGGTAAAAGACGCGACCGGAAGGATTGTTGCCCTCTCGGGCGCTGCCAGGGATGTCACCAGGCAGAAAGAGATCGAGCAGAGATTGCTGAAATCGGAGAAGGGATTTCGCGACCTGTTCGATTCCATCTCCGACCTTATCTATACCCAGGATCTGGACGGACGTTTCATCTCCGTCAACCAGGCCTTGAGCACCTTGTTTGGGTACGAAAGAGATGAGGTGATTGGAAGGCGCACGACGGATTTCATGAGGCCTGAGATGAGGCCTTTTTTTGAAAGCGACTACCTTGAACCTATCAAAGCAAAGGGGTATCAGGAGGGGGTCACCGTCTATTTCACTAAAAGCGGAGAGGAACGCTATATTGAGTACCGGAGTTCACTGGTCGAGCCCAATGATGGCGACCCTTATCTCAGCGGCTCAGGGCGGGATGTGACAGAGCGGGTATTGGCCAAGAGGGAAATCAAACGGCTTCAGAATCAGATCCTTCACTCTCAGAAGATGGAAGCCCTTGGGCTGATGGCAGGCGGCGTCGCCCACGATCTCAACAACATCCTGTCAGGGATCGTCAGCTATCCTGAGCTGCTCCTGATGGATCTCCCCTCAAACAGCCCGCTCCGAAGACCAATAGAGACCATCAAGGAAGCTGGAATGAGGGCCGCCGATGTGGTGTCGGACCTCCTGACCATCGCAAGGGGGGTGGCCACCGGGAAAGAGGTAGTGAACCTCAACGCCATTGTCACCGACTATCTCAGATCTCTTGAATATCAGAAGCTGGAGAAGACGCATGCATTTGTGAATCTCAAGGTTGACCTGGCCCCCGACCTCTTGAATATGAGCGGCTCTCACATCCATATCGAGAAGAGCCTGATGAATCTCGTTATCAATGCCTGCGAGGCGATCAAGGGGAGTGGAACGGTGGGCATATCCACCGCAAACCGGTATCTGGATGAACCCCTGAGGGGGTATGAAGATGTGCGCAGGGGCGAGTATGTGGTCCTCACCGTATCCGACACCGGGTCCGGGATATCGTCTCAGGACCTCCATCGGATCTTTGAGCCCTTTTATACCAAGAAGGTGATGGGGCGGAGCGGCACAGGCCTGGGCCTGGCGGTGGTATGGAATACGGTTCAGGATCACGCCGGATACATCAACATAGCGAGCAACGACAGAGGGACGGTATTTGAACTCTACTTTCCGATGACCAGGGAGAAATTGCCCGCTGAAGCGAAACAAACAGGCCTCACGGATTATATCGGACACGGAGAGATGATCCTGGTGGTTGACGACGAAGAGAGGCAGCGCGAGATCGCATGCGGCATTCTGAATAAATTGGGCTACAGGGCTGAGGCCGTATCAGGCGGTGAGGAGGCCGTTCAGTATGTGAAACAACACCCCGTGGACCTGGTCGTGCTCGACATGGTGATGCCCAGAGGGATGGGAGGAAGGGAGGCATATGAGGAAATCATCAAAATCCGTCCCGGACAAAAGGCCATCATCGCGAGCGGGTATGCCAAGACAGAAGAGGTGGAGGCTGCCCAGGATCTAGGGGCAGGCCGATATATAAAGAAGCCCTATACCCTGGAAAAAATCGGGATAGCCGTCAAGAGTGAACTGCAAAAAAAGGAAGGGTGAGCCCCCTGAGGGTGTGTCCACTGAAAGATTTGCAGACTACACCCCAAACAGTTTCTGATATGCCAAAACAGCGGATGGAGCCTTTCACGGAGAAGTTTACCATCAAGGTCACAGATGGGGGCGTTCTCATGGCGGACCACGAGGGGAACTCCCTCAGCTTCACCGCGGGCGAGGCGCTCATGCTGCTGGATATCCTCAGAGCTGAGGAAGCCGAATTGCATGATATGGCTGAAAAGGCCTCGCCCCTCCCTGCATCCATCCGTGTCTGAATCGAGCGGAGAAACATGAAAGGGAGAACAACCGCCTGTATCCGGGTGATCCTCATCCTCACGCCTATTTTCATGGCCTGGCTGTCTCCTTCTCGGTCCATGTCGGCAGAGAGCCCAGAGCCCCGGGCCGGCCTCCCCTATGTGGTGGACATCCGCGGCACCCCCGCAGAACCTCCCGATGTTGAAAGACTCCTCGGCGAGGTCTCACAGGCCGTTCAGAGAAAGGATGATCCTCCGCCGTCCGTGGCCCTGCTGAGGCGACGGGCCGAGGGAGACCTTCCGGAAATGGACAAGGTCTTGCGGTCCTTCGGTTTTTTCCGTGGAAAAGTGGTCATGGAAATCATGACTGCCGCACACGGCTATGTGCCGGATCCCACTAACGTCCAGGGAGGGCCCGATTCCAGCCAGCCCCTGCCAAAACCCGTGACCGTTCAATTCCGCATCGACCCGGGCCCTCGGTTTACATTCTGGAAGCCATCCATCTCCTTTGCAAAAGATGTCCCTCCGGGCGCCCTGCCTCCGCCGGGCCCGGCAGAGGCCGGTATTCTGGATAACGCTCCCTACTCGGCCAAGCAGGTCGTGGAAGCGGGCAACATTATCCTCAGCCACTACAAAAACAATGGGTATCCGTTTCCTCAAATTGCCCGCCGCGAGGTGGTGGCCGATTTTGCCCAAAACCGGGTGCAAGTCGAGTTTGAGGTGGCGCCGGGTCCACATGCCCTGTTCGGAGATACCCGCGTCACAGGCCTTGAAAAGCTGAACCCTGCCTATGTGCATGAACTGATCCCCTGGAAAGAGGGCGAACCCTACGACATCCGTCTCATCGACAAGGCCCGCAGGGTCCTTTTTGACAGCAATCTGTTCGGCATGGTTGATTTCGACAACCCCGGGAAGGTCGATGACCAGGGCCGACTGCCCATAACGGTCCGGCTCAAGGAGCGAGCCCCGCGCACGATCCGTCTGGGGCTTGAATACACCACCGACTACGGACCGGGCGTCAGCGGGTCCTGGACCCACCGCAACCTTTTCGGGATGGCCGAAAAACTGAGCGCAGGCGCCGTGTTCAACAGCAGGATCCGTACCGCCTTTGCTCAATTCAACAAACCCATGTTTCTGGACAGAGACAACGCATGGATTGCTGACGGCGCTTTTAACGACGAAACCAGCGATGCCTACGACGCCAGGTCGGTGGATGCCTCCACGATCCTGAAGCGGCAATTTACTCAAGAGTTCTCCGCAGGCGGGGGCGTGGGTTTCCGTTACGGCCGGGTCAAGCAAAAGAGCAACGATCAACGCAGCACCTACCATCTCGCTTACCTCCCTATAACGGCCACCCAGGACACTCGAAAGGATCTCCTCAACCCCACCCAGGGCTATCAACTCTCCCTGATTATGGCCCCCTATCAGGATGTGGTGAATGGAGATCCCCGGTTTTTTCGCTACCTCTTGTCAGGGAGCACCTATTATAATTTCAATTCCGGCGACAAGACGGTCTTTGCGGTGCGGGCGGCCTTTGGCCAGATCTTCGGCATCGGCCACGATCAGATGCCCGCGGATCTTCGCTTTTATGCGGGCGGCGGCGGGTCTGTCAGGGGGTATGCATACCAACTCGCCGGGCCTGTGCAGGGGAATATTCCCTTAGGCGGCCTCTCCGTATTGACGTTTTCCCTGGAGCTGCGCTTCAAGATTAGCGATTCCATTGGACTGGTCCCCTTTCTGGACGGCGGCACGGCATTCCTCGACAGGGTCCCCGATTTCGGCAGTCAGGACATCCTGTATGGGGCAGGGTTGGGTCTCAGATACTATACCGCTATCGGTCCGATCCGCCTGGATGTAGCCGTGCCTCTCAACAGACGCAAGGGGGTTGACGACAGTTTCCAGATCTACGTGAGCATCGGTCAAGCGTTCTAAGAGATGGAAATGCCTGCCCCGGATAAGCCGGAATTTGGGGAGTTGAGGAATTGAGGAATTGAGGGATTGAGAAATTAATGGCGACAAGGCCTGAAGACAACACAAAAACAAAAAAACGCCCTCCTCGGGTGCGATGGCTGCGATGGATCTTCTTTTCAATCCTCGGCTTCATCCTCCTGATCGTATTGGCGTGGGCGGGGCTTCAGACACGTTGGGGCAAAGATCATCTGGCCGGGCTTGTCGCATCCGCAACGGCCGGCGCTGACGGCTATCGAGTGACCCTTCAGGGATTGGACGGACAGCTCCCCTTTTCGATCCTGATCGACCAGGTAACGCTGTCGGATGCTAAGGGCGCATGGCTCAAGGGACGCCACGTGGATATTTCACTCAAGCCGGTTGCCCTCCTGGCCGGGATGCTGGATGTAAACTGGTTCCGCATGGAAGGCCTATCCATTTCCCGTCTCCCCGAATCCGCCGGGGCGCCGTCCGAGAAGGAACCGGTTGATCAGAACCACCCTCCCCTCTCCCTCCCCCATGTCATGGTCCGCGAGATCCGGATCGATCGAATGGATCTTGAGAAAGAGATGGCAGGCGCCCCCCTGGCCTACAGACTCCAGTCCAACGCCCAGACAGGCGGTCGCCAGATCCGGATCAGCGCCCTGCTCCAGGACCTCGATCACCCGCTTGACGCCCTTCGTCTGACCGCGGCATACGACCTTAAAACCCGGCAGATTGAGGCAGACGTGACCTATCGCGAATCAAAGGGGGGGCTGTTGACGGGAATTATGGGCTTGTCAGATGCCACAGGGACAGCGGTTCACCTCAAGACCGAAGGCCCGTTCTCGGAGGTAAAGGGACATTTAGACCTCGATATAGGAGGGTACGGGAGGGCCGATTTGGATATTGAGGTCGGTCTGAATGATCCTGTCGCCCTGACGGTGGATGGACAGATCGAGGCGGACCATCGCATCGTACCGGAAAATGTGGCTGCCGCTCTGGGGGGCCTTAATTTAGACATCCAATGCCGAGCCTCTGTGTCATCTGAAAAGATGATCCAGATACAGGTCTTCACGGCCAGGGCCCCGTCAAGCGCCGTCTCGGTGGAAGGGACTGCCGACCTTGCCAAGGGCATCATGGATATACAGGCAACGGCTTCTCCCTTAAACATCTCCCCCTTCTTCCCCGGGAGCAGCCTCGAATATCAGGCCCTGGGGCCGGTGAGACTGACGGCAAATGGACCGTTTCACCAGCCAGAGGTCAGGATAACGACCACCCTGGGGACACTCCGGACAGAGGGCGCCGCTCTGAAACAGGTCGCCCTGGAGGCCCGTACCGTTTTTCTAAAGGATTTCAGGGGGCTTCAAAATTCCAAGGTGTCTTTGACGGTCGAGAAGGTCCATGTCCCTCACATCCCGTCACTCAAAGGGCCACTCCGGCTGGAGGCCGCCGCAGAGAGCCCGGATTTCAGCGTATGGGCAATCGAGACCGTTGACCTCACGACGCCGGGGATGGAGGTCCGTGTGGAGAACGGCCAGATCGATATTGCGAGCGGCGGTTTTTCTTCGGACCTCCGCGCTCAGATCGACCGAATTGTTACGATCCTTCCGCCTGAGCCGGGGAACCTGGACGGCCGGTTGATGCTGCGCGCCCGGACAGATGGGAATTATACGGCCCGACAGATCGGCGCTGAGCTGGACCTATCCCTGACCCGCCTCTCGGGACTCCCTCCCATGGCAGCAGGGACTATCGGCCCGGAGCTGACCCTCAACGCCCATGCGGAGATGAAAGACGGCATTCTCACCCTGGAAAAGGCCCACATGACAGGGGACCATACCGAGCTGGAGGCCGATGGCCGGCTCGATATGGGGAAAAGAACATTTGACGGGCAATACCATCTGTTCATCAGGGATCTGTCCGAAATGGCCGAGGCCCTAAATATGGAGGTTTCCGGCCATGTGGAGAGTCGGGGCCGGATCTCAGGCACGTTTGAGGATTTTGAGGCGGACAT
>JAUPKI010000300.1 GCA_030837545.1 Thermodesulfobacteriota bacterium | reverse complement strand
TCCCACAAGGCCCTGGAGCAGGCGGCCCTTAAAAAGGAAAATATCATGCCGTATCTGGTGGATTGCTGCAAGGCCTATGCAACCGTGGTCGAGATGGCCAATGTCTTCAGGGACGTCTTCGGGCAATACAGAGAACCGGGCATCTTTTGAAGTCTGTTCGTTGGGTTTGTTGGGTTTATTGGGTTGAGGAAACCTATGTCCTATGCGCTATGCTCTTGACCGACAACCGATAATATCTTCTCCCTTTCAGCTTTGAGCTTTGAACTTTAGTCATCCCGCCCTGCGGGACTCACTTTAGGCACTTTAGGCACTTATAACGTTAGGTACTTCACGCAATTGCAATCGCAGTCGAGAAAGGGGGTGAAAAACAGCGTCCACTGTGGGTCTTGGTTAACAAACCGTTCATCAAAAAGGAGGTCTGAATCATGAAAAGAAGATTGGGATTCATAGCGGCCGGGATCTTTCTGGCAGCCGTCTTGACAATGGCCTGGATGCCAACAACTGCCACAGCCGAACCGATCAAACTCACCTATGCCAATTTCCCGCCGGCCCCCACCTTTCCCTGTGTCCAGATGGAGAGGTGGAAAACTGAGGTTGAAAAGCGGACCAATGGAAAGGTCGCCGTTCAAACCTTCCCGGGAGGAACGCTCGTTGACGCCAAAGGGATGATGGATGGCGTCATTGCAGGGACTGCGGACATCGGCTGTCTGTGCATGGCCTACCAGCCGGGTCGGTTCATCGTGACCAATGCCACAGCCCTTCCCATGGGTTTCCCCAACGCCACCGTAGCCAGTCTGGTCCTCTGGGATCTCTATGACAAATACAAACCCGATGAATTCTCCAAGGTGAAGGTCCTGACCATGTTCGCCTGCGCCCCTGCCAACATCTATGCCAACGTGCCTGTTCACAATCTTGCGGACCTCAAAGGACTCCAACTGCGGGCATCGGGCGGCGTAGCCGATGTGCTCAAGGCCCTGGGCGGCACCCCTGTCGGCATGCCCCAGTCCGAGACCCCGGAGGCCCTCCAGAAGGGGGTCGTGAAAGGGGCCGTTTCGTCACTGGAAACCCTCATGGATTTCAAATATGCCGAACTCTGCCGTCACGTCACCATCTTCAATGGCCCCATCTACCCGTTCTCCGTGGTGATGAACATGGCCAAATGGAACAGCCTGCCGGAAGACGTCAAAAAGGTCTTTGACGACCTGAGGATTGAGCAGGCCGAATGGACAGGCAAGTACATGGATGATCATGTGAACAAGTCCATTGCCTGGTCCAAGGAAAACTACAAGATCGAAATCTACAATCTCCCCCCGGCTGAAATGGCCCTCTGGAACGAGAAAATGGCGCCCATCACCGCCAAGTGGGTCGAGGACGCCACGGCCAAGGGTCTCCCCGGTGCGGCCATTGTGGACGACATGAAGGCCTTTGCCAAGAAGTACCAGGGTAAATAGCTAACTCATTCCTCTTGCTCCTCTCCCCGCTGCACGCGCGGATTCTCCGCACGGCAGCGGATGAGGGAAAAGGGATTCTTACAGGGGAAAGAAATGGCATTTTTGAATAAATTTGCACTGGCTCTCAACCGCCTCCTCATGGCCATAGGGTGCGGCTTGATGGTCTTGATGATCTTTCTGACCTGCGCCAACATCTTGCTGCGGACCGTCTGGGTCCCGATCCAGGGGACCTATGAACTCATGGGGTATTTCGGGGCCGTGCTGACGGCCTTTGCCCTTGGATACGCCCAAATCCATCGAGGCCATATATCGGTCGATCTCCTGGTGTTGGGATTTTCTCCAACGATTCGTAGGATCCTGGAGGGGATCAACGCCCTCATATGCATGGTCTTTTTCGGCCTGGTGGCCTGGCGGATTGCCCGGTATGGCACGACCCTGCGGAACACCGGGGAGGTCACCGAGACCCTGCTGATTGTCTACTACCCCTTTATCTATGCGGTAGCCCTGGGATGCGCCAGCCTCTCCCTGATCTTTCTGACGGACCTGCTGCGTTCCTTTTTTCCGACAAAGGAGGAAAAGCGATGAGCATGACCCTGGTCGGCCTCTTGGGTATTGTGATTCTCCTTCTGGTCCTGTTCTTTCTGGGAATGCCCGTGGGATTCGCCATGGGGATCGTGGGGTTTTGCGGTTTCTGGTATGTGGTCTCCTTCGATGCCGCCATCACCATGGCGGCGACCGACGTCTGGACGACGTTTTCTAAGTACGGCTTGACCGTGGTTCCCCTCTTTATCCTACTCGGATACATCGCCTTTAACTCCGGGATCGCGGAGCGGCTGTACGCAGCGGCCTATAAATGGGTGGGTCAGTGGCGGGGGGGCCTGGCTATCGCCACCATCGGCGCAGATGAGCTCTTTGCGGCCATCTGCGGTTCCAATACGGCAACAGCCGCCACCATGGGGACCGTGGCCCTCCCCCAGATGAAAAAATACAACTACGACACCCGCCTGAGCAGCGGGACCGTGGTGACGGGCGGCACCCTGGGAACCGTCATGCCGCCCAGCGTGGTCCTCATCGTCATCGGACTCCAGACCGAACAATCCATCATCGATCTTTTCCTGGCAGGGATCCTTCCTGCCATTGTCCTGGGACTCCTTTTCGTCCTGACCATCGTCGTGCTGTGCCGGATCTATCCCCAGTACGGCCCTCCAGGGCCAAAGACAAGCTGGGGGGAAAAATGGAGGTCCCTGGGGGGCGTCGTAGAGGCCCTCGTTATATTTGTGCTGGTCATCGGGGGGCTCTATTCGGGTCTTTTCACCCCCACCGAGGCCGGGGCCGTGGGGGTCTTCTTTGCCCTGGCCGTTACCGTCATCACACGCAGGCTGAGCTGGAAGAAGTTCGTCAGCTCCATGATGGACAGCCTGAAAATCACGAGCATGGTCTTCTTCCTGGTCACGGGGGCCATCATCTTCGGCCGATTCCTGGCCGTCACCCGCATTCCGTTCATGGTCGCCGAATTTGCCTCTTCCCTCCCGGTGTCCCCCTACGTCATTCTGGCTTTTATCCTCATCATCTATCTCATCGGGGGATGTTTTGTGGACTCCCTGGGATTTCTGGTCATGACCATCCCCATCTTTTTTCCCCTGGGCATGGCCCTTGGTTTTGATCCCATCTGGTATTCCATCCTGCTGACCATGGTCACCACTATGGGGGCTATCACGCCCCCTGTGGGTGTCAACATATACGTGGTCAAGGCTTTGGCCCCGGAAATCGAACTCAGCACCATCTTCAAGAGCGTGAGTTACTTTCTCATGGCCTGTATTGTGAGCCTCATTATTTTAATTATTTTTCCAGACATCGTTCTGATCATACCGAATATGGCAAAATAATGTGGAGTGTGAAGTTTGAAGTGTGAAGTTTAAATCGGGACTTTTCCTTCTTAACTTTAGGCACTTTAAACTCGTCACTTCACACTTAAAAAAACCAGTAAGCAGCAACCGCACCAGTCTTCACATGAGGTGAACCGAGACATGCCAAAAAGCTTTATGCCTGACATGAAGACCGAGGAGGAACTGAAGGCCCACCAGTTGACTGGACTCAAATGGACCGTAGCGCATGCGTACAACGGATCTCCGGTCTATCGAAAGAAGTTGGATGACGCCGGTGTCCAACCGGGGGACATCCGCTCTCTGGACGACCTGAGGCGCCTTCCCTTCACAACATCCAAGGACCTCCAGGAGGGGTACCCCTTTCCCCTCCTCTCGGTCCCCTTTGAAAAAGTCGTGCGGATTCACGCCTCCTCAGGGACCACAGGAAAACGGAAGGTCCTCTGCTACACCCAGAAGGATATTGAGGACTGGACCCATTTCTTTGCCCGCTGCTACGAAATGGCGGAACTCACCCCTGAAGACCGGGTCCAGATTGCGGTGGGATATGGGGTCTGGACCGCGGGCATCAGTTTTCAGATGGGATGCGAGGCCTTCGGGGCCATGGCCGTTCCGGCCGGTCCCGGCAACCTCGACATGCAATGCCAGTTCTTAGTGGATTTTC
>JAUPKI010000299.1 GCA_030837545.1 Thermodesulfobacteriota bacterium | reverse complement strand
CGCGAGGATCGAGGCTACAAGCCTCTCTCACAGAACAAGGAAGCCACTGCCCCTATTCGCGTTCATTGGCGTTCATTCGCGGTTCAGGTGTGTTTTCATGGTAAATGCTCATGACAACGGGGTTTGTCGCCCCCGGGGATGAAAATCCTTCTGTGTGAGCGGCGTCCTCGCCGCGAGGATCGAGGCTACAAGCCTCTCTCACAGAACAAGGAAGCCACTGCCCCTATTCGCGTTCATTGGCGTTCATTCGCGGTTCAGGTGTATTTTCATGGTAAAGGAAAAGAAGGAGGCGCCATGGCTGTTGGAGATATGCTCAGACGCAATGCCCTCAACTTTGCGGATAAGACAGCATTGATTTTTGAAGATCGGCGGGCTACCTATGGCGAACTGAATCGAACGGTCAACCGGGTCGCCAATCAGTTGTTGAGAATGGGGCTGCAAAAGGGCGACCGGATGGCCGTATTGCTGCACAACGGAGTGGAGTTCATTGAACTCTATTTCGCCTGCGCCAAATCGGGCATCGTTTTTGTCCCGCTGAACAACCTCTTGAAGGCGAGGGAACTGGTCCAGATCTTAGAGTATATAAAACCCCGCGCCCTTGTCTTGGACCCCGATTTCGTTGAATTGATCCAACCGATCCTCACGAAGCTCCCTTTCATCCAATTCCCCATCTGTCTTGGGGAGGACCCGGCAGGCTTTCCGTCCTATAACGCCATCAGGGAGGCGGGGAGCGACCAGGAACCCGAAATAGTCTTGTCCGACAGCGATCTCGTCAGCATCTTCCTGACCTCCGGGACCACCGGCCGGCCCAAGGGGGTCATGCGGACCCATCGCCATGATTGGATCAATATGATGAGCTGCGCCCTCGAAATGGGGGTCCGATATGACGATCGGGCCTTGCTGGTTTTTCCTTTTTACCATGTCACGTTCGTGGACAATATGCGTCACCTGCTGATGAGCAATACCGTGGCCGTCCGGCGAGAAGGAAAGTTTGATCCCCACGACGTCCTGGGGATTCTATCCCGAGAAGGGATCACCATGTGCCAGCTCGTCCCTACCATGATCAATGCCCTCTTGCAGGTGGAGGACCTGGGGGCTTACGATCTGAGCCGATTTAAACTGCTCATCTATGCCGCATCTCCTATGCCGGTGGAGTTGCTTAAGAAGGCCATGAAGAGGCTCAATTGCCGGTTCATGCAGATGTACGGGCAGACCGAGACCGGGCCTGCCACCACAGCCCTGCGGCCGGAAGACCATATTTTGGAGGGTTCGGAGGCCCAAATGGCCCGTTTGGCGTCGGCCGGCCGGGCGATCGTGGATTATGAGGTCCGGGTCGTGGACGAGGAAGGCCGCGATGTGGCGACGGGGGAGGTTGGGGAAATTGCTGTCCGGAGCGAGGCCATGACAAAAGGGTACTGGGATCTCCCCGAAGAAACCTCTCGGACCATTCGGGACGGGTGGCTCCATACGGGGGATTTCGGCAGATTGGACGCAGAACGGTATGTCTTTATCGTGGACCGAAAAAATGATATGATCATCAGCGGCGGGAAGAACATCTACCCCCGGGAGATCGAAGAGGTCATTTACACGCACGATGCGGTCCTGGAGACGGCCGTCATCGGCATCCCGGACGACTACTGGGGGGAATCTGTCAAGGCCCTAATTGTCCTGAAGCCGGGAAGGGAGGCGACCGAAGAGGAGATCATCGCCCTGTGCAAGGATAACCTTGCCAGTTACAAAAAGCCCAAGTCGGTCGAATTCCGATCCCAGCTTCCCAAGAGCCCTACCGGGAAGCTCCTCAAGCGGACCATTCGGGAGGAATACTGGAAGGGAATGGAAAGAAACGTGTAAGCGTTCAGAGGTTCAGGGTTCAAGGTTGTATTCTTGTTCGCACGCTCCATTCTTGTCCTTGTCCCTAATCCCACTTGCAAGGGGAAACTTCGAACCTTCAACCCATGAACGGCTACAGGAATGTTTAGAATGTCCCGTGCAACGAACCGCGCGGGTCGCAGGCCGGAAAAAAGGGAGGGGAGGGATGATCCCCTCAAAACCCTCGAAAAGCTGCGAAGGAAATGGAGGTATTTGGATACATGAAGCACCAGATCAAATTGAACGTAAACGGGGACGATTACGAACTCTTTGTAGACCCCTGGCGGACATTGAACGAGGTCCTTCGCGAGGACCTCAATCTGACGGGCACCAAGCTCGGGTGCGCGGTCGGAGACTGCGGGGCCTGCACCGTTTTGATAGATGGAAAGAGCGTCAGCTCTTGCCTGACGCTGGCCGTGGCCGTCGACGGGAAGAGCATCACCACCGTGGAGGGACTCGCGCCTTCGGGTGAAACCCTCCACCCGATTCAGGCGGCCTTCATCGAGAAGGGGGCGATTCAATGCGGGTTCTGCACCGCGGGGATGGAGATGTCTGCCCTCCATCTCCTCAAGAAGAATCCGTCGCCGACCGAGCTGGAGATCCGGGAGGGTCTCTCGGGGCATCTTTGCCGGTGCACGGGTTATAACCAGATCGTTGAGGCCATTGCTGACGCCTCAGGGAAGCTCAGGGTCGACGGAGGGGAAGGGGTGAAGCGATGAGATTGCCAAGATTTGAATATGTTGCACCAAAGACCGTGGATGCGGCGTTGGATCTCCTCGCAAAAGGCGGGGAAGGATGCCGTCTTTTTGCAGGGGGGACGGACCTCATGGTGAAGATGGGTCATGGCCTTGCTGCGCCCTCCATGCTTGTTGCCTTGAAGGGGATTGAGGGATTGAACAGGATCCAGTTTGATCCGTCCAAGGGGCTGTCCATAGGGGCCACGGCCCTCCT
>JAUPKI010000035.1 GCA_030837545.1 Thermodesulfobacteriota bacterium | reverse complement strand
GCGCAGACCTTGTTCACGGTAAAGGCGGCCGTCTCCTTGGAGATCCCTGCCCGGATCGTGGCCTGCCGCGCCACATTCTGGCCCTGACCTGCACCCACGACATTTCCCATAATGACCTCGTCGATCTGAATGGGCTGAGCGGATGCGTCAAAGTCGTAGGCCTTCTTTTCAAGGTCGATCATCCCTACGCCCCTCAGGGCATCGGGCTCGAAGCGGGTCAGGCCCTCTGTTGCAACCGGTTTCAGGTTCATCTTCTTGAGCGCCCCCTTGAGCACCAATGCCCCCAGGTCAACCACGGGCGTCGACTTCAAGGTCCCACCGAATGACCCGACGGGCGTCCTTACCCCAGAAACAATCACCACATCTTTCATCATTTCGTCTCCTATTCCTGAATTCCATCCGCAGATTACCCCGATGAAATAGCAAACCAAAAAGCATTTCATGGGGCAGGCGCAGATTTACGCAGATTATTAAAAGATCTCTTAGATACGTTTATCCTTCATTGTAAACCACCAGGGTTACGGCCTCGCCGCCACCCAGGCAGAGGGAGGCCTCGCCGATCTTGGCCCCCGTGTCTTTCATGGCATAAATAAGGGTCGTTAGGACACGTGCCCCGCTCGCGCCGATGGGATGACCGATGGCCACAGATCCCCCGTGGATATTGACCTTTAGAGGATCGATCCCCAGCTCCCTGTTGATCGCCACGGAGGAGGTGCTGAAGGCCTCATTGATCTCATGGAGGTCCACATCCGCCACCTTGAGCCCGTCCTTGGCCAGGACCTTGGGGATGGACAGGATCGGCGCCACCAGGACATATTTCATGTCGATGCCGGCCGCCCCCTGTGCCCCTACCCGGACCATCGGGGTGCATCCCAATTGCTCCGCCCTCTCCCTCGACATCACCACCAGGGCAGAGGCCCCGTCGCTGATCTTGCTTGCGTTTCCCGCTGTCACCAGGCCGCCCTTCTTGAAGGCGGGCCGAAGTCCGGCCAGGGCCTCCATGGTGGTCTTAGGCTTTCTCAAAGGGATCTCATCCACATCGAATATCTTGGGATCTCCCTTTCTTGAAGGGATCTCAACCGGGACGATTTGATTCTTGAACTTGCCCCCGTCAATGGCCTTCCAGGCCTTTTCATAGGAATTGAGGGCAAAGGCGTCCGTATCCTCCCGGCTCACCCCGTACTTCTCAGAGACCAGCTCCGCGCTGATCCCCATATGGAAGTCATTGACATGGTCCCACAGCCCGTCATGGACCATCCCGTCTATCAATTGACCGTTATTCATGCGGTATCCGTTCCGGGCGTTGTCGAGCATATAGGGACAGAGATTCATGTTTTCCTGTCCGCCTGCCACGATCACCTCCGCATCCCCGCACTGAATGGCCTGTGCGGCCAGCATGACCGCCTTGAGGCCGGACCCGCACACCTTGTTCACGGTAATGGCGCCTGTCTCCCAGGGGAGCCCGGCCCGGACCATGGTCTGCCTGGCCGGGTTCTGTCCCAGGCCATGGGGGAGGACGCTCCCCATGATGACCTCGTCCACCTGATCGTTCTGAATTCCGGCCCTCTTGATGGCCTCCTTGATGACAAGTGCTCCAAGATCTGTCGCAGAAACCGTACTGAGCGACCCGGCAAAGTCCCCGACCGCTGTCCTGCACGCACTGACAATAACCACCTCTCTCATAAATGTTCCCCTTTTCTGGATACTGGATGCTCGTTTTGCCAAGTTTGAAGTTGCGAGTTTGAAGTGCCTAAAGTCAAAGTAGGAAAAAATCCGATTTCAACTCCAACCTCCAACCTCCACACTCCACTTATATTAAAGGATCGCTTTTTAAGTCAAGACAAATTAGCCCGCCTGAGACCTCCTACAATTTTCTTGACAAATCTGAGGATTAGCAGCTAATCAAAGAACATGGGCCAATTGATTCAAAAACATCATAACAGGTGAGGAGTGAACAGATGAACCCGATTGCAGAAGAACTGAACCAGATCATCCGGGCGGGGAATGAGCATATCTATGAGACGCTGTCCGAGGTAGGGAAAAACCTTTTTTTTCCAAAAGGGATCCTGTCCCAGGGTGCCGAGGCAAAGGAAAAGGCCCACAGATTCAATGCCACCATCGGAATGGCCACTGAAAAGGGAAGAACCATGCACCTCCCGTCGGTGATGGCCATGCTCCACGGGATCCAGCCTGAAGAGGCCCTCACCTATGCCCCCTCTTTCGGCATCATGCCCCTGCGCAGGGCCTGGCAGGATGAACAGTACAGGAAGAACCCTTCCCTGAAAGGAAAAGAGATCAGTCTCCCGATTGTTTCTCATGCCATTACCCACGGCCTCAGCGTGGTATCCGACATGTGGGTGGACCCGGGCGATACGATCATCCTCCCTGACAAGATGTGGGGGAATTACAACCTGATATTTTCCGTACGCAGGGGGGCGCGCATCGTCACCTATCCCCTCTTTGACGCCAATGGGGCATTCAATCTGAAGGGATTCGAGGCATGCGTTCAGAACGAAGCCGGGGCCAGGGAAAAGATTATCGTGATCCTCAACTTCCCCAACAATCCCACCGG
>JAUPKI010000298.1 GCA_030837545.1 Thermodesulfobacteriota bacterium | reverse complement strand
GTCAGGTTTTCCAACAAATGGATTTCTCTCAGCTCTTTAAACGGGACCATGGGGTTTCCTCCGCTCTTAAATGCCTAAAAATATTCCATGAGCACAAACACCAGCACAAGGAATCCCGTTCCGGCCGCCGCCCCCAGCCCGACAGGGCAGGTCCCGCCCATGATGTCCTCGTACAGGTTCGTTTTCTTCATCCGCAGCCGTTCCCCCCTTGATCCTGCGAGGATCCAGACGCTCACCATGACAAAAAGGGATAGTCTCGCGATGACGTCTTTGGAAAGATGGGCGATATCCTTGATAAAACCACTGACGAAAAGCCGTTCGCAGGCCTCATTCAGCGGATTCAGGGTCCTGGCCATGGCGCGATAGAAAAGCCTTCCCCCCTTTCGGTAAAACCAGTCGGCATCCAGGTTGATGGCGCGCATCTCAGCCGGATAGATGCCAGAGAGGAGAAGGAGGGTGAAGGCCAGGGCAGAGAAAAAGAGGAGCTGGGTCTGGCCGAGTACGTGGGGGGCCGTGTACGGGACATATTCCACCGGATAGGGGAGGAGGCTGTACAGAGGCGCCGGATAGACGCCGATGAACACCGACAGAAAGGCTGCGATGCCCATGGCGAGGAGCATATGGACCGGGGCTTCCTTTGGCCGCAAGCCGGCGTCGTGGGAGAAGAACGCAAAGTAGGGGATCTTGATCCCTGCATGGTGGAACACGCCGGCCGAGGCAAAGAGGAGCATGAACCAGATGATCCTCATGTGGCCGGCGGCCGCCGCATCCATGACCATGGACTTGCTGACAAAACCGCTGAAGAGGGGAAAGGCGGAGATGGAGGCGGCCCCTACCATGCAGAAGATGCAGGTAAAGGGCATGGTCCGGTAGAGCCCGCCTAAGTCTGTGCCGTTGATCTTCCCGGTGCGGTACATGACCGCGCCCATGGACATGAAGAGAAGGGCCTTGAACAGGATATCGTTGAAGGCGTGGCATATGGCCCCGTTGATGGCCAGGGCCGTCCCGATGCCGATCCCGCATACCATGAATCCCACCTGGTTGATGAGACTGTAGGCGAGAACCCTCCTGAGGTCATTCTCGATCACTGCGTAAAAAATGGGAAATGCTGTCATGACGGCCCCGATCCATATGAGGGCCTCTGTTCCTGGAAAGGCCCTGGCCAGTGCATAGACCGCCACCTTTGTGGTAAAGGCGCTCAGGAATATGGTCCCGGTAATGGTGGCCTCGGGATAGGCGTCGGTGAGCCATGGATGGAGGATCGGCCAGGCGCAGTTGAGGCCGAAACCAAAGAAAATGAGGTAGCTTCCCGGTCCGTTCAGGCCCAGATAGCCCAGTTCAATGGAACCGGTCTGGTTCACATGGAGCACAATCCCGGCCAGGAGACAGAGGCCCCCGGCCGCATGGACCAGAAGGTATCGGAAACCAGCGGCTAAGGACGCCTCGGTGCGCCTCGCCCATATCAGAAAGATGGAGGAGACAGTCAGCATCTCCCAGAACACAAAAAAGGAAAAGAGGTCTCCTGAAAAGACGGCCCCTAATGCGCTACCCGCATACACCAGCCCCGCCATATGCTGAATGTCGTCCTTTACGTGGAGGGCGTAGAGAATGGCGATAAAGGAAATAATATGGAAGATGTACCCAAAGAGAAGGCTGAGCCGGTCCACCCTGCCGAAGATCAGGCGGTAGTCCAGGAACGGGACCACCCAATAGGTCCCTTCTTCCATACGGATCAAATTGATGAATCCGAGAACAGGAATCAAGAGGAGGAGGCCTGCCTTCCACTTCCCCTTAAAAAAGGGGACCAGAAGGGCGCCCGCAATAAACAGGATTACTGGAGGAAGCGGATCAGTCATAATAATCCTCTCGTCTCTTCACCAGGGGCCGCAGGATATATTTGGCGGCCACCACCAGGACGACACACGCCACAAAGCCATACACCGCATAGAATTCGGGCCAATCCTCCCAGGCAAAATGGGGATGCTTGTGCACAAATAACTCGATGATGAGGAGGATGAGGAGAGACGCGTAAAAACAGCCGAGGAGGACCTTCACATTCCGGGGGGTGTCGAAGAGATAGCGTTTGGAGTTGGGAGTGTGAAGTGTGGAGTTTGAAGTTTGGAGATCAGATATTTCATTTTGATTTTTCATGGTTATAGCCTCTTTCTAAATAAGTCTTTCATGTCGCAATTCGGGATTCAAAGGGTCTTGAAGAGGATCAGGCCCAGGTAGAGGGCGCCGATGGCGATGGCGATGAAAAAGACCGTCCGGTATCCCGGGACCGGCTCGTGCGTCAATTCCATCTTTTCTTGGCTTTCTTCGGTCATGCTTCAACTCCTTTCGGTTCACGGTTGCTCTGTCAAGAATGACCCGGGAAAGGGACAAAAAGGACCAAAGCGACCCAAGTGACTAACGTCCACCACCCACCATCAGAGGCCAGAGGTCGTGGTCCGAGGTCAGAAAACACCTCATCCTAATCATCCTAATCATCCAATCCTCCAACCATCCGGTCATCCCGTCAATCAGTATCCAGAAACCAGTATCCAGTATCATCACCCTCCCGTTACAGCCTTCACCGCCATTTGGGCCAGCCTGAAAAAGGGCTGGGGATAAAAGAAGAGGATCATGGATATCAGGGCGGTGACCGTCAGCGGGGCAATGCAGAAGAGGGGGGCCTCCCGGATTCCGGTATCCGGCTCCTGGGCATCCGGTGGGCTGAAAAACGCCCGGTAAACAATCGGCATGAAATAGGCGGCATTGAGGAGGGAACTGGTCAGGAGCACGACCAGAAACGCTGTCTGCCCGGCCTGGAGCGTCCCCAAGACCAGATACCACTTGCTCAGGAATCCGCCGGTGGGCGGAAGTCCGACGATGCTCAGGGAAGCGATGAAGAACGCGATCATGGTGATGGGCATCCGCAGACCCAGCCCCTTCATCTCGCTGATATTCCGTTTCCCCGTGGCCACGAAGATGGCCCCGGCGCAGAAAAAGAGGGTGATCTTTCCAAAGGCATGCATGGCGATGTGGAGGATGCCGCCGGTCATTCCCTGAGGTGAGAGGAGACCCACCCCCAGCACGATATAGGACAACTGGGCGATGGTCGAGAACGCCAGAAGGCGTTTCAGGTTGTCCTGGGTAAGGGCGATAAGCGACCCCACGATAATGGTGAAGGATGCGATGATGCAGATGAGGGTGTCCAGATGAAGGGTCGACAACAGGTCGATGCCGAACACCCCTGTCAACACCCGGACAATGCTGAAAACCCCTACCTTGACCACGGCCACGGCATGGAGGAGGGCGCTCACCGGCGTGGGGGCCACCATGGCCGCGGGGAGCCATGCGTGAAACGGCATGATGGCGGCCTTGGCAAACCCGAAGAGAAACATCAGGAGGAGGAGCGTCACAAGCCCTTTGGAACAGGTCCCGCTCAGGAATCCCTCCCTTGCGAATTCGAGGGTCCCTGTCTGGGTGTAGCAGATCAGCATGGCCGGGAGGGCCAGCCCGATGGATGCGCCCAGGATATAGGTCAGGTACTTCCGGCCCGAGGCCCGGGCCTCGGCGTCCTGATGATGGGTGACCAGGGGATAGGTGGCGAGGGAGAGCATCTCGTAGAAGAGGTAGAGGGTCAGGAGGTTGGCCGAAAAGGCCACCCCGATGGTGGCTGAGAGGGCCAGGGCAAAGAAGCAGAAATACCGGGTCTGGCTGTGTTCATTGAGGCCCCTCATGTATCCGATGGAATAGGCGCTGGTGATGATCCATAAAGAGGAGGCCACCAGGGCAAACAGCATCCCCAGTGCGTCCACCCGGAATCGGATGGCAACGCCCGGGACGACCTCCGCCAGGGTGAAGACCAACTGATTCCCCTTCAGGATGGCGGGGAGCATGGAAAGGACAATGAGGAATTT